>JAFKGG010000029.1 GCA_017307915.1 Burkholderiales bacterium | reverse complement strand
GACGACAACCTGCAGCGGCAATCGCAAGGCGTGGTGGTGCCCGAGAGTTTCACGCACGGCTCGTCGGCACAGCGCGTGCGCTGGTTCCGCACCGGCTATCAGAGCGGACAGCCGGGCGATTGCGATACCTTCTCGACGCGTGCGCTATGACACGGGCGCGGCAAGCTCGGGCCTGACGCCGCGCTGCGCGGCGGCAGCCATGGCGCCGCCGAGCAGCACCAGCACCGACAAGGCGAGCCCCGGCCGCAGCGATCCCGAGGCATCGGCGAGCAAGCCGGTGACGATCGGTCCTGCGATCTGGCCGGCTGCGAACAGAATCGTATAGGTGGCCATCGCCGCGCCCCAGGCGGGCTTGGGCAAGGTGTGCTTGATCAGCGTGTTCACCGAGGCGGGCACCGAAAACATCGCCGCGCCGAACAAGGCGGCCGACAGCAGCATCACCGGCAATGACGCAGCGAGCAGCGGCAAGCCGGCGCCAACCGCCAGCACGAGCATCACCGCCGCCATCGGACGCCCGCCGCTCCAGCGCTCGAAGGGCACGCGCCAGATCCAGGGCGCGACCAGCGTCGCCACCCCGAGCAGGCACCAGACCAGGATCACGCTGCCGGTATCGGCGCCGTTCTCGCGCATCCACGCGACCACGAAGGTCATGTATCCGATGTATCCCAGCGCGAAGCCGAGATAGCCGGCCAGCGACGCCAGATAGCGGCCGGCAGGCCAATGGGCGGCGGCAGACGAGCCTCGCCCGAGCAGTGACGGCTCGGCGATGCGCCGTGCGGCCACGACCGAGCCCAAGGTCAACAGCGCGGACACCACCCCCATGCCGATCCAGGTATGCGGCCAAGCCGCGTTGCCGCGCACCTCGAGCAGCCAGGGAATCGCTACGCCGCAACCGATCAGACCCAGGCCCGAGCCGCCAAAGAACAACGTGATGGCGAGCGTGGCCCGCTTCGGATCATCGGGAAAGATGTTGCCCGACAGCGCACCGCCGCAGATGAACACCGCGGCCCCGCTGATGCCGGCCACGACGCGCAGCGCGCTGAGCATGCCCAGATCTGAAGTAAGACCGGTCGCCAGCAGCGCCGCTGCCGTCACCGGCATGCCCGCGCAGAACAGCACCCGGTTGCCGACGCGATTGACCAGCAGCCGCGTCAATACGGCGCCGAGCAGATAGCCGATCGCATTGGCAGTGTTCAGCCATCCGGCTTGCGAATAGCTGAGCGCCAGTTCGTCGCGCATCGCCGGCAGCACGAGAGCGTAGGCAAAGCGCGCGAACGAGTTCGACACGATAGTGCCCCACGACAGCACGAAAGCGATGGCAAGCCCATGCATGGGCTTGCATCATGCCAGCAAGCGCGATCACGCGCTCAAGCTGCGCGTTGAATACCGCTCAACGCGTACCCACGGTCAACTGGTTCTGCACCGAGTGCACGCCCTCGGTGGAGCGAGCGATCTGTACAGCACGATCGACGGCCGCCTGGCTGTCGACCGCCCCCGTCAGCTTGACCACGCCACGGCTGGTATCGACGTTGATCTGGCGAGCCTTGGTGGTTTCGTCGCCGATCAGTGACGCTTTCACCTTGGCGGTGATCGACGCATCACTGACCACCTGACCCGCGCTGCGCGACGGCTGGGTGGAGTTCGTGCCGTTGGCCGGCGCGCTCATCGTGCCGTCGGCTGCACGGTTGGGCGTCGTGCGATTGGTCGCATCGCCGGCTGCCCAGGCCGAAGTGCCCAGCGCGCCGAGCGCAACCGTCATTACTGTGGTCAGGATCGGATGTTTCATGGATTGCTCCTCTATGAGTGAATCGAAGCGAGGCAGCGATCAGTCATTCCTGTATCGGGCGATTGAAGCGACTTCCTCTGCTTCGTCATTGCAAGCGGCATGCCCCACCGCAGCGCCGGCGCGGCGGGCACGTCGATTGACTCGGCGCACCGCGGCAAGAGTTGCCGCTACTGTCGACGCTTTCGGCGCGGTACCATCGCCCTTCACGCTTCGTCGTCACCATCAAGGATCAGGACATGCGCTGGATTCGCTTCTCAACCGCAGGCAAGACCGGCTACGGCATTCTCGAAGGCGAGCGCATCCGCGCCGTCGACGGCGACCCGTTCGACGGCTATGCACCGAACGGACGCGAGTTCACGCTCGACGCCGTGAAGATCGAGATTCCGGTGGTGCCGCGCACCTTCTATTGCGCGGGTATGAATTACGTGACGCACATCCGCGAGATGGCCGCAAAAGGTGCGGTGACGCCCGACATTCCGAAACGCGCCGAAATCGGCTATCGCGCCAACAACGCGCTGATTGCGCACGGCGAATCGGTGATGATTCCGGCCGACGCCACCGAGCAAGTGCATTACGAAGGCGAACTGGTGGTAGTGATCGGCAAGCGCGCCAAGCACCTGAGCGAAGCCGACGCGCTGTCGTGCGTGCTCGGCTATACGATCGGCAACGACGTCAGCGAACGCAGCTGGCAGCGCGCCGACCGCACCTTCTGGCGCTCCAAGAACACCGATACCTTCAAGCCGATGGGTCCATGGATCGAAACCGACTTCGATCTGGACAAGGCCTACACCACGGTGCGTGTCGACGGCGAAGTGAAGTCGCGCTTTCGCACCGGCGACATGCTGTTCGGCATCGCCACCTTCATCAGCGCGATGACGCAGTATCTGACGCTGTGGCCCGGCGATGTGATCTGGATGGGCACCGACGGCACCTCGCCGGATCTGCGCAGCGGCCAGACCGTCGACGTCACGATCGACGGGATCGGTACGCTGAGCAATCGGTTCGTCAAGGAAACAGCCTAGCGCGACGCAACGCGGCAGTCACCCTTTCTTCCCCCCAAAAAAAAACCGCCGGACGAATCCGGCGGCCTTGCACCATCGGCGCAAGCGGCTCGGCGCCGCTGTCGCCACTCAGCCAGGCATCACTGCCCTTCGAGGAAGCTCTTCAGCTTGTCAGCGCGGCTAGGGTGGCGCAGCTTGCGCAGCGCCTTGGCCTCGATCTGGCGGATGCGTTCGCGCGTGACGTCAAACTGCTTGCCGACCTCTTCCAGCGTGTGGTCGGTGCTCATCTCGATGCCGAAGCGCATGCGCAGCACCTTGGCTTCGCGCGGCGTCAACGAATCGAGCACTTCCTTGACGACGTTGTGCATCGACGCATGCAGCGCGGCGTCGGCCGGCGCCAGCGTGGCCGTGTCTTCGATGAAATCGCCCAGGTGCGAATCGTCGTCGTCGCCGATCGGCGTTTCCATCGAGATCGGTTCTTTGGCGATCTTCAGGATCTTGCGGATCTTGTCTTCGGGCATTTCCATGCGCTGCGCCAGCGTCTGCGGATCGGGCTCCTGCCCGGTTTCCTGCAGAATCTGCCGCGAGATCCGGTTCATCTTGTTGATCGTTTCGATCATGTGCACCGGGATGCGGATAGTGCGCGCCTGGTCGGCGATCGAACGCGTGATCGCCTGCCGGATCCACCACGTGGCATAGGTGGAGAATTTGTAGCCGCGGCGATATTCGAACTTGTCGACCGCCTTCATCAGGCCGATGTTGCCTTCCTGGATCAGGTCGAGGAACTGCAGGCCACGGTTGGTGTACTTCTTGGCGATCGAGATCACCAGCCGCAAGTTGGCCTCGGTCATCTCGCGCTTGGCCTTGCGTGCCTTGGCCTCGCCCATCGCCATCCGCTTGTTGATCTCTTTCAGATCGACCAGCGGCAGCACGACGCGCGCCTGCAGATCGATCAGCTTTTGCTGCAGATCCTGAATGGCCGGGATGTTCCGGCGCATTACCTCGACATACGGCGGGTTGGCGGCGACTTCCTTCTCCGACCACTTCAGGTTGGTTTCGTTGCCCGGGAAGGTCTGCAGGAAGCGCTCGCGCGGCATGCCGACCTTGTTGACGCAGATGTCGGCGATGGCGCGTTCCAGCGAACGCACTTCGTCGACCTGCGCGCGCAGCGTGTCGCACAGCTTCTCGACCATCTTGGCCGTGAAGCGGATGCTCATCAGCTGATCCTGGATCTCGGTCTGCGCCTTCAGGTACGACTTGCTCTTGTAGCCTTCTTTTTCATAGGCCACGCGCATCTTGTCGAACCACTCGCTGATGTCGGTGAACTTGTCCAGCGCCACGCGCTTGAGCTCTTCGAGCTTGGCGGAATTGGCGCCGGCGGCGTCTTCGGCATCCTCGTCGTCGAAATCATCAGCGGCCGCAGCGGCCGGCGCCGGCGCGAAATCGTCGCTTTCATCGGCATTGGGATCGATCAGGCCGTCGACGACCTCATCGATGCGCATCGTCGTGCCGCGGATCTTGTCGGCGCAGGCCAGCACCTCGGCGATCGT
>JAFKGG010000028.1 GCA_017307915.1 Burkholderiales bacterium | reverse complement strand
CTGGCCGCGCGCGCGGCCGATCGCATCCAGTTCATCGATGAACACGATTGCCGGCGGGTTCTCGCGCGCCTGCTTGAACAGGTCGCGCACGCGCGCCGCGCCAACGCCGACGATCATCTCGACGAACTCGGAAGCGCTCATCGAGAAGAACGGCACGCCGGCTTCGCCGGCCACCGCGCGGGCCAGCAGCGTCTTGCCGGTGCCGGGCGCGCCCACCAGCAGCACGCCCTTGGGCGCGGTGCCGCCCAGGCGCGTGTACTTGGCCGGGTCTTTCAGGAAGTCGACGATCTCGACCAGCTCGTTCTCGGCTTCGTCGATGCCGGCCACGTCGTCGAAGGTGATGCGGGTGTCGGTGGCCTGGTCGTAGCGGCGCGCCTTGCTCTTGCCCATGCCCATCATGGCGCCGCCGAAGCCGCCGCCGCCCTGCATCCGCCGCAGCATCCACACATAGAACGCGATGATGACGATCGCCGGGCCGAAACCGAACAGCAGCGTGGTCCAAGGGCTTTCGTCGGCGCCGATCGGTACGGCGCTGATCTCGACCTTGTGGTCGATCAGGAAGGATTCCAGACTTTCATCGACGAAGGCCGGCAGCGTGGTGTCGAAGGTCTGCGAGGTGCGCGGCTCGATGGTGCGCTGTCCCGATGTGCGCGCGCCGCGTGTGCCGGTGGCCGCCGCCGATTCGGGCTGCGGCCAGGTGACGGGGCTGTGGAAACGGCCTTCGATGACGTCGCCCTTGCTGTAGATCGACGCGACGTTGCCTTTGGCGACTTCCTGCTTGAACGTGGTGTAGGGAACCGTCACCGGCGCCGAGGTCGCCGGAAAGAAGGTCCGCACCACGAAGTGGTTGATCAGCAGGATGAGCGCGAACAGCAGCCAGGTGCGCGCCGAGGGCATCCACTGCGGCGGCTGCGGCGGCAGGCCGCCGCCGGGCGAAGCGGGGGGCTGCGCGGCGCGGCCTGCGCTGCGTTCGTTGCTGCCGGGGCGTCGTTTCAGGGGATTGGGCCAATTCATCGCACTCTCGCTTCGCGTGTGTCGAAGTCGATACCGGTGAAGCGTCGAACGAAGACGCCATCGATTCTAGCCGGCAGCGATCCGGCCGCCTCGGGTACCGGTTCGTGGCAGGCGGGTACGCTTCAGACCGTCATCGTCGAGCGATGCTCGGGTACCAGCACATTCCAGTCCAGTTCCTCGGCGATGCGCAGTCGCAGCGCGTCGCTGGCCGCCGGGTCGCCGTGCACGACGAAGGTCTGGCGCGGCGGTTTTTCGAAGCCTTTCAGCCAGTTCATCAGCTCGTCGGCATCGGCATGACCCGAGAAACCCTCGAGATGGCTGACGCGCGCCTTGACCGGCACGTGCGTGCCGAAGATCTTCACGTCAGGCGCGCCTTCGATCAGCTTGGCGCCGCGCGTGCCCGGCACCTGGAAGCCGGGAAACACGATGTGGTTGCGAGGATCGGGCGCCAGTGCGCGCAGATGATGCAGCACGCGGCCGCCGGTGGCCATGCCGCTGGCCGAGATGATGATGCTCGGGTAGCGCGAACGCGTCAGTTCCTCGGATTGCTGCGCGTTTTCGATGACGGTGACGCCGTCGCACAGATGCTCGGCCTCGTAGGGCGAGAGCCGCAGCAAGCGGCGATGCTGCCGGTACAGCGTGGTGGCGGTGGCGGCCATCGGGCTGTCCAGGTACATGGGCAGCGTATCGGGAATGGCACCGCTGGCGCGCAGGCGTTGCAGGCATACCAGCAGTGCCTGCGCCCGGCCGACGGCGAACGAAGGCAGCAGCACCGTACCGCCGCGGCTGGAAGTGTTGCGGATGATCTCGCCCAACTGCGCGCCGACGTCGACCACCGGGTGACGGCGATCGCCGTAGGTAGATTCGATCAGCAGCACGTCGGCATGCGCGATGCGTTGCGGCGGCGGCATCAGCAGGTCGTTGTCGCGGCCCAGGTCGCCGGAGAACACCAGCGTCTGGTGGTGGCCGGTGGCCAGCGTGACTGCGCAGGCGCCGAGCAGATGGCCGACCGGCGTGAGCGTGGCATGCACGTGGCCGATCATGAACGGTTCGTTGGTACCCACCACTTCGAGCCGCTTGATGGCGCGCTTGGCGTCGGCGGTGGTGTACAAGGGCAGCGCCGGCGTGTGCCGCGAGTAGCCGAAGCGGTTGGCGCGGCGGGCGTCTTCTTCCTGCAGGTGGGCGCTGTCGAGCAGCAGCACTTCGGTCAGCTCGCGCGTGGCGGCCGAGCAGTAGATGCGGCCGGCGAAACCCTCGCGCACCAGCACCGGCAGCCAGCCGCTGTGATCGACGTGCGCGTGGCTGAGCACGACCGCGTCGATGTCCTTCGGCGGTATCGGGAACGGTAGCCAGTTGCGCGTGCGGTAGGTCTTGAAGCCCTGGAACAGGCCGCAGTCGAGCAGGATGCGCTGCCCGCCGATGTGAACGAGGTGGCGTGAGCCGGTGACGGTGTCAACAGCGCCGAGGAAGCTGATTTCCATGAGTGATCGCGGCCCGGCCGCTGTGGCGCCGCGCGCTGCGCAGCGGCGCCCAGCGGGCGCGGGCGAACAGAGGAAGCCGGCTTACTTGGCGGCTTCGGTTTCGCGCGGGCGCACCAGCAGCACCGGCACCGGAGCATTGCGCACGATCTGCTCGGCGTCGCTGCCGATGACCAGCCGGCGAATGCCGCGGCGGCCGTGGGTGCCGAGCACGATGACGTCGGCGTTCCAGCTCTTGGCCTGTTCGACGACGTGATCGCTGACGCGGCCCGAGAAGCCGTCGAACAGCACGGTGTCGACCGGCACGCCTTCGCCTTCAACCTGGGCCTTGGCTTCGCGCAGGATGCGTTCGCCGGCTTCGTTCATCACCTTGATGACGTCGGCGGTCAGTGAGCCATAGCCTTCGAAGCCGGCGACGTAGCTGAGCTGATCGACCACGTGCATGAGCCGGATCTGCCCGTTGGTGAGCTTGGCAAGCTTGACGGCTTCGGCCATGCCGTCGGCGGCCGTCGGGCTTCCATCGATGGGAACCAGAATTCTTTGGTACATGGCAACTCCTCGTGCGCCGGCTGAGAGGTTGACAATATCACGTCTTGATCTGGTGATCCCACAAGGTAAACGAGAACGTGCTGCCCTGGCCGGGACGCGACTCGGCCCAGACCGTGCCGTTGTGCCGCTGGATGATCCGCTGCACGGTGGCCAGCCCCAGGCCGGTGCCGGGATAGTCGCCTTGCGGGTGCAGCCGCTGGAACAGGCCGAACAGCCGGTCGGCGTGGCGCATGTCGAAGCCGGCGCCGTTGTCCTGCACGAAGAACACGGTGCGGCCCTGCGCGTCGCGCACGGCATCGAATACGACGCTGGCCCGTTCGGTGCGCGCGCTGTATTTCCAGGCGTTGCCGAGCAGGTTCTCCAGCACGATGCGCATCAGGGTCGGATCGCCGCTGACCTTGAGCGCCGCGCCGATGCGCACCTCGACCTGGCGGGCCGGGTCTTGCAGCCGCAGGCTGTCGACCACCTCAGCAGCCAGGCGGCTCATGTCGAGCGGGATCACCGTCATCGGCAGCGTCGATAGGCGCGCCAGCGCCAGCATGGCGTCGATCATGCGATCCATGCGCGCGCTGGCCGAGACGATGCGCTCCAGGTATTCGCTGCCCACCGGGCCCAGCGTCTGGCTGTGATCGTCGCTGAGGATCTTGGCAAAGCCGCCGATCGCGTGCAGCGGCGCGCGCAGGTCGTGCGAGATGGTATAGCCGAATGATTCCAGCTCGCGCGTCTGCCGGTCGATGCGTTGCGCGTGCTGATCGAGCTGCCGTTGCAGCGCCTCGCCGTCTTGCGAGCGGGCGCGCAGCACGGCCAGTTCGGCCTCGCGCGGATCGAGCACCAGCAGCGCGCGCGCGCCTTCGCAGTCACAGGGTTCGAGCCGCAGCAGCACCTCGATCGGTTCGCCGAAGCGGTTGGGCACCGACAGCGTGCGGCGCAGTGGCCGGCGCGTGCGCAGCGCTTCGAGCAGCCAGGGCGGCACGGCGTCGCCGCCGGCGCCGAGCAGCGTGCGCAGCGGGCTGCCGGCCAGTTCAGCGGCGGCGCGCTCGAACAATTGCTGCGCGGCCAGGTTGCCCCACAGCACGGCATCGGTATCGGTGTCGATCAGCAGCGTCGGCTCTGTGCTGGTGTCAATGGCAACACGCAGCGTGGCCGGTTCGGCCGCTGCGCCGCTGCCGAGGGCGCGGTCGGCGTGTGCGGGCGCTTCGGCATCGGGGCCGAGCACGCGGTAGAAAACGCGGTCTTCCGGCGCGGCCGACAGCATGTCCAGCGCGGCGTAGGGCAGGTCCACGCGCACCTGGGTGCCATCCACCGAGAGGGTCTCGGCGATGGACAGCGCCGAGCCGGCGAGCAGGC
>JAFKGG010000027.1 GCA_017307915.1 Burkholderiales bacterium | reverse complement strand
AAAGTGGCCGGCCACGATCCGGCCACTTCGATCGTCACTACGCTCGGACAGGAAAAGCAGTTCAATACTTTCTTCCGGCTCGACAGCGGCAGCGTCATTGCCGGCTTGCGCGAGCGCTTTCCGGATCTGCCGGAGCAGCCCGACGCGCGCACCGTGTTCGTCAAGCTGCGCGAGCTGCGCAATAGCTGGTGAAGGCGATACCCGACCCGCCGGCAGCGTCGGCGGCGATGCCCTGCGATGCGGCACTGAAGGCGCTGATCGGTCGTCATCTGTCGGGCTTTCAGGTAACCGGCAGCGATGCCGAGCTGCCCGAGCGGGCGGCAGTCGCCGTGTGTGTGACCGAACTGGGGCAGGGCGCGGATCTACCCGGTTTTCCGCGCCATGATGCCTGGAGCCGGCAAGCGGCATTGATCCTGACGCGCCGCTCAAAGCAGTTGCGCCGCCACGCCGGCCAATGGGCCTTGCCGGGTGGCCGTATCGACCCCGGCGAAACACCCGAACAGGCGGCGCTGCGCGAGCTGGCGGAAGAAGTCGATCTGCAGCTCGATGCCGGTGCCGTACTTGGCCGGCTCGATGATTTCGCCACGCGTTCGGGCTTCGTCATCACGCCGGTGGTGGTCTGGGCCGGGCCGGCGCGTCGGATCGCACCGAACCCCGGCGAGGTGGCGAGCATCCATCGCATCCCGGTCGCCGAGTTCATGCGCGATGATGCACCGCTGCTCGATCATGACGAGGGCCGCGTGCATCCGGTCTTGCGCATGCCGGTGGGCGAAAATTGGATCGCCGCACCCACCGCAGCGATCCTCTATCAGTTCCGCGAAGTCTGCATCGCCGGTCGGCATACCCGTGTGGCGCATTACGAGCAACCGACCTTCACCTGGCGGTGAGTGCCGAGCGGTGCTGCGCAAGACCGCGTCACGCGGCCTTGCGGGCGCGGTCGCCGCGGATCTGCCGCGTACCGCGGCTCGCACGTTCGCCGCGCACCGGCCGCATGCTGCGCAGTTCGCGCACGCTGGCCGTGAACCGGCTGGGGAACAGATCCGATGCGCGCGGCTGCAGCCGGCCTTCGTTGATGGCAGCGATCAAGCGCGTCGTGTGATCGAGGTGGGCCTGATACTGTTCGTGCGCGCGACCCAGTTCGGAAAGCTGATGGCGGTTCATGAAATCCTCCGTCCGGTTGCAGGCAGGGCGTTTGCCGCTCGTCATATGGGCAAACAGCGTGCCCAGTTCGCCGGCCGCAGGTTCGGGTTTTACTGGCGTTCGCCCTGCGCCGCAGCCGCCTGGCCGCCTTGTAGCTCGCGTTTGAGCACCGTGATGCTGCCGTCGGGTTCGAGCAAGGCCAGCTTGACCTCGGCCAGCTCGCAGTCGGCTTCGCGCAAGGCCTTCTCGAAGTCGGCGGTGCCGACGTGCTCGCGTCTGAGCACCGATTGATAGATCTCGCCGTTGCGTCCCAATACCACCGGGGTGCCGTCAAAGAGTCCTTCCAGGCGCCGGCTGCGCGCAGTCAGATTGGCGACCACGGCATTGAGCGCGATCAGCGTACCCGCCGACAGCAGGCCGCCGATCAGCGATTGATCCTGGCCGGTCAGCGACGAGCCGGCCGCTTCGCCGAGCAGCAGTACCACCAGCAGGTCGAAGGGCGTGAACTGACCCACGGTACGCTTGCCCGACAGGCGCACCATCACCAACAGCGCGGCATAGACCGCGCTCGCCCGAACCACGAATTCCCACCACGGCAGATCACTGTCGAACATCTGCGCCTCCGCTGCGCGCGGGTCGCCGAACGCGGACACGCCGGCTTCATCGAAGCCGGCGTGTTCCGCTATGGATTCGGCGCGCCCCGGCACGCCGATCGGCGGACCTTACGCAGTGCGTATGTCCGCGCCGCGACCGGATCGGTCAGCGATCGTTCTTGTGGCTCTGGCGGCCGGCCTGTGCCTGCTGCTCACTGCTGCCGCCGCGCGTGCCGCCCGATTGCGACTGCGACGGCGATTGCTGGTGCTGCTGGCTGCTGCTGTCGCCGTGGCTGCCGCTCTGGCTGCGCGATGGCGACGTCGATTGCTGCTGCTGCGAACGATTGTCCGAGCTGGCATGCATCTGGCCGCGATCCGAAGACTGTGCGCCTTGGCCGCCGTGGCTGCGCGCGCCCGCCTCGCGCGCTTCTTCCGACGAAAACTCGTGCGCCGTTCCCTTCTGATGCGCGGCCTGGCCGCCCTTGCTGGCGATTTCGCGTTGCCGTTCCGGGTCCATGCCGGCGAACCCGCGTTCGCTGTTGCTGTCCTGGTTGCGATTGCTAGCCATGATTACTACCTCCTGCTCAAAAAACTTGCCGCCGGAATCGGCGGCAGCGACTGTCCGGCATTGACGGACGTGTACTGAGTTGCAATAGCAATGCCCGCGTCGCCGGCGGCGAGCGGGCGTGCAAACAGCAGGCCTTACGGGTCGCGATTCGCGCGGCGAGAAGAATTTCCTGTTCAGCGGCGGCGGCCCGGCATTCGCCCCCGCTTAACCGCCGCTCGTCGCCAAGCAAGGGCGGATAGCTGACGTTGCAGATACCCTTGAAGCAACTACGGGTATCGCCGCTGTCAGGTGCGATACCGCATGCCGGCCGCCAGATGCCGGCGCTCACCCAGATCGCCAGGAATCATGTTCGATAAAAGGAAGCGTTCCGAGTCGGTGCCGACCAGCCGGGGGATGTCTCACAGATCGCAGCAGCCCGCTTCGGGATCCCGCACCGGCTTCTTCACCTATCACGGCGTCTGGGCGCCCGGCGTGCGGCTATTCCGCGAACTGAGCTTCGGCGCCAAGGCGATGTTGATCTCGCTGGCGTTCGTGGTGCCGATGGTCGGACTGCTGGTCTGGCAGCTCGTGAGCACCAACGAGGCCGCGCTGGAACAGCGCATGGACGCGACGCGCCAGCACGTCGAGATTGCCTACGGCATCCTCGAATGGGCGCACGCACGCGAACGTGCCGGCGAGATGACCCGCGAGCAGGCGCAGAAGCTGGCCGGCCAGCAGATCGCGCTGCTGCGCTACGACAAGAACGAGTATTTCTGGATCAACGACATGCACCCGCGCATGATCATGCATCCGTTCAAGCCCGAGCTGGACGGGCAGGAGCTGGGCAGCATGAAGGATCCGAACGGGTTCGCGCTGTTCAATGGCTTCGTCGACGTGGTGCGCCGCCAGGGGCAGGGCACCGTCGGCTATCAGTGGCCCAAGCCCGGACATGACAAGCCAGTCGACAAGATCTCGTTCGTCAAGGGTTTCGAGGCCTGGGGCTGGATCATCGGTTCGGGCGTGTACATCGACGATCTGCGCGCGGTGGCGCTCAGCCGTGCCCGCTGGGCCGTCGGTCTGGTGGTAGGGGTGCTGCTGGTCGCCGGCTATCTGTTCCTGTGCTTTTATCGCGTGATGAACGGCGGACTGATCGAGACGCGTCGCCATCTGCGCGCGATGACCGACGGCGACCTGACCACCTCGCCCGAGCCCTGGGGGCGCGACGAGCCGGCACAGTTGATGAATGATCTGCGGCGGATGCAGGATGCGCTGCGCGAGATGGTGCTGCGCGTGCGCCGCTCCAGCGACGACATCGTGCACTCGACCAGCGAAATCGCCAGCGGCGTGCAGGATCTGTCGGCGCGTACCGAACAGACGGCCGCCAACCTCGAGCAGGCCGCCGCGTCGATGGAACAGATCAACGCCACCGTCAAGAGCTCGTCGAGCAGCACCGATGAAGCCGCCAAGATGGCGCAGCGCAACGCCGTGACCGCCGCACACGGCGGCCAGGCCATGCGCGAGGTGGTCACCACGATGGAAGGCATCCGCGGCGCGTCAGCGCGTATCGGCGAGATCGTCGGCACCATCGACGGCATCGCTTTCCAGACCAATCTGCTGGCGCTGAACGCCGCCGTCGAAGCAGCACGCGCCGGCGAGGCCGGCCGCGGCTTCGCGGTGGTCGCCGGCGAGGTGCGTACGCTGGCGCATCGCAGCGCCGCTGCGGCCAAGGAAATCAAGACCTTGATCAACAATAGCGTGGCCCAGGTCGAAAGCGGTACCGCCGTGGTTCGCCAGGCCGGCTCGACGATCGACGAGATCGTGGTCGCTTCCGAGCGCGTCGACAATCTATTGGGCGAAGTCGCCGTCAGCGCGCGCGAGCAGAGCGCCGGTGTCAGCCAGATCGGTCTGGCGGTGCAGGAACTCGACCAGATGACGCAGCAGAACGCCGCGATGGTCGAGGAAACCGCCGCTGCGGCGCTGGCGATGAAGGAACAGGCGCAGACGCTGGCCGAAGAGGTGGCGCGCTTCCGGCTGCCCGAAGGGCTGGCCTTGCAAGTAGTCGCGCCTGTCGGCAGGGCAGGCGGGGCGTCCGAGTCGTTCGACTTCGACGG
>JAFKGG010000026.1 GCA_017307915.1 Burkholderiales bacterium | reverse complement strand
TCGCCGCGTCCGGCGCGATCGCGCGCGGCAGCTCCGCCATCAGCCCGCCGGCCGAAACGTTGCGGATACCGACCTTCATCGCGCTGGCCGCGCCCGCGATGCGCAGGCGGGCGGCGACGTGGACGCTTTCACGTCCGCGCCGGCTGCCGTCCGCGGCGTTGGCGCAGCCAGCCCGTGATGCGGTTCTTGGGTAGCAGGCCCGCGGGCATGTAGACGGCCATCAGCAGCACGATGAGGCCGTACATGGCGGGGGCCCATTTTTCCAGCGCCGTCGCGACTTGCGGGATGGCGCTCAGCACCGCAGCGCCCACCACCGCGCCCAGCGGAGTCAGGCCGCCCACGACGAGAAACATCAGGATGTCGGTAGTGCGGTGAAAGCCGAAGTTGCCGGGCGAGATGAACGAGTAGTAATGGGCGAAGCAGCCGCCGGCCAGTCCGGCCAGCGCTCCGCCGATGGCCAGCGCCGTGAATTGCAGCACGGGCACGTTCAGACCGTGGCAGGAAGCGACCACCGGATCGGAGCCGATGGCCACCAGCGCCTTGCCGAAGCGCGAGTTGTAGAGCAGGCTGGCCAGCAGGATCACCACGATCGCGGTTGCCACGATCCAGTGCGCTTCCAGATAGGGCATGCCGGTCAGGCCCATGACGGCGCCGGTCTTCGTGTAGTGCGAGAAGAACAGCAGGATCAGCTCGGCCGCGGCCAGCGTCGCAATCGCCAGATAGATCTCGCGGATGCGCAGCGTCAACATGGCAAAGGGCAGCGTCACCACGGCGCCTGCCAGCGCGCCGGCGGCGAGCGCCGCCGAGATCGGCCAGTCGTGGTTCAGCGTGAGCCACGATGATGCGTAGGCGCCCACGGCCATGAAACCTGGCATGCCCAGTGACCAGACGCCGGCGGCGAACGGGAACAGCAGGCTCAGCGTCAGCAGCACGTTGATGGCTACCAGCGCCTGTACGGGTTCGGATAGCAGGACTTCCACGTCAGATTTCCCTGGTCTTGATGCCGACGCCGAAGATGCCCTCCGGCTTGAGCAGGAACACGCCGATCAGGAACAGCCAGATGAAGGCTTCCGACCACCCCGGCGGACCGTAGGCGGCGAACATGACTTCGCACACGCCCAGCAGCACGCCGGCGAACACCGCGCCGCGCACGTCGCCCAACCCGCCGATGATGATGACGGCCAGCGCCTTGATCGCATAGGTGTCGCCCATGTAGGCGCCGACGGTCTCGAAGCGCATCGCCACCATGATCCCGGCCAGGCCGGCCAGCCCGGAGGACAGCAGGAACACCAGCAATACCGCGCGCGGTACGGCCACGCCCAGCAGCGATGCCGCCGTAGGGTTCAGCGCGATCGCACGGATGTTGCGGCCGAACCGCGTGCTGCGGATCAGGTACAGCAGGCCCAGCATCATTACGGCCGATATCGCCAGGCTGCCCAGTTGCATGCCGGACAGAATGATGGGGCCGATATTGAGGTCGGGCAGCGGCAGCGACGCCGGGAAGGGCTTGTTCAGGCTGCCCCATTTGTTGACGGCAATCACTTGCAGCACGATGCCGAACGCCAGGCTGGCGACGAAGCCGCCGAGTGCATGTTCGCGCGGAATGGGCTTGAAGGCTACGAGGTACAGCAGCACGCCGAGCAGCGCGGCGCCGGCAAGACCCAGGCACAGGGCCAGCCAGGCGGGCACGCCGGCTTCGACCATGCCCAGCGTGATGCAGGGCCCGGCCATGAAGATGTACGCATGCGCGAGATTGAGCATGCGCAGCACGCCGAAGACCAGGGTGTAGCCGATGCCGATCAGCGCATACACGCTGCCCAGCATCAGCCCATTGACGAGTTGTTGCGCGAACATGGCACTCCTTGCCGAACCGGCAGGCTCAGGCGTCGTGGATCACTGGCGTTCCCACTTGCCTGCGCGCGTGCGGTAGACCATGGTGTTCTTCAGCGTGTCGCCTTCGGCGTTCATGTTCAACGTATTGCCCAGGCCGGCATAGCCCTTCAGGGTGCTGAGGTGGTTGCGCAATCCCTCCCGCACTTGCTTGACGTCGGATTTGGCCGTGGCCTTGACCGCACGCAGGCCGTCGGCCAGCACGTGGATGCTTTCATAGGCGCTGGCATCGATGTAGGTCGGCGACGTGTATTGACCCGGCAGTTCCTTCTCTACGCGTGCCTTGAACTCGGACACGAACTTCGCGACCTTGGGATCATTCAGTTCCGGGTCGAACGGCTGGCCGGCCCAAAGCTCGAGGTCGGCCGCGGCTGCGGCGATGGAAGTCGTGATGAGGCCCTGGCCCGCGAACATCGGTACGTTCAGCTTCTGCCGATTGGCTTCGCGCAGAAAGGCCTGGCTCGGTTCCACCGTCATCTGCATCAGCACGACGTCGGGGTTCATCGCCTTGACTTTGGTCACGAAGACGCTGAAGTCGGTCGTATCGGCCGGAATGTCGACGCTCGCACCCTTGTCGACCAAGCTCATGCCCGCCTTCTCGATCAGCGGCGGCGCCACGGTCTTGATCAGGAACTGTGCATAAGCATCCCTGGGGTCGACAGCGATGGCCACGGTCTTGGCCTTGGGGTTGGCCTTGCGCAGATTGTCGATCACCGCTCCGACGACCACGCTGTCGATCGCTGCGATGCGGAAGGTCCACGGGCGGTTCTGTGCCGTCAGGCCCGGCGCGCTCGACCCCGGCGAAATGGTCGGCAGCATGGCGCGGTTGGCCGCTGGAAAGGCGGTTCGGCATTGCGTGGTCTGAATCGGGCCGAGCATCGCGAACACGTTCTGCCGTTCCAGGTTGCGCGTGACGATGACGGCTTGCTCGGGACTGCTGCGATTGTCCTCGACGACCAGTTCCAGCTTGGCGCCATTGATGCCGCCTGCCCGGTTCACCTCTTCCGTGGCGATGCGCGCGGCAATCAGCATGTGCGTGCCATAGCTCGATGCGACGCCCGTGCGTTCGACGTTGATGCCGATCTTGATGCTTTGCTGCGCCAGAGCCGGGCCTGCCGCGCACAGGGCTGCGGCGGCGGTGATGATCAGAACTTGTCTCCTGGTGCTCATTTTAGAGTCCCTTGTGTTTTGTTGAGAACGAATGAATCGAACCGGTTTGAATCGCGACTTCTGTCAGTGGGGTGGCCGGGCGCAGTGCCGAGCCGCGACGCAGGCTGGGTGGTGTGTCAGACCTCCTGTTCCGATGAGGGGTGTGCGGCGCGTGCACGCACCATGTTGATGACCATGCCGGTGAGCCGTTCGGCGATCTGTTCGGGCGAGTAGCGGCCTTCCTCCCGGTACCAGCGATGAATCCAACTGACCATGCCGGTGATGGCGAGCGCCGTCAGGCTGGGGTCGTGCAGATCGAATTCGCCGCTGCGCATGCCGTCTTCGATGAGCTGGCGCAGCTTGCGATCGAACTGGTTCTTGGCTTCGTTGATCTCGGCCAGCTTGCCCGGCGGCAGATAGGGCTCGTGGTTCAGGAAGCCGCGCGTGATGCCGCTGTGGGCGATGTTGACGGCGGTGAAGCCGCGCACGAATTCCTCGAGCTTGTCGGCCGATGAGCCGTTGCGGGCCGCAGCCTGGTCGACGGCCTGGATGGATTTGGCGACGATTTCCCCATACTGGGCGATGGCCGCGCTATTGGCCTGTATCAACGAGGCCCAGGTGCCGTCGAGGAACAGCAGCGGCTGGTCGCTCGGGCTGACTTGCAGCGCCCGCACGTCGCCGATGATCAGCAGGTGCGTGCCGACTTCCTGCGTGCTGGCGATGCCGCAATCGAAGCTGGCAGCCGCGTCTGCCAGCACCGGCGCGCCGGTGTCGAGAGCGATCCAGCTTTCGTCGGCGAAGCGCAGTTCCGCGCTCAGCTTGCTGGTGGAAAAGCGCGTGGCCACGGCGTCCTGGTCGTAGCGCAGCACGTTCACGGCGAAGCAGCCGGATGCCAGCAGCAGCGGCAGGGCACTGGCGTTCTTGTTGACGGCAACCGCCAGTCGCGGCGGATCGGCGCAGACGGACATCACGGCGGTGGCGGTCAGGCCGTTGCGCGCGCCGGCATGGGTGGCCGTGATCACCGACACGGCAGCGGCCAGCTGCCGCATTCCCTGGCGGTACTGGGCATCTGTGACGGCCATCGGAGCGCGCCCCTCAGACCTCGGCCAGCACGCGCTGGTCTTTCAGGCGCGGCAAGACCTTCTTGGCAAACAATTGCGCGTTCTGGCGCGCCATCTCCGGGGGCATGCCGCCGTAGCTGAAGACGCCCAATACCGCTTGCGCATCGACCAGCTCCGCGTACTGCATCAATCTGCCGTAAACCTGGTCGGGCGTGCCGCGGATCTGCAGATCCGCCAGGAACTCGACGAAGGCATCGACGCCGTGCTTGGCGATGTTCTTGGCCAGCGCCCCATAGTATTCATAGCCCTTGATCGAGGCCAGGCCCTCGTTGTGGAACTCGTAGTGTTCCAG
>JAFKGG010000025.1 GCA_017307915.1 Burkholderiales bacterium | reverse complement strand
GTTCTCGATCGCGTTCGCGATACAAAACCTGGTCTGGGGCATCACGGCGCCGCTGGCGGGCATCGTCGCCGATAAGTTCGGTTCCGGCCGCACGGTGGCGTTCAGCGCGCTGGTCTACGCGCTGGGGCTGGCCGGCATGACGCAGGCCGAATCCTCATGGATGCTGTACCTGTACGGCGGGGTGCTGGTGGGCCTGGGCCAGGCGGGCACCACCTTCGGCATCCTGCTCGGCGTGGTCGGGCGCGCGTTCGAGCCGGCCAAGCGCAGCGCTGCGATCGGGCTGGCGTCGGCGGGTGGCTCGCTCGGGCAGTTCGTGCTGATGCCGGTGGGCAGTGCCCTGATCGGTGCGCTCGACTGGCATCTGGCGCTCTGGGCGCTGGCCGCCATATCGCTGCTCCCACTGATCCTGGCGCCGGTGCTGTCGGGCCGACCCGACCCCGCGCCGAGCGGCAGCGGCCCGTCCGGCAGCGATGTGCCGCTGATGGGGGCGCTGCGCGAGGCGGTCGGTGACCGCACCTTCCACCTGCTGTTCTGGAGCTTCTTCGTCTGCGGCTTTCACACCGCCTTCATCACCTTGCACCTGCCTTCGTTCGTGGTCGACCAGGGTCTGAATCTGACGCATGGGGCGATGGCGGTGGCGGTGATCGGTTTGTTCAACGTGCTCGGTTCGTGGGGGGCCGGCTACCTGGGCGGGCGCTTCAGCAAGCGTGGGCTGCTGGTGTGGCTGTACACGCTGCGTGCCGGCAGCATCGCCATCCTGCTGGCGTTTGCGCTGTCGCCGTTGACGCTGTATCTGTTTGCCGCAACGATGGGGCTGCTGTGGCTGGGCACGGTGCCGCTCACCAATGGGTTGGTGGGGCAGATCTACGGCATGCGCTATGTGTCGACGCTGTATGGGCTGATCTTTCTCGGCCACCAGTTGGGCAGCGTCATCGGCGTGTGGCTGGGCGGCTGGACTTACGAGCGCACCGGCTCGTATGACCTGATGTGGTGGCTGGGCATCGCGCTGGCGCTGGCTGCGGGAGCGGTGTCGCGGCCGATCGACGAACGGCCGCTGTATCTGCGGCCTGGGGCGGCGGCCGCGCGCCCTGGGGCGCAGGCCTGAAGGCGGATGGCAGCCATGGCGCGAGTACCCCTGCGCGGTACGCTGGTTCGGGCGCTGCTATGGCTGATCGGGCTGGCGGCGCTGGGCTTCGTCACCACTTGGGCGTTCCTGGCCTATCTGCAGCCGGACATGGTGCTCGATTTTGCGACGCTGCTGCAGATGTGCGGCGTGCCGCTGACCCGTTGACAGGTAGCCGCCGCGACTTCCGTCCCCGCTTTGCCCTACGATACGGGCCGCCGCGCAGCGCGAGCTGGCGCGGCGCGAACCTGCGCGGCGCGAACCTGCGCGGGTCGGTTTTCTTGGCGTTCCGTTTCCTCTTCTGAATATGGCAACACGCAAGAGTGATTACAGCGAATCATCGATTCGCGTCCTGAAGGGCCTGGAGCCGGTCAAGCAGCGGCCGGGCATGTACACGCGTACCGAGAACCCGCTGCACATCGTGCAAGAGGCGATCGACAACGCGGCCGACGAGGCGCTGGCCGGCTTTTGCCGCGAGATCGCGGTCACGCTGCACGCCGACGGCAGCATCGCGGTCAGCGACGATGGCCGCGGTATTCCGGTCGGCCTGCATCCCGAAGAGCAGGTGCCGGTGGTCGAGATCGTGTTCACGCGCCTGCATGCCGGCGGCAAGTTCGACAAGGCCTCGGGCGGCGCCTACAGTTTCTCGGGCGGCCTGCACGGCGTGGGCGTGTCGGTGACCAATGCGCTGTCGAAGAAGCTCGAAGTCGAGGTCTGGCGCGACGGGCAGGCCAGCCGCATCGTATTCGCCGGCGGCGACGTGACGCAGCCGCTGAGCTCGCGTCCGACCGAAAAGGGCGAGCGGCGCAGCGGCACGCAGGTGCGCTGCTGGCCCGATCCCAAGTATTTCGATTCGCAGACGATCCCGGCGGGCGAACTGATGCAGCTGCTGCGTTCGAAGGCGGTGCTGCTGCCTGGCGTGAAAGTGACGCTGTTCGACGAGAAGAGCGGCCGGCGCCAGAGCTGGCAGTACGCCGAAGGGCTGCGCGGCTATCTGACCGAGTCGCTGGCTGCCTCGGGCAGCGGTGAGCCGGTGATCCCCTTGTTCGAGGGCGCGCAGTTCATCGCCGCCGGGCACGACACCTTCGCCGAAGGCGAGGGCGCGCAGTGGGTGGTGGCCTGGACCGAAGAGGGCGGGCTGCTGCGCGAATCGTATGTGAACCTGATTCCGACCTCGGCCGGCGGCACGCACGAGTCGGGCCTGCGCGAAGGCCTGTTCGCCGCAGTCAAGGGTTTCATCGAGCTGCACAACCTGCAGCCCAAGGGCGTGAAGCTGCTGCCCGAAGACGTGTTCGCGCGCGCCAGCTTCGTGCTGTCGGCCAAGGTGCTCGACCCGCAGTTCCAGGGGCAGATCAAGGAACGCCTGAATTCGCGCGACGCGGTGCGGCTGGTGTCGTCGCTGGCGCGTCCGCAGCTCGAGCTCTGGCTGAACCAGCACGTCGAGCACGGCCGCAAGCTGGCCGAGCTGGTGATCAAGCAGGCGCAGGCGCGCAACCGCGCGGCGCAGAAGGTCGAAAAGAAGAAGGGCTCGGGCGTGGCGGTGCTGCCCGGCAAGCTCACCGATTGCGAATCGACCGACATCGCGCGCAACGAGCTGTTCCTGGTCGAGGGCGACTCGGCCGGCGGCTCGGCCAAGATGGGCCGCGACAAGGAGTTCCAGGCGATCCTGCCGCTGCGCGGCAAGGTGCTCAACACCTGGGAAACCGAGCGCGACCGGCTGTTCGCCAACAACGAGATCCACGACATCGCGGTGGCGATCGGCGTCGATCCGCATGGGCCGAACGACGAGCCCGACCTGTCGGGGCTGCGCTATGGGCGCATCTGCATCCTGTCGGACGCTGACGTCGACGGCGCGCACATCCAGGTGCTGCTGTTGACGCTGTTCTTCAAGCATTTTCCGCGGCTGGTCGAGCGTGGCCACGTGTTCGTCGCGCGTCCGCCGCTGTACCGCGTCGACGTACCGGCGCTGGGCAAGCGGCCGCTGCGCAAGCTGTACTGCCTGGATGACGGCGAGCTGCAGCACGTCGAAGACAAGCTGCGCAAAGACGGCGTTCGCGAAGGCAGTTGGTCGATCTCGCGCTTCAAGGGCCTGGGCGAAATGAACGCCGAGCAGTTGTGGGAAACGACGATGAACCCCGATACGCGTCGGTTGCTGGTGGTGCGCTTTGGGCAGTTCGACAGCATCGCCACCGCGCAGACGTTCACGATGCTGATGGGCAAGGGCGAGGCCGCGGCGCGGCGCGCCTGGCTGGAAGAACGCGGCAACGAAGCCGAGGTCGATATCTAAATGGCGATGATCGAACAAGACCTGTTCAACGGCGGCCCGGCTGCCGACGACGATAGCGCGCTGGTGCTGGCGCAGTATGCCGAGCGCGCGTATCTCGATTACGCGGTGTCGGTGGTCAAGGGCCGCGCACTGCCCGACGTGTGCGATGGGCAAAAGCCTGTGCAGCGGCGCATCCTGTATGCGATGAACGAGATGGGGCTGGGCCCTACCGCCAAGCCAGTGAAGTCGGCACGCGTGGTGGGCGATGTGCTCGGCCGTTTTCATCCGCACGGCGACGTGGCCGCCTACGATGCGCTGGTGCGCATGGCGCAGTCGTTCACGCTGCGCTACCCGCTGATCGACGGCCAGGGCAACTTCGGCTCGCGCGATGGCGATGGCGCGGCGGCGATGCGCTATACCGAGGCACGGCTGACACCTTATGCGCGGCTGCTGCTCGATGAGATCGACCAGGGTACGGTCGATTTCGTGGCCAACTACGACGGCTCGACGCAAGAGCCGCGCGTGCTGCCGGCGCGCCTGCCGATGCTGCTGCTCAATGGCGCCTCGGGTATCGCCGTGGGCATGGCCACCGAGATTCCGCCGCACAATCTGCGTGAGGTGGCCAGCGCCGCGGTGTTGCTGCTGAAGAACCCGCAGGCCGGCATCGATGCCTTGCTGGCCGAGATGCCGGGGCCGGATTTCCCCGGCGGTGGGCAGATCATCTCCACGCCGGTCGATCTGCGCGAGATCTATTCGGGCGGCCGCGGCTCGGTCAAGATGCGCGCGCGGCATCAGATCGAAGACCTGGCGCGCGGGCAGTGGCAACTGGTGGTCACCGAGCTGCCGCACGGCGTGTCGGCGCAGAAGGTGCTGGAAGAAATCGAAGAGCTCAGCAACCCCAAGCTGCGCCCCGGCAAGAAATCGCTGACGCCCGAGCAACTGCAACTGAAGCAGACCTTGCTGGGTGTGCTCGATGCAGTGCGCGACGAATCCGGCAAGGACGCGCCGGTGCGGCTGGTGTTCGAGCCCAAGACTTCGCGCATCGATCAGCAGGAACTGCTGAACGTGCTGCGCGCGCCTAC
>JAFKGG010000024.1 GCA_017307915.1 Burkholderiales bacterium | reverse complement strand
AGCATCGCACGATGCTCGAAGCCCTGAAGAAGGGCGACGAAGTGATCACCTCCGGCGGTGTTGTCGGCCGCATCACCAAGGTCACCGATAGTTACGTCACGCTCGAAGTCGCCCGCTCGGCCGAATCGAAAGGCGACGGCGCCATCGAAATGAACTTCCAGAAATCCTCCGTTCAGACCCTGCTGCCGAACGGCACGATCAAGGCGATCTGACCGAAAACCGGCGGCGCGCGGCGCCGGCGCCCGCCGGCCGCCGCAGCAGGCGCGCTGCCGACGGGCCCGACCGAGGGCCCGCACACCCCTGCTGAGGGCTGCATGAATCGTTACCCGATCTGGAAATACGTGATCATCGCGATCACGCTGGTTCTCGGCATTCTTTATACGCTGCCGAACTTCTTCGGCGAAGCGCCGGCCGTGCAGGTCTCCAGCGGCAAGGCCACGCTGAAGGTCGAACCCGCGATGCTCGGCCGCGTCGAAAAGGCGCTGGCCGACGCGCAAGTGCCCAACAACGGCCTGTTCTTCGACGGCAATTCGGTCAAGGCGCGCTTTCGCGACACTGACACGCAGTTGCGCGCCAAAGACGTGATCGACAAGGCGCTGAACCCCGACGCCGCCGACCCGAGCTGGATCGTCGCACTGAACCTGCTGTCGGATTCGCCGCAATGGCTGACCAAGCTGCACGCGCTGCCGATGTATCTGGGCCTGGATCTGCGCGGCGGCGTGCACTTCCTGCTGCAGGTCGACATGAAGCAGGCGGTAACCAAACGACTCGACGGTGCGGCCAGCGATCTGCGCACGCTGATGCGCGACCGCAACCTGCGCCACGCCGGCATCACGCGCGCCGGCGACTCGATCGAGATCCGCTTCCGCGATGAAGAAACGCGCGAACGCGCGCGCCTCGTCATGGCCGATTCACTGCCCGACCTGGCGGTGGCCGAAGCCGGCTCCAGCAGTGATCCGGCGCTGGTCGCCACCTTCCGCCCGCAGGCAGCGCAAACCCTGCAGCAGAACGCGCTGCGCCAGAACATCACCACGCTGCACAACCGGATCAACGAACTGGGCGTGGCCGAACCGGTGATCCAGCAGCAGGGCCTCGACCGCATCGTCGTGCAATTGCCCGGCGTGCAGGACACGGCCAAGGCCAAGGACATCCTGGGCCGCACCGCCACGCTCGAAGTGCGCCTGGCCTGCGAATCACCCGACGAGCTGGCGGCACTGGCCGCCGGCAGCGTGCCGTTCAATTGCGAACGCTACACCGAACGCGGCGGCGCGCCGCTGCTGGTGCGCAAGCAGGTCATCCTCACCGGCGAGAACCTGAACGACGCGCAGGCCGGCTTCGACTCGCAGACGCAAGAGCCGGCCGTGCACCTGAACCTCGACGCCAAGGGCGCGCGCATCTTCCGCGACGTCACGCGTGAGAACGTCGGCAAGCGCATGGCGATCCTGCTGGTCGAGCGCGGCAAAGGCGAAGTCGTGACGGCGCCGGTGATCCGCACCGAGATCGGCGGCGGCCGCGTGCAGATCTCGGGCCGCATGACGACGCAGGAGGCCAACGACACGGCGCTGCTGCTGCGCGCCGGTTCGCTGGCCGCGCCGATGGACATCATCGAGGAACGCACCATCGGCCCGAGCCTGGGCGCCGACAACATCAGCAAGGGCTTCCACTCGACGCTGTGGGGCTTCGTCGCGATCGCGGTGTTCATGTGCCTGTACTACATGCTGTTCGGTTTCATCTCGGCGCTGGCGCTGTCGTTCAACCTGCTGCTGCTGATCGGTCTGCTGTCGCTGCTGCAGGCAACGCTCACGCTGCCCGGCATCGCGGCCATCGCGCTGACGCTGGGGATGGCGATTGACGCCAACGTGCTGATCAACGAGCGGGTACGCGAAGAACTGCGCAACGGCGCTTCGCCGCAAGCGGCCATCTCGGCCGGCTACGAACGCGCCTGGACGACGATTCTCGACTCCAACGTCACCTCGCTGATCGCCGGGGTGGCCCTGCTGGTGTTCGGTTCGGGCCCGGTGCGCGGCTTCGCGGTCGTGCATTGCCTGGGCATGTTGACGTCGATGTTCTCGGCAGTGTTCTTCTCGCGCGGCGTGGTCAACCTGATCTATGGGCGGCGCAAGAAACTGGCCAGGCGATCGATCGGCCAGATCTGGAAACCGGGCACCAGTGCCTGATTTCCGACCGATGACCCCGCAGCGTTTCGAGATAGGTCACTAGATGGAATTCTTCCGGATCAAACGCGACATCCCGTTCATGCGCCATGCCAAGGTGCTGAACGCGATCTCGATCTTCACCTTCCTGTTGGCGGTGTTCTTCCTGGCCACGCGCGGCCTGCACCTGTCGATCGAGTTCACCGGCGGCACGGTGATGGAAGTCAGCTACCCGCAAAGCGCCGACCTGGAAAAGGTGCGCGGCATCGTCGGCGGGCTGGGTTATGCCGACGTGCAGGTGCAGAACTTCGGCACCTCGCGCGACGTGATGATCCGCCTGCCGGTGCGCGAAGGCGATCAGAGCTCGGCCAAGCAGAGCGAACAGGTGCTGGCCGCGCTGAAGACGGCCGACGCCAGCGTCGAGCTGCGCCGCGTCGAGTTCGTCGGGCCGCAGGTGGGCCGCGAGCTGTACACCGACGGCGCGATGGCGCTGCTGTTCGTAGTCGTCGGCATCATGATCTACCTGGCGGTGCGCTTCGAATGGAAGTTCGCCGTGGCGGCGATCATCGCCAACCTGCACGACGTGGTGATCATTCTGGGCTTCTTCGCCGCGTTCCAGTGGGAATTCTCACTGTCGGTGCTGGCGGCCACGCTGGCGGTGCTCGGCTATTCGGTCAACGAGTCGGTGATCATCTTCGACCGGATCCGCGAATACTTCCGCAAGATCCGCAAGGCGGAAACGCCCGACATCATCAACAAGGCCATCACCAGCACGATCTCGCGTACGATCATCACGCACGGCTCGACGCAGATGATGGTGCTGTCGATGCTGATCTTCGGCGGCCCGTCGCTGTTCTACTTCGCACTGGCGCTGACGATCGGCATTTTGTTCGGCATCTATTCGTCGGTGTTCGTGGCGGCGGCGATCGCGATGTGGCTGGGTGTCAAGCGCGAAGACCTGGTCAAGCCGGTCAAGAAAAAAGACGACGGCCAGCCCGAGTTGCCGTAAGGCGCCCGGCCGGCCAGCGACCGTGCCCAATCGCGCACGGTCGCAATGGGGGTCGATCGATATGGCAGCAGTCCGAGTTCGCGTCTGGGATCTACCCACACGCTTGTTCCATTGGGCCTTGACGCTGTGCGTCATCGGTTCGATCGCGTCGATCAACATCGGCGGCAATGCCGTCGAATGGCATTTCCGCTTCGGCTACGCGATTCTCACGCTGCTGCTGTTTCGGCTGCTGTGGGGCTTCGTCGGCCCGCGTTATGCGCGCTTCGCCAGCTTTGCGCCGAACCCGCTGGCCGCCTGGCGTTATCTGCGCGGCCGCGCCGCCGCCGGCCTGGGCCACAACCCGCTGGGCGCCCTGTCGGTCTATGCGCTGCTGCTGTCGCTGGCGGTGCAGGCCGGCACCGGCTTGTTCGCCAGTGACGCCATCATCTTCGACGGCCCGCTGCGGCCGCTGGTGTCAGGTGAAACCGGCGACTGGCTCACGGCCGTGCACAAGGTCAACAAAATCATCTTGATCGTGCTGGTCGTGCTGCATCTGCTGGCCATCGCCTGGTACGCGATCGTGCGCAAGCAGCGGCTGGTCGGGCCGATGATCGTCGGCGACAAGCTGGTCGAGGATGCACGCATGCCGGCACCGGCTGCTGCCGATGGCGCGCGTGAACGGATGCGGGCGCTGGTGCTGCTGGTGGTCTGTGCCCTGGTGGTCTGGGCGCTGGTGACCAAGCTGGTCTGAAACGGCTCGGCCCGCTATCGAAGACGGGCCGGCCCTCCACGGCGCCGCTCTGACGCGGCGCCGCTGCGCATTACATGTTCCGATATTTGTCGTGGCAGGCTTTACAGGCCGCCGCCGTGGCACCGACCTGTGTGCGCAAGGAATCGAGGCTGCCGGCGGCACTGACCAGCTTGGTGGTCTCGCCATTGAGCCGCTCGGACAGTGCCTTCAGGTCGCCCAGATTCTGGAACAGCGCCGGCTTGGCCTTGCTGGCACCGCCGTCGGAACCCGGCACGAAGGCGGACCACGGCAGATGGCCCAGCGTATCGACCAGCTTGGCCGAGGATTCGGCCGCGGCGGCATCGTAGGGCACGTTGCCGCGCACCATGGCGGCCAGCCGGCCCATGTGATTCGACATCAGCGTCAAGGCCGCCTGCCGGTACTTGATCGCGTCTTCCGGCTTGGCGAATTGCGCCATCGCCGAGGTCGGCAGCAAGGCCGCGCCGCCCAGCGCCAACGCGGTCAGCGCGGCTCCGATAGTCTTCTTCATTCTCAACCCTTTTTGTTGGATGGACGCGCGCAGCGCGCGCGAACGACAGA
>JAFKGG010000404.1 GCA_017307915.1 Burkholderiales bacterium | reverse complement strand
TCGGCGGTTTCCTGCGGGTCGGCATCGGCTCCGCCGACGTCGCCACGGCGCGCTGCTTCGGCGTCGGGCGCGTTCACCCAGCGGTGGGTGGAAAGATCGGTCATCGCAGGCTCCGGAAAAGAGGGCGGCCGCGACGCTGCGCCGCGCCGCCGATGGAGACCCACTGTAGACAAATCGCGGCCGAATGGGCTGCCGAAGATGGGTTGAAAATACCGCCTTCACAGCATAGATTGCTGGTATTTACATTTTCTGCAGCACTTCATGCCGACAACCCACGAAAAGCGCAAATCGCGCGCGGCTGGCGCCAAAGCCGCCGAACTCGCGTCGCACGGGCTCGACGCCATCGATCTACGCATCCTCGACGCTTTGCAGCAGGACGGCCGGCTGACCAACGTCGACCTGGCGCGCCGCGTGAACCTGTCGCCGTCGCCCTGCCTGGCGCGCGTCAAGGCGCTGGAAGAACGCGGCCTGATCGCGGGCTACGTGGCGCTGTGCGATCCGCTGGCGCTGGGCCTGTCGGTGAACGTGTTCATCTCGGTCAGCCTGGAGCGGCAGCGCAAGGATGCGCTCGACACCTTCGAGCGGCGCGCCGCCGAGCATCCCGAGGTCATGGAGTGCTATCTGATGACTGGCGATTCAGACTACCTGCTGCGCGTCGTGGTGCCCGACATGCAGTCGCTGGAACGCTTCATCGTCGATCATCTGGCGAAGATCCCTGGGGTCGCCAATATCCGTTCCAGCTTCGCGCTCAAGCAGGTGCGCTACAAGACCGCGCTGCCCTTGCATGACGGGTTGCGGCGCGGCTGAGCGCAAGGTGGGTAAGTGAAGCCACCTTCGTAGCGCCGGCGAGCCAGCCACCATCGGGGCCCGCCGGCGATCCATCCCGCCTTATTGCACGCTGCGCTCGCCCGGCATCCGATCACGCATGCTGCGCCGATCCTGGGCGCGGTCGGGCTTCATCGTGTCAGGGCCCGAATCGGGCGCGGCCGTGGCCGGATTGCGGCCGTTGATTTGGGCCGCAGTGCGATTCGGCTGCATGGCGGCACGCTGCGCATCGCGTTCGATGCGCCCTGGCTTCATCGTCACCGGCCCCGAATCGGGAGCCGCGGTGGCCGGACTGCGGCGATTGAGCTGCTCTTGCGCCTGGCTAGGGGAAGCCGACGGCCCGCGTTCAGCGGCGGGATCGACGCGTTCCGGCTTCATCGAGGCCGGTCCGCTGTCAGGCGCGCCGGTCGATGGCGATGGCGGGTCGGCCGCGAAGGCAGACAGACTCAGCGACAAGGCTGCTGCACCGAGCAGACTGTTGAGGAGGGGTTTGTTCATTTCGATCTCCTGCGAATGAATGAAACGACTATCGAGGAGGTCTGCGCGTGGCAAGACTCGCTCCGCTCATACATCGCAAGCAGCATGCCCTGCAATAAAGACCGGCGCCGGCGGCGCGCATCGCTTCTGGCAAGATGAGCGCCATGCCTGCCCTGAACGATCTGCTGCTGTTCGCCGGCGCCGCTCTGCTGCTGGTGCTCACGCCGGGCCCGAACATGATCTATCTGATCTCGCGTTCGCTGTGCCAGGGCCGCCGCGCCGGCGTGATCTCGCTGGCCGGCGTGCTGGCCGGCTTCATCGTGCACATGCTGGCCGCAGCGGTCGGCCTGTCGGCCGTGTTTCTGGCGGTGCCGCTCGCCTATGAGCTGCTGAAATGGCTGGGAGCGCTCTATCTATTGTGGCTGGCTTGGCAATCGGTGCGGCCGGGCGCACGTTCGCCGTTCGAGCCGCGCGCCTTGCCGGCCGATTCGCCGCGCCGTCTGTTCACAATGGGCTTTCTCACCAACGTGTTGAATCCGAAGGTGGCGATCTTCTATCTGTCGCTGTTTCCGCAGTTCGTCGATCCGGCGCGCGGCTCGGTATTCGCACAAAGCGTGCTGCTGGGCTGCACGCAGATCGCCATCAGCTTCACGGTGAATCTGGCGATCACGCTGTCGGCGGCCTGGGTTGCGGCGTGGTTCGCGCAGCATCGCGCCTGGCTGGCGACGCAGCGCTACCTGATGGGCTTCGTGCTGGCCGCATTGGCCGTGCGGCTGCTGCTGGAACCGCGCCGCTCGGCCTGACGCGCAGCGCGGGGCTTCACAATCGTAACGGTGCCTTTGGGCGTAACGACACCCCTGGGCACGTTACGTGCTGCCCCCAAGCTCCATTCGCTAGCTCGAACCTGGAGGAACCCGCAATGCGTTTACGTCATCCCCTGCTCGCCATCGGGGCGGGCGCGCTGGCCTGCACCCTGGCACTGAGCGGCTGCAATCGCTCCTCCGAGCCACCGCCGCCCGCGACCACGATGGAGCCTACGCCGTCGATGACGCCGCCGCCCGAACCCACGCCGGACGCTTCATCGTCTGCCCCGGCCACGCCCTCGCCCGCCGAAACCGCGCCCGGCAGTTCGTCGTCCAGCGGTACGCCCGGCAGCTCTTCCAGCGCCACGGATTCGTCTAGCGCCACACCGATGCCGCCTGCTTCAGGCGACACGGCCGCGACTCCCAAGCCGGGTGAAACGCCGATGACGCCGCAACCGTCTCCGCGGACCGGTAGCTGACCGGCCGCCCACGTGCCCGCCGCGCCGAAGACAGCACTACCTTTTGCGGCGGTGCCGGTGGCGGCGGCGTCTGCGGCGCCGGCGGCTGCGTGCCCGGATAGGGCGGCGGCGGCGGATCACCGACCGGCTGCGGCGGCGGATCGCCTACCGGGTTCACCGGCTGATCGGGCGGCACCGGAGGATTCTGGTGCGCGATGAGGCGCGAAGCGGAAGCAGGGATAGCGGCAGGCATTGACACTCCTTGACGGGAAACGGAATCGGTAGATAGCCGCTTCATCGCGGCCCTCGCCGAACGCCCTGCAAGGCACGTGCCACGCCCGCGCGCAGATCCGGCCGATCGCCGCCCGGCAAAGACGCCCGGACACGGCAGCGCAAAAGCTACTGGCCAGCAGCGAGCACCGGCGTTGCGCCAGTGGGGCACGCGGCTTGCTTCGCACAGATCAGCTTCGTCTTTCACGAGCTCCCCCGCCACCTTCCATCGGAGACTCGCCAGGTGCGTGCGTCATTTGCCTCTGGACCCAAGCAGCCGCTGCTGCTGCGACCGGGGCTGCGCCAATCGAGCCGCTTGCTGCAGCTTTCCTCGATCGAGTTCGTGCACGAGATCCGCGAAGCGCTGGCCAGCAATCCGTTCCTGCAGGAAGAAGCACAGGACGATGTGACAGCGCCGGCGCGCGCGCCGGCCGCCGGGCACGACGACATCGTTCCCGACATCATCGTGCGACGCGAAGGCAACGGTTGGCGCGTCGACGTCAATGCATCGCTGCGCCCCTGCGCGCGCTTGAACCAGGCCTATGCCGACGCGCTGCGCGCCAGCGGCGATCTGCGCAGCGACACGATCGCGCGGCAATTGCAGGAAGCGCGCTGGCTGCTGCGCAGCGCCGAGCGGCGGCTGGCAACCATTCGCCGGGTGGCCGAGACGATCATCGAGCATCAGCACGATTTCTTCGAATACGGCGAGATCGCGTTGAAGCCATTGGCCTTGCGCGACATCGCCGCACAGATTGGCCTGCACGAATCGACGATCTCGCGCGCCAGCGGCAACAAATACATGGCAACGCCGCGCGGCCTGTACGAATTCCGCTATTTCTTTTCGCGCGAGCTGCCCACGCGCAGCGGCGACACCTGCTCGGCCGCTTCGGTACGCGCGCTGATCGCACGGATGATCGCCAACGAACCCGCGCAGGCGCCGCTGTCGGACGTGGCGCTGGCACGCTTGCTGACCGAACGCGGCGTGCGCGTAGCGCGACGCACGGTATCGAAATACCGCAGCATGCTCGGCCTGCCGCCGGTAGAAGCACGCGCCACGCAAGCGCGCGCCGCAAACGAGGAGAGCATCGATGGCACGGCTCATCGACACTAACGTCAATGGCGGCACCGGCGCCGCGGCGCAGAAGCCGCAGACTCGGACGGCCGCCGGCGAACTGGAACAGCGCCTGCTCGCTTGCCGGCGCCAGACCGAAGCGCTGATCGACGGCTTGTCCGACGCCGATTGCACCGTGCAATCGATGGACGACGCCAGCCCCGCCAAATGGCACCTGGCGCACAGCACCTGGTTCTTCGAGGAAATGGTGCTGGCTGCCTACCTGGCCAGCTACCGCCGCTTCGATGCGCGCTATGCGTATCTGTTCAATTCCTACTACGAGAATCTTGGGCCGCGCCACCCGAGACCACGGCGCGGCCTGCTGACGCGGCCCGAGCTGGCCGACGTGCTGGCCTATCGCTGGCACGTCGATCGGGCGCTGCAACGGCTGCTGCAGCGCCTCGACGACGGCGGCCGGCAGGCCGGCGCTGCGCGTGCGGCCGAACTGATCGAACTCGGCATCCAGCACGAGCAGCAACACCAGGAACTGCTGCTGACCGACCTGCTGCATCTGTTCGCGCAGAACCCGCTGCGGCCGGTGTATCGCGATGCAGCCTGGGCGCCGCACGAATGCTCGGCCGAGCCCGAGCCGATGCACTTCGTGCCTTTCGACGAGCAGCGCGTCGCCATCGGCCACGCCGGTGCCGGCTTTGCGTTCGACTGTGAAGGCCCGCGCCACGACGTGTTGCTGCGGCCGTTCGCGCTGGCCGACCGGCCGGTGAGCAATCGCGAATGGCAGCATTTCATCGACGACGGCGGCTATCGCAGCGCCACGCTATGGCTGTCCGACGGCTGGCAGCGCGTGTGCAGCGAAGGCTGGCAGGCGCCGCTGTACTGGACGCAGCGCGACGACCAGTGGCTGACGATGACGCTGCATGGCGAGATGCCGCTCGATCTCGATGCGCCGGTCGCCCATCTGAGCTACTACGAAGCGGACGCCTTCGCGCGCTGGGCCGGCCACCGGCTGCCGACCGAATTCGAATGGGAAGCCGCAGCGCAGCGCCAGATCGCCTCCCCCGACGAACCGGCCACCGTCCATGCGAACGGCGTGGCCGGCATCACCGGCCATTTCGCCGACTCGCGCCGCTATCGCCCCGAGCCGCTGCGCCTCGGCGGCAGCGGACCGCTGCGCCAGATGTTCGGCGACGTATGGGAATGGACGGCCAGCGCGTTCTCGCCGTACCCCGGCTTTCGGCCGGCACCCGGCGCGATTGGTGAATACAACGGCAAGTTCATGTGCGGCCAGTTCGTGCTGCGCGGCGGCTCGTGCGCCACGCCGCGCGAGCACATCCGCCCCACCTACCGCAACTTCTTCCCACCCCATGCGCGCTGGCAGTTCTCAGGGCTGCGCCTTGCCGAGGATCGATGATGACGACGTCGAGCTCCACCGTGGTCGACCTGGCGCGCGCGCGCAAGCTGCGCAATCGCGGTCTCGTGCTGCGTTCCGGCAGCAAGCTGCACAACGGCGATGGCGCCACGCTGGCGGCGGTGCGCGCGTTTCCGACGCCGGCAGCCGACACCCACGCGCCCTACGACCCGCGCTTTGCCGCCGACGTGCTGGCCGGATTGGCGCAGCCCGAGAAATCGATACCTTCGACCTGGCTCTACGATCGCCGCGGCTCGGAACTGTTCGAGCAAATCACGCAGTTGCACGAGTACTACCCGACGCGCAACGAGATCGGCGTGCTGCAGCATTGCGCACCGGCGATCGCCGCTCAGGCCGGCCACGATGCCATCGTGATCGAGATCGGCAGCGGCTCGAGCCGCAAGACGCCGTTGCTGCTGTCGGCGCTCGACTGCCCGCATGCCTACGTACCGATCGACATCTCGGCCGAGTTCCTGGTCGATGCGGTGGCCGCTTTGCGCGAGACCTTTCCGCGACTGCGCATGCTGCCGCTGATCACCGACTTCACGCGCCCGCTGTCGCTTCCGGCCGAACTGGCGTCGGCTCCCCCGGGCGCACGCCGGCTGGTGTTCTTCCCCGGTTCGACGATCGGCAACCTGTCGCCGCAGCAGGCCGTGCAATGCCTGTCGCGGCTGGCCGACCTGGCCGGCGACGACGGGCTGGTGCTGATCGGCGCCGATTCGAACCGCGACGAAAGCTCGCTGCTCACGGCCTACGACGATGCCGCCGGCGTCACCGCCGAGTTCAACCTGAATCTGCTGCGGCGGATCAATCGCGAACTGGCGGGCAGCTTCGATCTGGACGGCTTCCGGCATCTGGCCCGCTACAACCGCCAGCATTGCCGGATCGAGATGCATCTGGTGAGCGTGCGCCGGCAGCGCGCCGAGGTACTGCGCCGGAACTTCGAGTTTCGCGCCGACGAAACCATTCACACCGAGAACTCATATAAATATGATCCCGCGGCGCTGGCCGCGCTGGCACGCGCCGCCGGCCTGCATCGCCGCGCCGCGTGGACCGACGGCGAGCGGCGGTTCGGCGTGCATCTGTTCGACACCGGCGAGACATCGAGCGCAGCCGCGGCGAAGTGATGCCGCCCCGCCCGGTTCAACCCGGGCGGGAATCAGTGGGGCCGGCAGGGACGACACGGGCATCATCGGCATCCGTGTCGGCGCCATCGCCATTGCGCGCCGGCTCGATCACCCTTTGTTCGACTTTCGGCAACGCCGCCAGGATCAACAGCGCCAGCACCGTCACCACGATCGCCGACGCCTCGCGCCCCAGCCCGCAGGCCATGCCGATCGAAGCGGTCAGCCAGATGTTGGCCGCGCTGGTCAGGCCGACGATGTGATCGTCGCGATGCGCCTTGATGATCATGCCGGCGCCGAGAAACGCGATGCCGGCCACCAAGCCTTGCAGCACGCGCGAGGCATCGGCCAGGCTCATGCCGGCCTGCATCGGCGCCAGCACGAACAGCGCGGCGCCCAGCGATACCAGCATGTGCGTGCGCAGCCCGGCCGGCTTGCCGCGCCATTCGCGTTCCATGCCCAGAATGGCGCCGAGCAGCGCGGCCAGGCCGATGCGCATGCAGAACTGCGTGACGGCGCGCACGTCGCCCAGGTCGGTGAGCTCGCTGCGCGCCACCGCCCACACTTCCTGCCAGATCGGGTTCATGTTCGCCCGCCATTGCGCCGATGAGATCGGGCAAAGGAGCAAACCGGGCGCCCAGCCCGCGTGGCGGCGCCGTCATGGGTCGCACGCCGACCGCTTCGATCGGTCGTCAAACGCCTTCGAGCGGCGGCTCCTGCATCGCCGCCACCTGCTCGCGCAATTCGAGCACGCGGTTCTGCCAATACAACTGCGTGCCAAACCACGGAAACGCGGCCGGAAACGCCGGATCGTGCCAACGCCGCGCCAGCCAGGCCGCGTAGTGGATCAGCCGCAGGGTGCGCAGCGCCTCGATCAGATGCAGCTCGCGCCGATCGAACTCGGCAAAATCCTCATAGCCGGCGAGCACGTCGGAAAGCTGCCGCGTCATCGCCGCGCGATCGCCCGACAGCAGCATCCACAGATCCTGCACGGCCGGGCCGCTGCGCGCGTCATCGAAATCGACGAAGTGCGGGCCGTCGTCGGTCCACAGCACGTTGCCGGCGTGACAATCGCCGTGCAGGCGTAGCCGGCGTACGTCGCCGGCGCGCTCGAACGCGGCGCGCACCGCCTGCAATGCCTGATCGACGATACCGACCCAGGCCGGGCGCAGATCGTCAGGAATGAATCCATTGGCCAGCAGCCAGTCACGCGGCTCATTGCCGAAGCTTTCGATATCCAAGGCCGGCCGCGCGCGAAACGGCCGTGCCGCCCCCACCGCGTGAATACGGCCGATGAAGCGGCCGATGCGTTCGAGCGTGTCAGCATCGTCCAGTTCTGGAGCGCGCCCTCCACGGCGCGGATAGACGGCGAAGCGGTAGCCATCGAACTCGCCCAGCGTGGCGGGCTCGGCGCCGGGCAGCACCAGCGGCGCCACCACCGGAATCTCAAGCTCGACCAGCTCGGCGACGAACTCGTGTTCCTCGGCGATCTGCGCCACCGACCAGCGCTGCGGACGATAGAACTTGGCCACCACCACCCCGCCGTCTTCCAGATTGATCTGATAGACGCGGTTTTCGTAGCTGTTCAGCGCGATCATGCGGCCGTCGCCGCGCAGGCCGACCGTGTCGAGCGCATCGAGCACGCGGTCGGGCGTCAGGCGCGCATAAGGGGCTTGCGCCGGGTCGGCAGGGGACAGGGAAGGCGGATCGACGTCGTTCATGGAGCCGATTCTATGCCGCATGCTGCCTGGCGGGAGCGAGCCGGTATGATCCCATCCGCGCGGACCCATCCCGACGGGCCGTGCGCCGCCCGCAGCGCACGGCGAGTGGGGCGAAGTCCCCTTCCCTTTCATGAGCAAGGTTTCGAAGCAATGGCCCAGTACGTCTATACGATGAACCGGGTGGGCAAGGTCGTGCCCCCCAAGCGAGTGATTCTGAAAGACATTTCGCTGTCCTTCTTCCCCGGCGCCAAGATCGGCGTGCTCGGCCTGAACGGCTCGGGCAAGTCGAGCCTGCTGCGCATCATGGCCGGCGTCGATCGCGAGTACGAAGGCGAGGCAGTGCCGATGCCGAACCTGCGCATCGGCTTCCTGCCGCAGGAACCCCAGCTCGACCCGGCCAAGGACGTGCGCGGCAACGTCGAGGAAGGGCTCGGCGAAACGATGGCGCTGGTCAAGGAGTTCAACGAGATCAGCGAACGCTTCGCCGAACCGATGGACGACGACGAGATGAACCGGCTGCTCGAGCGCCAGGGCGAGCTGCAGGGCCGCATCGACGCCACCGGCGGCTGGGAGATCGAACGCAAGCTGGAAGTGGCCGCCGACGCGCTACGGCTGCCGCCGTGGGACGCCGACGTCACCAAGCTGTCGGGCGGCGAGCGCCGCCGCGTCGCACTGTGCCGGCTGCTGCTGTCCGAACCCGACATGCTGCTGCTCGACGAACCGACCAACCACCTCGACGCGCTGTCGGTGCAGTGGCTGGAACAGTTCCTCGAACGCTTCCCCGGCACCGTCATCGCGGTGACCCACGATCGCTACTTCCTCGACAACGTCGCCGGCTGGATCCTCGAACTCGACCGCGGCCACGGCATCCCCTGGCAGGGCAACTACTCATCGTGGCTGGAACAGAAGGAGCAGCGGCTGGAGCTCGAAGCCAAGCAGGAGTCGGCGCGCATCAAGGCGATGCAGACCGAGCTCGAATGGGTGCGCGCCAACCCGAAGGCGCGCCAGGCCAAGAGCAAGGCGCGGCTGGCGCGCTTCGAGGAACTGGCCTCGGTCGAAACGCAAAAACGCAATGAAACCAATGAGATCTACATCCCGCCGGGCCCGCGACTGGGCGACCTGGTGATCGAGGCCGAGGGGCTGCGCAAGGCGTTCGGCGAGCGGCTGCTGTTCGACGGCCTGTCGTTCAAGCTGCCGCCGGGCGGCATCGTCGGCGTCATCGGCCCGAACGGCGCCGGCAAGACCACGCTGTTCCGCATGCTGATGGGCCAGGAGCAGCCCGACGCCGGCACGCTGCGCGTCGGCGACACGGTGCGCCCCGCCTATGTCGACCAGAGCCGCGATGCGCTGGACGCGAAAAAGACCGTGTGGGAAGAGATCTCGGACGGCCAGGACCTGATCCAGGTCGGCAGCTACTCGACGCCGAGCCGCGCCTACGCGGCCCGCTTCAACTTCAAGGGCAGCGACCAGCAGAAGTCGATGGGCGAGCTATCGGGCGGCGAGCGCAACCGCGTGCACCTGGCCAAGCTGCTCAGAACCGGCGGCAATCTGCTGCTGCTCGACGAGCCGACCAACGACCTCGATGTCGAGACGCTGCGCGCGCTGGAGCAGGCTTTGCTCGATTTTCCGGGCTGCGCTGTGGTGATCTCGCACGATCGGTGGTTCCTTGATCGCATCGCCACGCATATACTCGCTTTCGAGGGCAACAGCCAGGTCGTCTGGTTCGAGGGGAACTACGCAGACTATCTGCAGGATCGCCGTCGTCGCCTGGGCGATGACGCCGACAAACCAGAGCGGATCCGTTACAAGCCGCTCAGCGCCTGAACACAGGCAGGGCGCCGGCGCGCGTGGCAGCGCGCCGGCCGGGATACTGCTCACTGCGCCGAATTCCGCCATCGCCGTTATTGCATGCGCCGCCAGGCCATGCGCTCACCCCGCGCCGCCGCGCATCGTCGCACCGCTTTACACCGCTGATCGCTGCCGATGCGCCGCACGATCCACCGTGCCTTACATCGTCGCAGCCCAGGGTATTCCCCCGCCTGACGGCTGTACACCTGCGACAGCCGCGATCCGTTACAGATTGTGGGTCGACGACCACACCTTGCGCCATTCATCGCGTACAAGACGTCGTTCGTTGGCTGGGTCAAGTACTCTAGATTCAAAAGCGTACTTGTTGACTACGGGAGATTCCTCACTCTGCTCTTTGCAAGCCTCGTCCGAACGAGGCGACGAAACGTCAGGCCCGGAATTTGCATGTGTGTCACTGGCTACCGGAGAGACCTCCGGCAGGACCAGGCAGTTCAAGGAGGTTCTATGAACTTGTTCGACACGTACCGCGAGTTGTACGTCAAGGCGCGCGACGAGGAGATGTCCCTCGTCGATTATCTCCAACTCTGCCGCAAGGAACCGCTGGCTTATGCCACGGCGGCCGAGCGGATGCTGGCCGCGATCGGCGAGCCTGAAGTCGTCGATACGCGTAACGATCCGCGGCTGTCGCGCTTGTTCTCCAATCGGATCATCAAACGCTACCCGGCGTTTCGCGAGTTCTACGGCATGGAAGACGCGATCGCGCAGATCGTCGCCTACTTCCGCCATGCGGCCCAGGGCCTGGAAGAACGCAAGCAGGTGCTGTATCTGCTGGGGCCGGTGGGCGGCGGCAAGTCATCGATCGCCGAGCGGCTGAAGGCGCTGATGGAAACCTATCCCATCTACGCCCTGAAAGGCTCGCCGGTCAACGAATCGCCGCTCGGCCTGTTCAACCCCGATCGCGACGGCCCCACGCTGGAAGGCGAATACGGCATTCCGCGCCGCTACCTGACCGGCATCATGAGCCCGTGGGCGGTCAAGCGGCTGAAAGAATTCGACGGCGACCTGAGCAAGTTCCGCGTCGTGCGCATCCAGCCTTCGGTGCTCAAGCAGGTGGCGATCGCCAAGACCGAGCCCGGCGACGAGAACAATCAGGACATCTCCTCGCTGGTCGGCAAGGTCGACATTCGAAAACTCGAATCGCTGTCGCAAGACGACCCCGACGCTTACAGCTACTCGGGCGGTCTGTGCCTGACCAATCAGGGCCTGCTCGAGTTCGTCGAGATGTTCAAGGCGCCGATCAAGATGCTGCACCCCTTGCTGACGGCGACGCAGGAGGGCAACTTCAAGGGCACCGAGGGTTTTTCGGCGATTCCGTTCCAGGGTCTGATTCTGGCGCACTCGAACGAAAGCGAGTGGCAGGCGTTCCGCAACAACCGCAACAACGAAGCCTTCCTCGACCGGATTTACATCGTCAAGGTTCCTTACTGCCTGCAAGTGTCGGAAGAGGTCAAGATCTACCGCAAGCTGCTGGCGGCAAGCTCCTTGGCCCAGGCGCCGTGCGCGCCCGGCACGCTCGACATGATGGCGCAGTTCGCCGTGCTCACACGCCTGAAAGAGCCCGAGAACTCCAGCCTGTACGCCAAGCTGCGCGTCTATGACGGCGAAAGCCTGAAAGACGTCGAGCCCAACGCCAAGTCGGTGCAGGAGTATCGCGATTACGCCGGCATCGACGAAGGCATGGCTGGGCTGTCGACGCGCTTCGCCTACAAGGTCTTGTCGGCGGTGTTCAACTACGACCAGACCGAGATCGCCGCCAACCCGGTGCATCTGATGTACGTGCTCGAACAGCGTCTGCTGCGCGAGGGCCTGCCAGAGGAAACGCAGCGCCGCTGGCTCGATTTCATCAAGGGGTGGCTGGCGCCGCGTTATGCCGAGTTCATCGGCAAGGAAATCCAGACGGCGTATCTGGAGTCGTATTCCGAATACGGCCAGAACATCTTCGATCGCTACGTCACGTTCGCCGACTACTGGATCCAGGACGAAGACTATCGCGACCCCGAAACCGGCGAGAGCTTCGACCGCTCGCAGTTGAACGCCGAGCTGGAGAAGATCGAAAAGCCGGCCGGCATCGCCAACCCGAAGGATTTCCGCAACGAGATCGTCAATTTCGTGCTGCGCGCTCGGGCGGCTCACGGCGGCAAGAATCCGTCGTGGACCAGCTACGAGAAGCTGCGCGAGGTGATCGAGAAGAAGATGTTCTCGAACACCGAAGACCTGCTACCGGTCATTTCGTTCAATGCCAAGGCTTCGGCCGAGGATCGGCACAAGCACGAGAGCTTCGTCGCCCGCATGGTCGACAAAGGCTATACCGAGAAGCAGGTCAGGTTGCTGTGCGAATGGTATCTGCGGGTGCGCAAATCGCAGTGACGGTGCCGCGTCATTGCCATTGAGCACCCAGCCGGAGGGCCCCACGTGTCCGTCATCATCGATCGCAGACTGAACGACCGCAACAAGAGCGCGGGCAACCGCGAACGTTTCATGCGCCGTTACAAGGCGCAGATCCGGCGGGCGGTGACCGACATGGTCGCCAGCCGTTCGGTGCGCGACATGGAGCAGGGTGGCGAGATCAAGATCCCGATCCGCGACGTGTCGGAACCGTCGTTCCGGCACGGCTCGGGCGGCGATCGCGAGTACGTGCTGCCCGGCAACCGCAGCTTCGAAGCCGGCGACCGGCTGCCGCGCCCGCAAGGCGGTGAGGGTCGCGGCAGCGGCAACGAAGGCGGCGAAGGCGACGGCACCGACGCCTTCGCGTTCACACTGTCGCGCGAAGAGTTCATGCAGATCTTCTTCGACGACCTCGAATTGCCGCGCATGGTGCGCACCTCGTTCGGCGAAATCCGCGAACGCAAGCCGCAACGCGCCGGCTACACCACGCAGGGCGCGCCGAACAACCTGTCGGTGCCGCGCTCGCTGCGCAATGCGATCGGCCGGCGCATCGCGCTGACCGCCGAAAGCCGCCGCAAGCTGGTCGCCGCGCAGCAGGAACTGGACCGCGCCGACAATGAATCGCCCGACGACGAGACCTCGCGCCAGCAGTTGGCCGACCGGATCGACGTGCTGGAGCGCCGCATCGCGCGCGTGCCGTTCCTGGACGAACTCGATCTGCGCTATCGCTACCGCACTTCGGTGCCGCAGCCGATCAGCCAGGCGGCCATGTTCTGCCTGATGGACGTCTCGGCGTCGATGGACGAACGCAAGAAGGATCTGGCCAAGCGCTTCTTCGCGCTGCTGCACATGTTCCTGGCCCGCCGCTACGAGCACGTCGAAGTGGTGTTCATCCGCCACACCGACGACGCCGAAGAGGTCGACGAGCAGCGCTTCTTCTACGATCCGAAAACCGGCGGCACCGTGGTGCTGTCGGCGCTGACGCTGATGCACGAGATCCTGGAAGAGCGCTTCCCGCCCGGCGAATGGAACATCTACGGCGCGCAGGCTTCCGACGGCGACGCCTTCGGCGCTGACCCCGAGAAAAGCCGCGGCTTTCTCGAACAGCAGCTGCTGCCGCGGCTACGCCACTTCGCCTACATCGAGGTGCCCGACGAAGATTCGCGCATATCGACGCTGTCGGCCGCCTATCGGCGTATCGAGGCGCCGCAGTTCGCAATGCGCGAAGTGCTGCAGCGGCGCGACATCTGGCCGGTGTTCCGCGACTTGTTCAGCCGCGAGCACGCGCACTGAACGGCAAGGCGCAGGGCACCGAGCCTGCCAATGAACCGGGGGGAAACATGAACCTGGCCACGCACTCTTCTTCATTCGGTCCGCTGGGAGCGACGCGCTCCATGCAGCCGCTTTCGCACGGGCCGGAATGGAACTTCGAGCTGATCCAGCGCTATGACCAGGCGCTGGGCCGCATCGCGATCGACGAGTTCGGTCTCGATTGCTACCCCAATCAGATCGAGGTGATCAGCAGCGAGCAGATGCTCGACGCCTATTCGTCGACCGGGCTGCCGATCTCGTATCCGCACTGGAGCTTCGGCAAGGCGTTCCTGGCACACGAACACGCTTATCGCAGCGGCATGCGCGGGCTGGCCTACGAGCTGGTCATCAATTCCGACCCCTGCATCTCCTACCTGATGGAGGAGAACTCGATGCCGATGCAGGCGCTGGTGATCGCGCACGCCTGCTACGGCCACAACTCGTTCTTCAAGGGCAACTACCTGTTCCGCCAGTGGACGGCCGCCGACGCGATCGTCGACTACATGGTGTTCGCGCGCCGCTACGTCATGGAATGCGAAGAGCGTTACGGCGCCGAAGCGGTCGAGGAAGTGCTCGACGCCTGCCATGCGCTGATGGACCACGGTGTGAACCGCTATCAGCACCCGCGCCCGCTGTCGGCTGAGGCCGAGAAAGCGCGGCTGCGCGAACGCGAAGCACACGAATGGAGCCGCCACGACGAAATCTGGCGCACCATCCCGGTGCGGGACCGCCAGGAACGCGGTGCACGCACCACGCCGATCCCCGAAGAGCCGCAGGAAAACCTGCTGTACTTCATCGAGAAGCACTCGCCGCGGCTGGCGCCCTGGGAACGCGAGCTGGTGCGCATCGTGCGCAAGGTGGCGCAGTATTTCTACCCGCAGGGCCTGACCAAGGTGATGAACGAGGGCTGGGCCACGTTCTGGCACTACACGATCCTGAACCGCGCCTACGACCTCGGGCTGGTCGACGACGGTTTCATGCTCGAGTTCCTCGGCTCGCACACCAACGTGGTGGCGCAGCGCGGCTTCGACGAACCCGGTTATGCCGGCTGCAACCCGTATGCGCTGGGCTTCGCGATGTTTTCCGACATCAAGCGCATTTGCGAGCAGCCCACCGCCGAAGATCGCGAATGGTTCCCCGACATCGCCGGGCAGGACTGGCTGCGCGTGTTCGACTTCGCGATGCGCAACTACAAGGATGAATCCTTCATCGCGCAGTTCCTGTCGCCACGGCTGATCCGCGAGTTCCACTTGTTCGCGATCGCCGACCATGCAGTCGAGCCGATGCTGGAAGTCGACAGCATCCACAACGAAAGCGGCTATCGCCGCGTGCGCAGCCTGCTGGCCGCGCAATACGAGCATTCAGCGCGCGTGCCCGACGTGCAGATCACGCGCTACGACCGCGACAGCGACCGCAGCCTGACCGTGCGCCACATGCGTCACCGCGGCCGGCCGCTGGGCAACGAGACGCCGCGCGTGCTGCGGCATCTGCACCGCTTGTGGGGGTTCACGGTGCGCTTGCAGACGGTGGACGAGGCGGGGCGGCCGTGCGCGGCTGATGTGCTGGTGCCTTAGGCAATACCGGCCCCACTTGGCCAAGTTCAGGCTGGTCTGCCAGGCCCGGCTCAGCCCGCCTGCCGCGAGCCCAGCGCGGCAGACAAGCGCCCCGCCGCCTCGATCGTGCGCTGCATGATCTCGCGCCGCTGCTCCGACGATTTGCCGCCGTGAATGAACACCGTCACCAGCACGCCCGGCACCTGGCCGGCGCCGTCGGTGACGACCGCCGCACCGGCGCCCACGCCTTCGGCCCCCTCGCTGTGGCCGCTTGCCCAGCCGCGCCGGCGCGCCAAGGCCAGGTCTTCGCGCAAGGTGCGGATGCTGGTAATGGTGCGTGAGGCCCTGCTCGGCAGGCCGCCGGCAAACAACGCCTGTTGAACCTCGTCCGGCGCATGCGCCAGGATCAGCCGCTGCGCGGCGCCGACGTGCAGCGGCCGACGCGCGCCGACGCGCGATGCGATGCACAGATCGCCCGGCGGATGCGCAACCGCGATGGTGACGGCTTCAAACCCCTCGCGCACGACGAACTTCACGGTTTCGCCCAGTTGCGCGCACAGCGCATCGACGTGCGGCTGCACACGGGCGCGCAGTTCGCGCTCACCGGGCACCAGCGCCGCCAACCGGGCCAGCGCCGGCCCAAGCACCAGCCGCGTCGCAGCCTCGGGCGCGCCGGCCAGAAACTCGCGCTGCCGCAGCAGACGCAGGATGCGATACAGCGTAGCGCGCGGGATGCCGGTGTGTTCACCGATGTCGGCAGCGCTCAGGCCGCCTGGATAGGCACCGAGCAATTCCAGCGTATCCAGCGCGCGTTCCAGCGCCGGCAGATTGTTGTCCATATGCGCTCCCAGTCGGCACAGCAGCTCGCTGGCGCTATTGCCAACCTGCAATAGCGCCGCTACACTTTCTCTATATAGAGATTTGATTCTCATATTTGAGAATATCTGGCCAACAAAGTCAAGCCCTGCCGTCATTCGAACGCACGGGCAGCAGGCCGCCGAACAGGAGCGCTCCATGCAGGTTCAACCCGGGTTTCCCGCGCTGCACGGCTTGAAGGTTCTCGAGCTCGGCGTCGCCATGTCGGGGCCGTTCTGCGCGATGACCCTGGCCGACTACGGCGCCGACGTCGTCAAAATTGAACCAGTCGGCTCCGGCGACGAAAGCCGGCACTGGCCGCCCTATTTTCCGCAGCAGGTGTCGCACTACTTCGTCGCCGCCAACCGCAACAAGCGCAGCCTGGCGCTGGATCTGAAACACCCCGACGGTCTGGCCGTGCTGCAGGCGCTGGCCGCCGAAGCCGACGTGCTGATCGACAACTTCCGCCATGGCGCGCTGGAGCGCATCGGCATCAGCTACGACAAGCTGGCTGCCCGCAATCCGCGCCTGATCTATTGCAGCATCAGCGGCTTCGGGCCGAGCGGTCCGCTCGCCGAGGAACGCGCCAACGACATCTTCATGCAGGCGTTCGCCGGCAACATGAGCATCACCGGCGAAGAAGGGCGCGGCCCGGTGAAGGCCGGCATGTCGGTGGCCGACATCGGGGCCGGCCTGTACGGCGTCATCGGCATTCTGATGGCGCTGCAGGCGCGCCAGCGCACCGGGCACGGCCAACGCGTCGACACCTCGCTGATGGAAGGCCAGTTGGCGATGCTGGCCAATCAGATCACTTCGTACTTTTCCACTGGCCGCGCACCGGTGCGGCGCGGCGCGTCGTCGCAGTTGTCGGTGCCGTATCAGGCATTCCAGGCAGCCGATGATTGGGTCGTGGTCGCTGCGTTCACCAACCGGATGTGGGAAGGCGTATGCCACGCACTGGCTCGCCCGGAATGGATCACCGATCCGCGCTTCGCCACTTCGGATGCACGCGCCGCCAACCGGCAGATTCTGATTCCGCTGCTGGCCGAAGTGCTCGCCACCGATACCGCTGCAGCCTGGGTCGAACGACTGCGGCGCCATGGCGTGCCGTGCACGCCGATCAACTCGATCGACAAGGTCGTCATCGACGAGCAAGTGCTGGCGCGCGAGATGATCGTCGAGCTGCAGCATCCGCAAGCCGGCCGTCTGCGCATGGCCGGCCTGCCGGTCAAGCTGTCCGATACGCCGGGCGCCGTGCGCTCACCGCCGCCCTTGCTGGGCGAACATTCGCGCAGCATCCTCGAAGAACTGGGCCTGAGCGGCGAGCGCATCGACGCGCTGATGGCTGCCGGCATCGTCGGCGCCGATCCGAATGCCGCCAGGAGCGGATCGTGAATCCGGATTTCGAGGCCGCCCTGGCCTACCTCGGCACCGTCTCGCCGGTGCAGCTCGCCTGCGATGCGGTCGAACGCGGCGCGGTGCGCCGCTACGCGCAGGCAATCATGGACGAAGACCCGATCTTCGACCAGGCCTGTACCGACAATGCCCGCTACGGAGGGCCGGTTGCACCGCCGCTCTATCCGGTGCACATCATTCGTCGTGCATTCGGCACACCCGATCCGATCCAGCTCAACGCCGCCAACCCGGCCTTCGACGGCCTGGGGCCGACCGCCGCCCAGGGCCTGCCCGAAATCGAGCCGCTGAAGGGCTATGCGCTATTGAACGGCGGCACCGAGATCGAGTTCTTTCGCTACGCGCGGCACGACGAGCGGGTGACGCTGCAATCGCGTTACGCCGACATCTCGCTGCGGCAGACCAGCAAGGGCCCGATGATCGTCGTCGTCATCGAAAGCGAATACCGCAACGAAGCCGGCGAGCTGCTGGTGATCGCGCGTCGCACGCTGCTAAGGAGGCGCTGAGCATGATCATGCGGGCAACGCCGCGCTTCGAGGACGTGGCCATCGGCACCGAGCTGCCGGCGCTGCGCAAAGGACCGTTGACCACCACGCACCTGATGCGCTGGTCGGCGGCAATGGAGAACTGGCACAAGATCCACTACGACGCCCCCTACGCGCAACAGCAGGAGAAGCTGCCCGGGCTGCTCATCAATGGCTCGCTGAAGCAGCAGTTCGTCATGCAGCTTCTGAAGGACTGGGCCGGCCCCGAAGGCTGGGTCTGGAAAGCACGGCTGCAGTTCCGAGCGATGAACCTGGTCGGCGAAACCCTGTCGGTATGGGCACGCATCGTCGGCAAACGGCAGGCGCCGGCCTTCGGTCTGCTGGATCTGGAGCTGGGCATCGTCAACGAAGCCGGCGTCGAATCGACGCCCGGTACGGCGATCGTCGCACTGCCCTACCGCGACGGGCCGCCGCTGCCTTATCCGTTCGTGCCACCGGCCGCCGCCACGGTTCGGCCCACCGAAGGAGAACCACGATGAGTGATCTGCCACGACGCGTCCGCATCAACGAAGAAGGCCCGCGCGAGGGCTTCCAGATCGAAAGGAACCCGATTCCCACGGCGCGCAAGATCGAGCTGATCGACGCGCTGTCGCTCACCGGCGTGCCGCAGATCCAGGTCGTTTCGTTCGTGAGCCCGAGCGCTGTGCCGGGCATGGCCGATGCGGAACAGGTGGTCGCAGGCTTCACGCGCCGCACCGGCGTCATCTATACCGGACTGTGGCTCAATGAAAAGGGGCTGCTGCGCGCACTGGCCGCCAACAAGCTCGACATCCGCGGATCGCTGGCACTGACCGCCTCGGAACGTTTCCTGCTGCGCAACCAGAAGCGCACGCCCGACGAAGACCTGGCCGCCCAGCATTCGCTGATCGCGATGTATCGGGCGCACGAGGTGCCGGTGGTGCGCGCCGGCATCATGGCCGCCTTCGGCTGCAATTTCGAAGGCGACGTGCCGCTGGCCCGCGTGCTCGGCCTGGTCGATCAGATCCGCAAGCTATCGGCGACGTACGGTCTGCGGCTCGAAACGCTGTCGCTGGCCGACACGATGGCCTGGGCGACGCCAGCGGCGATCCGTCGCGTCGTGGGCGCGGTGCGCGAGGCCCATCCCGAGTTGCGGCTGTCGCTACATCTGCACGACACGCGCGGCATGGGCATCGCCAATGCCTACGCCGGCCTGCAGATGGGCGTCGATACCTTCGATGCGGCCGTCGGCGGGCTGGGAGGTTGTCCATTCGCGGCGCATGCCGGCGCCGCCGGCAACGTCTGCACGGAAGACCTGGTGTTCATGTGCCACGAGATGGGCATCGAGACCGGCATCGACCTCGATGCGCTGATCGAAGCGGCGCGGCTGGCCGAGGACATCGTCGGGCACCCGCTACCCGGCTCGATGATGCGCGGCGGCACGCTCGATCGGCTGCGCGCCAAAGCGCGCGCGGCCGCCGAAGCCGCGGCGCAGGCCTGATCCGTTTCCCACCCGACGAGGCACGACATGACACCCAACCCGAACCTGCCGTCCGATGAGGGTTCGGCCTACGGCCGCCGCCCGCCGATGCATGATGCCGAGCTGACCGAAGTGGGCCCCGGCACGCCCTGCGGCGAACTGCTGCGCCGCTACTGGCACCCGATCGCGCTGTCGGCTGAAGCCGGTTCTCGACCGCGCAAGGTGCGCGTGCTCGGCGAAGACCTGATCCTGTTCCGCGATGGCCAGGGCCGGCCCGGTCTGCTCACGCCGCATTGCGCGCACCGCGGCACGTCGCTGTATTACGGCAAGGTCGATGACGACGGCATCCGCTGCTGTTATCACGGCTGGAAATTCGATGTACGCGGCCGCTGCCTCGACCAGCCTTGCGAACCGCAGGGCGGCCTGCATCGGGAACGCATCCGGCAGCCCTGGTATCCGCTGGAAGAACGCTACGGACTGGTGTTCGCCTACCTCGGCCCACCACGCAAGCGGCCGATCCTGCCGCGCTGGAATCTGCTCGAGAACCTGCCGCCATCGGAAAAGGTGCTGGCCAGCGGCCCGACCGGTTTCGGCGTGGGCGCCGACCATACCGTGCGCGAGGTGCCGTGGAACTGGCTGCAGAACATGGAGAACACGCTCGATCCGTTCCACATCCCGATTCTGCATGCCAGCTTCAGCGGTATCCATTTCGTGCCCGACATGGCGCTGATGCCCGAGGTGATTTTCGAGCACATCCCGCTCGGTGTCCGTTATCGCGCCATCTATCGCAATACCTCGCGCGGCCACGACATGGTGCGCGTCTCGCCGATCATGTTTCCGAACGTGCGCAGCGTGCCGGATGGTCAGCTTCGGCTAGGGCCGAGCATCCACGTCACATGGATGGTACCGATCGACGACACGCATCACTGCCTGTATTACGCCTCGCGCGTGCCGGCCGATTTCGCGGGCACGATCGGCCGCGCCAAGCCGGCGAATCGCGCCAAGGTCTGGTCCGAAATGACCGAAGCGGAACATCAGGCCGAGCCGGATGACTGGGAAGCGCAGCTCGGCCAGGGGCCGATCGCCGCGCATTCCGACGAGCACCTGGTGTCCAGCGATCGCGGCGTGGTGATGTACCGCCGGCTGCTGCGGCAGCAGATCCAGATCGTTCGCGATGGCGGCGACCCGATCGGCGTGAGCTTCGATCACGAAGGAGCGCTCACCGATATCGAGGCCGGCAACTTCGCACTCGATGCACCCGTGCCGGCAACCGTGCCGGATTGAGCACTCGTCGCGGCCGCGGCCGTGGCGATCACCGTCAAACGAGGAGACGCTCATGTTGACCCAATTCCTTTCCCGGTTCGCATTGTTCGTGGCCGCGGCCTTCGCCTGCCCGATCGCCGGCGCAGCCGATTACCCGCAACGCCCGGTGAAATTCGTCGTTCCGTTCGCGGCCGGCGGCGGCTCGGATCTGCTGGCGCGCGTATTCGCGCGCAAGATGCAGGAAGAATGGGGGCAGCCGGTGGTGGTCGAAAACGTCACGGGCTCGGGCGGCATCGTGGCCACCCAGGCAGTGGCACGCGCCGAGCCCGACGGCCATACCCTGCTGATGGGCGCGATCGGCACGCACAGCGTCAACGTCAGTCTGTACAAGGATCTTCGCTACGATCCCGAGCGCGATTTCGAGCCGGTGAGCCTGCTCGCGACTTCGCCGGCGATCCTGGTGGTCAGTCCGTCGTTTCCTGCACGCACGGTTCCCGAACTGATTACATATGCCAAGGCCCATCCCGGCAAGGTCACTTATGCGACCGCCGGTATCGGTACGGCTTCACATCTGGTGGCCGAGGCCTTTCGCCAGGCGGCCGGCATCGCGCTGGTCCACGTGCCCTATCGAGGCAGCGCACCGGCACACGTCGATCTGATGTCGGGACAGGTGGCGATGATGTTCGACTATCCGCCGGCCGCGCTGCCGGCGATTCGAGCCGACAAGTTTCGCGGTCTGGGCGTGACCAGTCGCCAGCGTTTCAAGGGCGCCTCCGACATTCCCACGTTGATCGAGAGCGGCCTGACGGGTTTCGAGATGGAAGCGTGGTGGGCGGTCTACGTGCCGCGCGGCACGCCGGCGCAGATCGTCAACCGCATTCAACAGACGATCGCCAAGGCCGCCGCGGCGCCGGACGTGATCCAACGCGCCGACAGCTTGATGCTGAACCTGGTGGCCAGCACACCGGCCGAACTCGGCCGCTTCCAGAAGGCCGAGACGCAGCGCTGGGCCAAGCTGATCAAGGAAGCCAACATCAAGGCCGAATGAGCCGACGCGCGCCTGCCGGCGCGCCGGGACGGGCGGCGCAGCGACGCAAGCTGCGCCGCTTCAACGATCCAGGCGCATCACCTTCTGCCGCACCACCGCCGGCGTGAGGTTCAGCAACTCGCCGATGTCGGCGAAATCATCCGGCAGGGCCGCGTTGTGCCAACCCTGCTGAGAATGCCGCGCCAGACGGATGGCCAGCAGTACGTTGAGCGCGCGCGGATCCTCGGAGCGGTGATCATTGGTGAGCTCGATCAACTGCTCCGGCAGTTGCCAGACGCGCATCAGCGCCTGCTCGAGGTCGGCCAGTTCGATGCCCAGCAGCTCGCGCTGCACGCTGGCCGAACGCAGCGTGGCATCGGCGCGCTGCCGGTTCTGGATTTCCAGCGCGAGCTCGGGCGCGTGGCACCATAGCAGTGCCTCGGCAAAATCGTGCAACAGCGCCGCTTCGTGCAGCACTTCGGCGTCATGGTCGATGCGATGCACGGCAAAGGCCAGCGAGAACACGGCAGCGCGATGCGCGCGCTGGCTCAGCTGCTTCAAGCCGCGCAGCGCGGCCGGGTGCTCGGCGAGCAGGTCTTCGACGGCTGTTTGCTCGCCGAACTCGCGAAAGAAACGTTCGATGCCGATCAGCAGCACCGAGGCCGTCACGGTCTTGGCCTCGGTCACGATGCGCTGCGTGCGATGGGCCGACAGGTACTTGAGCACCTTCAGCGTCATCAACGGGTCGGCCAGCACCACCGAGGTGATCTCGTTCGGGGCGGCGCGTTCCTGGTCGGCGCCGATGCGCTTGAGCGACAAGACCGTGCTGCGCAGCACCGGGATGTCAGCGTCGCGCAGCCAGCCAGTCCAGGCCGCGAGGCTGGCTGGGGGTTGGATCGGCAACACGGCGGAAATGACAGCCTCCTTCGTTGACTAGAGGGCCGGGCATACGCCATGCCGGCCCCGCGTAGCTATTCTATCGGCGGCCGCCGCACGCGGCTTGAGTGCAGAGTTCTCAGTTTGGCGCTCACGGGGCGGCATCCGATTGCCGGGCCCGATCGGCATCCGGCGGTCGGCCGAGTGTTGCCGTAAAGACTCGCCGAGCCCCAGGTGGCGGCTTCAGACACGGTATCCTCACATCCCGGCATTCCCGCGGCCCAACGCCCGTGCGGCGGTGCACCAGACAACAACCCCAACATGAGAGCCCTACTCGTCGAAGACGACCGAATGATCGGCCAGGCCGTGCAAACCGCCCTGCGCCAGGACGGCCATACGGTCGACTGGGTACGCGACGGCTCGGCTGCCGACACGGCGCTGACCACCGGGCGCTTCGACCTGGTGCTGCTCGACCTGGGCCTGCCGGGCCGCGACGGCATCGCGGTACTGCGCGCCATGCGCTCCCGCAAGGACGCCACGCCGGTGCTGATCGTCACCGCGCGCGACGAGGTGCAGGACCGCGTCGCCGGGCTCGACGCCGGCGCCGACGACTATCTGGTCAAACCCTTCGACCTGGACGAACTGGGCGCCCGCATCCGCGCCTTGCTGCGCCGCAGCGCCGGGCGTGGCGAGGCGGTATTCATGCACCGCGGCGTGCGCATCGACCCCGCTTCGCGCGAAGTCACGCGCAACGGCGAGCCGGTCACGCTGTCGCCGCGCGAATTCGCCGTGCTTGAGGCGCTGATGCTGCGGCCCGGCGCCATTCTGTCGCGCGCTCAGCTCGAAGATCGCCTGTACGGCTGGGACGAATCGGTCGAAAGCAACGCAGTAGAGGTATACATCCACGGTCTACGGCGCAAGCTCGGGCACGATTTCATTCAGAACGTGCGCGGTGTCGGCTACTTCGTTCCGAAGGGCGACGGTCAGGAAGGCGGATGAGCGGCTCATCGATTCGCACGCGACTGCTGCTGTCGCTGCTGCCGATGTTCATCCTCGCAGAAGCAATCATCGGCTCGGTTTCGTACCGCTACGTGCTGCGCGAAAGCCACGAACTGTTCGACTATCACCTGCGGCAGATGGCGCTGTCGCTGCGCGACCAGGGAGCGGTGCTGCCGCCGCCCGGCCCGCCCGAAGACCGCGAGCAGTTCGACTTCGTGGTGCAGATCTGGAGTTCGGACGGCTCCAAGATCTACCTGTCGCATACGCGTTCGCGTGCACGGCTGCCCGATCGTGCCACGCTGGGCTTCGCCGACGTGCTCGCCGACGGCGAGCGCTGGCGCGTCTACAGCACGCTGGCCGGCGGCCGCGTGATCCAGGTCGGCCAGCCGTTCGAGGTGCGCGAGCGCATCGCCGCGGCAGCCGCGATGCGCAGCCTGACCCCGCTGCTGATTCTTGCGCCGCTGATCGCGCTGGCCATCTGGTGGCTGATCGGGCAGTCGCTGCGGCCGGTGGAGCGCGTGGCATCGGAATTGCGCAATCGCGATGCGACGCGGCTCGACCCGGTGTCCGAGGCCGAGCTGCCGACCGAGATCGAGCCGATGGTGCGTTCGATGAATGGCCTGCTCGAACGGCTGCGACGCGCTTTCGCCGCGCAGCGTGCCTTCGTGGCCGATGCCGCGCATGAGCTGCGCACGCCGATCGCCGCCTTGAAGCTGCAGGCCGGGCTGCTCGGCCGTGCGCAGGATGACCAGGCACGCGCCGAGGCGCTCACTCAGTTGAACGCCGGCATCGACCGCTCGGCACATCTGGTCGGCCAGCTGCTGACGCTGGCGCGCAGCGAACCCGATGCGCGCGCGCCCGACGGCGGCCCCATCGACCTGGCGGCGATCGCCGGCGGCGCGGTCGCCGAAATGACGCCGCTGGCCGAATCGCGCCAGGCCACCATCGCCTTCTCGGCGCCCGACTCGGCGCCGATGGCGGGTGATGGGCGCGGCCTGCACAGCCTGGTGCGCAATCTGATCGACAACGCGCTGACCCATTCGCCGCCCGGCGTTCGCGTGCAGGTCGCCATCGAGCGCGGCGAGCGCGAACTGACGCTGTGCGTCGACGACGACGGCCCGGGCATTCCAACCGATGAGCGCGAACGCGTCTTCAATCGCTTTTATCGGCGCGCCCCCGGCGAACGCGACGGCAGCGGCCTGGGGCTGGCGATCGTCAAGGCCGTGGTCGAACGCCACCGCGGCAGCATCGAACTGGCGCAATCGCCGCTGGGCGGGCTGCGCGTGCAAGTCCGGCTGCCGGCGGCCGCCCCCACTGTGTGATGAGCGTCACGATGACGTTTAAGGCTCTGCTAAGACAATCCCCCTATCGTGTCCAGGTCGGGTCGCTTCCCGACCCCCTTCCCCCCTCCGACGGATCTCGATCCCCACTGACGGCACAGGACAGCAGGATGACACGCAAGACGCTGATGCTCGCGCTGGTCTGCGCGAGCCTGGTCAGCGCCGGCAGCGCCGCCTACGGCTGGAGCCTGAATCCGGCCGACTGGTTCACGCCGCGCGCCATGCGGGCGTCGGCATCCGACGAGGTGGTGAGCGAGGATCGGCTCGACGAAGAACGCAGCCCCGAGATCGCACCGACCACGGCGCCCGACTACCGCGCCATCTTCCAGCGTTTCGGCCCGGCCGTGGTCGGCATCACGGTCGACGTGCCGGCGGTCGGGCGCGGCACCGCCGGCGACATCGTCAGCCCGTCACCCGGCCGCGCCTCGCGCAGCGCCCAGTCGGCCTTGCGCAGCCAGGGCTCGGGTTTCATCATCCAGCGCGATGGCATGATCCTGACCAACGCCCACATCGTGCGCGACGCGCGCTCGATCATGGTCAGGCTGGCTGATCGCCGTGAGCTGCCGGCGCGCGTGCTCGGCGCCGACGCCACCACCGACGTGGCGGTGCTGCGCATCGAGGCCCGCGACCTGCCGGTGGTGCTGTTCGGCGATCCGTCGCAGATCGCGATCGGCGACTACGTGCTGGCGATCGGCCTGCCGTCGGGCTTCGAACAGAGTGCCACCTCGGGCATCATCAGCGCCAAGAGCCGCACGCTGCCGGGCGACACCTACGTGCCATTCATCCAGACCGACGTCGCCGTGCGCCCCGGCAATTCGGGCGGACCGCTGTTCAACGCGCGCGGCCGCGTGATCGGCATCAATTCGCAGATCCATGCGCGCAGCGGCGCGTATGAGGGTCTGTCATTCGCGGTGCCGATCGACGTTGCATTGCGCGTCAAGAACCAGATCGTGTCCACCGGCAGCGCGCGCCACGCACGGCTCGGCGTGGCCGTGCAGGAAGTCGACCAGGCGTTGGCCGACTCGTTCCGCCTGGAAGCGCCGGCCGGGGCACTGATCTCGGCCGTGGCGCCCGGCAGCGCGGCCGAGCGGGCCGGCCTGCGCAGCGGCGACGTCATCACCGCATTCAACAAGCGCCGCATCGAACGCGCCAGCGATCTGGCCGCCGTCGTCGGCACGGCCAATCCGGGCGATTCGGCATCGCTCGAAGTGGTACGCCAGGGCCGGCGCCAGCAGTTCGACGTCAAGCTGAGCGGGCCGCAGGATCCGCCCTTGCAGGTCGACAGCGAAGCCGATCAGGCCGACGCGCGGCTGGGTGTCACGGTGCGCGTGCTCGACCCTAGCGAGAGCAAGGCCGTACGCGTACGCGGCGGCCTGGTCGTCGAAAATGTGACCGGCCCGGCGGCGCGCGCCGGCATCGAGCCGGGCGACGTGATTCTGTCGGTCAACGGCCGGCAGGTGATCAGCATCGAACAATGGCGTGCGCTGACCGGCGTGCATTCCCGGCAGCTCGCGCTGCTGGTGCAGCGCGGCGATCAGCGCATCTTCGTACCGGTGAAAATGAACTGAATCCAGACGAGGTGAAGATGCGCCGTTCCGCTATGCGCCCAGTGATCCATGCGCTGCTGATGACCACCGCCACCGCGTGGTCGATCGATCTGCGTGCCGGCGAAGCGCCGCCGCGGCGCCCGGCGGCACAGCGCCATGCGTCGACTCAGCAGCAGTGGGCCGGTAGCGCTCAGACGGGCATGGTGCAGACGCCGGCGATGTACTGCTCGACGCCTTCGGGCGGCATCGGCCGGCCGAACAGAAAACCCTGAACCTCGTCGCAGCCGGTGGCGTTGAGAAAGTTCGCCTGCTCGCGCGTTTCCACGCCTTCGGCCACCACTTGCAGCCCCAGACTCTTGGCCAGACCGATGATGGCGCGCACGATCGCCGCATCGTCGGGGTCGGTGTGGATGTCGCGCACGAATGAACGATCGATCTTCAGCAGGTCGACCGGAAAGCGCTTCAGATAGGCCAGGCTCGAATAGCCGGTGCCGAAATCATCAATCGAGATCTTGACGCCGGACGAAGCCAGCCGTTGCAGCGTATCGAGCGTTTCGCCGGTGTTGTGCATCAGCGTCGATTCGGTGATCTCCAGTTCCAGCAGATGCGCCGGCAGCCGCGCATCGGACAGGATGCGGCGGATCGAATCGTGCAGATCGCGGCTGCGGAACTGCTGCGCCGACAGATTCACCGCCACCGGCTTGACCGGCAGGCCGCGATCGCGCCACAGGCGCTGCTGGCGGCAGGCTTCGCGCAGCACCCAGTCGCCGATCGCATGGATCAGGCCGGTTTCTTCGGCCAGCGGGATGAACTCGCCGGGGCTGACCAGCCCCTTTTCCGGGTGCTGCCAGCGCACCAGTGCCTCGGTGGCGCTGAGCGTGCCGCGTGCCAGCTCGATGCGCGGCTGATAGTGCAACCGCAACTCGCCGTGCAGCACCGCGCCATGCAGCTCGTTCTCCATCTGCAAGCGCTGCGATGAAGAACGCAGCACGTTCTCGGTGAAGAACTGGAAGCACTGGCGGCCCTGCGCCTTGGCGTGATACATGGCCGCGTCGGCGTGGCCGAGCAAGGTCTCGGCCTCATCGCCGTCGCGCGGCGACAGCGCGATACCGATCGACGGCGTGATGCGCAGCGAATGCCGCTCGATGCGATACGGCTGCGATAGCCGTTCCAGCACCCGCTCGGCAACGTGCACCGCGTCGTCGGCGCCGGCAATGTCGGCCAGCAGCAGCACGAATTCATCGCCGCCGACGCGCGCCACCGTGTCGGTGGGGCGCACCACTTCGGCCAGGCGCCGCGCCACGGCCTTGAGCAGTCCGTCGCCGACGCCATGGCCGAGCGAATCGTTGATCGTCTTGAAGCGATCGAGGTCGAGGAACACGACGGCGCAGCCGCGGCCGCGCTGGCGGGCCTGCGTCAGCGCTTCGCCGACGCGTTGTTCCAGCAGGCGGCGATTGGGCAGCCCGGTCAGGCTGTCGTGGTGCGCGAGATGGCGGATGCGGCATTCGGCCACGCGCCGCTCGGCAATCTCGTTGAGCAGGTGCTCGTTGGCGCGCGCCAGCGCGTCGGTGCGTTCGCGCACGCGCATCTCGAGCTCGTCGCGCACGCGCTGCAGTTCCTGAACCGAGCGGTGGTGTTCGGTGATGTCTTCGACGATCCAGATGACGCCGCTTTCGCGCGGCCGCAGCGGATCGACCGAATTGGCGCGGATGTGGCCGCGGAACAGGCTACCGTCGCGGCGCGCCAGCTCGCGCTCGAAATCGACGGCCAAGCCCTGCATGAGCAGCGGCTGCGTATAGCTGAACAGCTCATCGAAGTCGGCCTTGCTCGGGAACACGACCTGGCTGAGCTGGCCGGCCAGCGTGCCGCGCGGCCAGCCGAACATGTCCTCGAGACGCGGATTGACGTGCTCGAAATACAGCTCGCGCGTGAATGCAATGCCGATCGAAGCGGTCTGCAGAATCGCTTCGTAGTTCAGCGCCATCCGCCGCAACACCTGCTCGCGTGCGTCCGCCGACGGTGCCGAGCATGCCTGGGCCGCGAGAGGGTTGGAGCCGAGATCGTTCGAAACCTGCATGCGCGTACGTGTGTCGTCGTCAATGGGGCCGGGCAGGCGCAGCCGCCAAGTTACGGGCCCTGGAGGTCCTTCAGATGTTTTCGTCCATCGCACGCCGGCCCACAAGGGCGGCGTACACGATTTCGCCCCCAGGCCCGACGGAAGGTCGACGACCGATGATGAAAGGAACGCCAGCAAATGGTGGCCGTGGAACGAATGCGACAGCGGCCAGCGCTGCCGGGCCGGGGGCTAGGGCCTGTTCACACAACGATCGTCCCCGCGCCGAGGCCTGTGCGGGCGCCAGACGAGGCGCCGGCGACGCACGTGGCGGTGCCACGTAAGGAGCCGGCAACGAAGGATGGCGCCCGCACAGGCCTCGGCCCGAAGGGTGAGCCCCAGGGCCAGGCGCAATCAAGGCGCAAAGCACAGCC
>JAFKGG010000023.1 GCA_017307915.1 Burkholderiales bacterium | reverse complement strand
GCTGGTACAAGATGCCGCATAGCTGCCCCGACATCCTGGCCGAGTCGGTGTATGGGCTACCCGAGGTCAATCGCGAGGCGATCAAGCGCGCGCGCATCATCGGTCTGCCGGGCTGCTATCCCACCTCGGTGCAACTGGGCTTCCTGCCGGTGCTCGATCCGGCGGCGGTGCATGCGGCCGGTGGTGATCTGGTCGATCCGGCCAGCCTGATCGCCGACTGCAAGTCGGGGGTGTCGGGCGCCGGGCGCAAGGCCGAAGTGCACACGCTGCTGGCCGAGGCTGCCGACAACTTCAAGGCCTACGGCGTGGCCGGCCATCGGCACCTGCCCGAGATCGTGCAGGGGCTGAATGCCATCGCGGGCAAACCGGTGAACCTGGTGTTCGTGCCGCATCTGGTGCCGATGATCCGCGGCATCCATTCGACGCTGTATGCGCGGCTGACGCCGGCCGGGCGCAAGGTCGATTTCCAGGCTCTGTATGAAAAGCGCTTTGCCGGTGAACCCTTCGTCGACGTGATGCCAGCCGGTGCCACGCCCGAGACGCGCTCGGTGCGCGCCTCGAACATCGCCCGCATTGCCGTGCATCGCCCGCCCGGCAGCGATCTGCTGGTGGTACTGGTGGTCGAAGACAACCTGGTCAAGGGTGCTTCGGGGCAGGGTGTGCAGGTCATGAATCTGATGTTCGGGCTGCCCGAAGAGACCGGGTTGACGCAATTGCCGGTGCTACCATGAGTCCTCGCCCGACCGGGGCGGCCGCCATGCGCGCCTGACGCGCCCGGCCGCGTCGCGTCGATCAAGAGGTTCCGCCGCCGGCGCCTGCGCGTCGGCCGGCTCGCGTTTGCACCGCCGTGAAGCTGAAGCTGACGGCTCGCCCTTCGGTGAGCGCCTCCAGGATGACGGTACGCCGGCATGTGCCTTGGCCCGCCCGGCTGGCGGCGCTCGCGCTGGCCGCGGTGCTCGGGGCAGGGCTGGCCGGCGTCGCTTTCTGGTGGTTGCATCCGGCGCTCGATGGCTTGCTGACTCAACGCCGGCAGCTCAATGATGAAATGAAATCGCTCGGCGAGCGGCTGGCACAGGAAAGCGCCGAGCGTAGCCGGCTGGAGGGCTTGGCCAGCGCCGCCGACAGCCAGGCGCTGGTCGATCGCGCCGCCAGCGAACAGTTGGCCCAGCAACTGAAGCGCCTCGAAGCCGAAAACGCCGAGCTGAAAAGCGACCTGGCCTATCTGGAAAGCCTGTTGCAGGACGGCGGCGAGGCCAAGGGGCCGATCGCCATTCGTCGGTTCGAGGTCGAACCCGACCAAGCCTCGCGGCAGATGCGTTATCGTGCGCTTCTGACGCAAAACGGCCACGAGGTGCGGCAGTTTTCCGGATCGCTGCAGTTGTTGCTGACGGTGGCCGGTAACGGGCGCACGAAAACGCTGCTGCTGCCCGACGAGGGCCCGACCGATGCGCGTGAGCGGATGAAGGTTTCGTTCCGGCGCCATCTGCGGGTCGAGGGCTATTTCCCGGTGCCGGCGGGCGAAGTGCTGAAGTCGGTGCAATTGCGCGTGCTCGAAGGCGGCACGCTGCGCGCGCAGCAGACTGCCATGCCGTGATGCCCTGGCCGCGCGCCGTGGTCGCTCTGCACCCGAGGGGGAACGATGTTCAGCAAGAAGAAGCTCAATCCCAACACCATCGAGTGCCTGATCGGCGCCGGCACGGTGATTCAGGGCGACGTGCGTTTTCGCGGCGGCTTGCGCATCGATGGCGAGGTGCACGGCAGCGTGGTCGCCATCGACGGCGAGCCGAGCATGCTGGTGCTGTCGGAAAACGCCCGCATCGAAGGCGAGGTGCGGGCCGGCCACCTGGTGGTCAACGGCACGATTGCCGGCCCGGTGCAGGCTGACGAGCTGATCGAGCTGCAGCCCAAGGCGCGGCTGTGCGGCGAAGTGCGCTACCGGGCGATCGAGATCCAGCACGGCGCGGTGCTCGAAGGGGTGCTGGCGCATCTCGAAGGGGGCCGGCCGGATCTGAAGCTGGCGGCCAGCAACGAATGAAGGTGTCGCCGGGCGGTCAGCGCCGGCCTTGCTAATGCGGACATGATCCACCCCGGCGGCCGTGGGGTCTTGACACGCATCCTACAATGATCGTGTAACGGAGATTTTCAATGAATGCTGTGGCTGAAATGCCGGCCCCGCTGCTGTTTACCGATAGCGCTGCGGCCAAGGTCAAACAACTGATCGAAGAAGAGGGCAACCCCGCTCTGAAACTGCGCGTATTCGTGCAGGGCGGCGGCTGTTCCGGTTTTCAGTATGGTTTCACGTTCGATGAGGAAACCAACGAAGACGACACGATCATGAACAAGAACGGCGTCGAGCTGCTGATCGACGCGATGAGCTACCAGTATCTGGTCGGCGCCGAAATCGACTACAAGGAAGACCTCGAAGGTGCGCAGTTCGTGATCAAGAATCCGAACGCGACCACGACTTGCGGCTGCGGGTCCTCGTTCACGGTCTGATCGTGGTCTGACGCGAGCGTAACCGGCCGGTGCTCATTGCGCGCCGGGCGGCGGCTCGGCCAGTACACCTAGAATCCGTTCTCCCCGGGCGCCGGTGACCGAAGGCAGGTTGCCGGGCAGCCGGGCGTGCCGTCGCGCCGCCAGCCAGGCGAAGGCGCAGGCTTCTACCGCCAGTGGGTCGATGCCCAGGGCGGCGGTGCTTTCGACCAGGATGGGCGCCAGCAATTGGCGCAGCCGTCCCATCAGGCGGCCGTTGTGGGCGCCGCCGCCGCAGATGAATACCCGTTGCACGGCGGCCTGCCGGCAGGCCTGGGCGATCGTGCTTGCGGTCAGCTCCAGCAGCGTTGCCTGCACGTCTTGCGGACGGGGCGGTGGGGCGGCCCGGTGCAGCGCCGCTTGCAGCCACTCCAGATTGAAATGGTCTCGGCCGGTGCTTTTGGGCGCCGGCAACGAGAAATACGGGTCTTCGAGCCAGGCGGCCAGCAGTGCCGCGCCGGTCTGGCCTTGGCGCGCCCAATCGCCGTCGCGGTCGAACGCGGCGCCGGTGTGGCGGCGGCACCAGGCATCGAGCAGCGTGTTGCCAGGGCCGGTGTCGTAGCCTAGTACGGCAGGGGGCGCAGCGCCGGCCGCTACCGTCGCCGGCAACACCGTCAAATTGGCAATGCCGCCGATGTTCACGATGCCTCGCCGCTCGCTGGCGTGCCCGAACACCTGCGCATGGAACGCCGGTACCAGCGGCGCGCCCTGGCCGCCGGCGGCGATGTCGGCGCTGCGCAGGTCGGCCACCACGGCGATGCCGCAACGCTCGGCCAGGCGTGGCGCATTCAGCAGTTGGATCGTGTAGCCCAGGTCGGGGCGGTGCCGCACCGTCTGGCCGTGCGCGCCGACCGCGGCGACGTCGGCCGGGTTCAGGCCGGCACGGCGCAACAGATCGGCGACGACGTCGGCATACGCGTCGGCCAGCCGGTTGGCTGCCAGCGCGGCGCGCGCCAGTTCATCGGGGCCGGGCGATTGCAGGGCTTCAAGCTCGGCGCGCAGCGCCGGGTCGAAGGGGTGTGAAGCGAAGGCCCGCGTGCATCCGCCTGCCTGGGTGAACTCGAGCACCACGCCATCGACCGCGTCGATGCTGGTGCCCGACATCAGGCCGATGTAGCAGGCCACGGTTGCGGCCCCTGGGGCGCCTTATTCGAAGCGAGCCTGGCGCAGGCCGTCCATCTGCACCAGTTGCTGGCGCAGGCCGCCTGACAATTCAGCGAAGCGCGCAATGTCGGCGGCGGCCAGCGGTACCGATTCGGCCGTGGCGACCGTTATCGGATCGACGTGGTCGCCGTTGACGATGAATTCGTAGTGCAGATGCGGGCCGGTGGCCCAGCCGGTGGCACCAACCGCGCCGATGACCTCGCTCTGCTCCACCTTGTCGCCCTTCGACAGGCCGTCGGCGAAGCTGTCGAGGTGGGCATACAGCGTCGAGACGCCATTGGCATGCTTGATGATCACCACGTTGCCGTAGCCGCGCTGCTGGCCGGCGAACTCGACGATGCCATCGCCCGAGCTGCGCACCTTGGTGCCGCGCGGCGCGGCGAAATCCACGCCTTTGTGTTCGCGCGTGAAGCCGAAGATCGGATGCTTGCGCTCGGGGTTGAAGCCCGACGAAATGCGGCTGAATTCGACCGGATGCCGCAGGAACGCCTTGCGCAGGCTGCGACCGCTGAAGGTGAAGTATTCGCCGCGGCCGTTGCGCTCGAACCAGACGGCTTCGTGGCGGCGCTGGCCGTTGATCATTTCCAGCGCCAGGATGCGGCTGACGCGCGGCGCGTCGAGGCTGTCGGCGTCGGCGACCAGTTCATAGGCCACGCGCAGGCGATCGCCGCGGCGCAGGTCGCGCTTGAAATCGATTTCGCCGTCGAGAATGTCGGCGATCTGGGTTGCCACCGATTCAGGAATGCCGGCGGCGTCGGTGGCGGCGAACAGCGAACTGCGGATCTCGACCGAACCCATGG
>JAFKGG010000403.1 GCA_017307915.1 Burkholderiales bacterium | reverse complement strand
AGCCCCCGCCGCGGTTCACGCCATCGATGCACGGTGTCGAGCCTCGAAATGAAGCCGCCCGGTGCGGGACCGGGCGGCACGATTACTCGACGGGCAGTGTACTACGCGTGGTGGCGGGCGCGTCGGCGCACGCCGTCGGGCGCCTATTCAGTCGAACTTCAGTGCGTCATGTCACCCAGGTCTGTCACCCGGGCCTTGCCGCTCAGGCCGTAGTCCCTGCCGCCAGATCATCGGTGACCTTCAGATCCGCCACGCCACCGGTCGCCACCGGATCATCGGCATACAGCTTCTTGAAATCCAGGCTGGCCTGCTTGCCCTCGCGGCGCGGCACGCCGTTCGCTTCATGGAAGTTGTACTCGGGCGGTACGTTGCGAAAGCCGGGTTTGTCGAGCCACAGCCGCACCAGGTGCCGCTTGCGCTCGGGTTCCGGAAAGTTGGTGAACGAGGTGCGCGCGTGCAGAACCGTGTAGTTGTTCAGCACGATCATGTCGCCGCGTTCCAGGAAGAAGGCCAGCCGGTTCTCGGGCGCGGTGGTGACGCTGTCGAAGTAGTTCAGCGCTTCCAGCTCTTGCTCGGTGAGCGGCACGCCGAGCTGCCGGTGGCCGGCTGCCAGGTTCGAGCGCAGATAGCGCGAACTGAGCTGGCCATCGCGCACCGCAAACAACGGCACGCGCGTGCGTGTCACCGGCGGTTCGCCCGGCGCTTCCTCGCCCACCTGGTGATAGTAGAAACCGCGATACAGCGGCTCGAGCAGCTCGGGGCGCGTGGCGCGGATCTGGTCGTGCGCGGTGACGGCGCTCGACACCACCGAAGCGCCGCCCTTTTCCGACTTGTGCCAGCACGACAGCGAGATGATTGCCGTGATGTCGCTGTGCGGGCGCAGCTCCAGGTTGCTGCGGTACATGCGCGGCGTCGGGTCCACGGCGGTGGCGTCGACCACGTGGCCGATCAGGTCGCCATTGGTGTTCTGCGACAGCGGGTCGCCGAAGTAGGTGCCGATGCCCCAGGTGGCGGCGACGAACTCGTCGATCGACACGCCTTCATCCACCGGCAGGCCGCGCAGCACGACGAAGCCGCGGCCGGCGCGCACTTGCTCGGAAGCTTCCTGCAGCCGTCGGCTCAGCGCGCCGAAGCGGAAATGGTCTTTGCCGAAGGCTTGCGGTTCGTTCGGCCGCGGCAGCGCGCGCACCGCGGTCAGGATCTCGCGCCGGTCGGCGTCGTCGAGCTGGATCGTGTAGTCGGCCGGGTTCTTGAACGAGTTGGCTTTCCACGCGAACGATTGTGAAGTGTGCTGATAGTCAGACATGACGGATTCCTGCAAAGGCGAGACGAACGATCGGCGTTGGTGCGCGGCGCGGTGCTCAATCGACGGTGGCGCCGGAAGCCTTCACCACCGGTGCCCACTTGGCGACGTCGGCGCGGATCAGGCTGTCGAACTGTTCGGGTGTGGAGCCGACGGCCTCCACGCCCATCTGACGCAGCCGATCAGCGAAATCCGCCGAACGGATGATCTTGCTCATGTCGGCGCTGGCCTTCTCGATCAGCCGCCGCGGCACGGCGGCCGGCGCGACCACGCCGATGACGCTGACGGCGCTGACCTCGGGCACCGTTTCGGCGATCACGGGCACGCCGGGAATATCGGGCACGCGCTTGGGGCTGAGCAGCGCGATGGCCTTGAGCTTGCCGGCTTTGATCAGCGGCGCCGAGCTGTGATAGATGTCGAGCAGGATCGGCACCTGGCCGCCGACCACGTCTTGCTGCGCGGGGGCGCCGCCTTTGTACGGCACGTGCACGATGTCGATGCCGGTGCGCGTCTTGAGCAGCTCCACCGACAGGTGCAGCGCGGTGCCGGTGCCCGAGGTGGCGTACGAGATCTTGCCGGGGCGCTTCTTGGCCAGCTCGATCAGGCCGGCGATCGTATCGGCCTCGAACGACGGGTGCGCGGCCATGATCATGTGCTGCGCGCCGATCTGCGTAATGGCGGCGAAATCCCTCAGCGTGTCATAGGGCAGCTTCGGGCGCAGGCTCGGATTGATCACGTGCGCCGACACCACCAGTCCCATCGTGTAGCCGTCGGGGGTGGCCTTGGCCACCAGGTCGGTGCCGAGGATCGTGCCGGCGCCGGGCTTGTTGTCGACGATCACCGGCTGCTGCCAGGCTTGCGACAGGCGCTCGGCCAGCAGGCGTGCGATCGAATCGGTGGCGCCGCCGGCCGAGAACGGCACGATGAGCTTGACGGGGCGGCTGGGCCAGTCGGCGTCATTGGCGACGGCCGACAACGGGGCGGCAAGGGCCAGTGCCAAAGCACAGAGCTGTTTCAATAGGCGCATGAGGTCTCCTCTTCTTGTCGAAGACAAGCCCGCTGGGGGCGGGCGATGAAACGGGGGAACTCAACGATTATCGAAATCAGTTCATTGCCGGGCAAATGAATGGTTTTGCTGGTGTGTATAACCAGAGGTTATGCGCTGAGCGGATCGGGCCCGGCCAGTAGCTGCTGCTGAGCTGGGCGAGGTGCTGGAGCAGGCGCAGATCCACTCGGTCAGCGACGAAGGCGCCGACGATCTGCTGAAGCGCTTGCGCGATGAGTTGGCCGGAGCGGGATGCTTCGCTCCGGCTGGGCGGCGGGCCAGAGCAGGGCCTCGCCGCCGCTTGGCTGGACAGCCTATCCCGCGTTGGTGATGCCTTTGCGTCGAATGAACGGCCCCCACTGGGCCTGCTCGGCACGCACGAAGGCTTCGAACGACTCGGGCGTGCCGGGCGTGATCTCCAAGGCGAAGATGCCGAAGCGCTTCTGGAAGGCGTCCGTGCGCAAGGCGGTGTTGAGCGCTCCGTTCAGCCGTTCGATCAGCGGCTTCGGAATACCCGCCGGCCCGACGACGCCTTGCCAGGCCCCCAGGCTCATGCGGGGCAGGCCCGCTTCCGCGAATGTCGGCAGGTCAGGCAGGCTCGCAGCCCGTTTATCGGCCGCCAGCGCCAGCATCCGTACCTTGCCTGCCAGCGCGAATTCCCGTGCCAACGGCAAGTCGACCATCATGGTCTGGAGTTCGCCGGCCACCAAGGCATTGATGGCCGGCGCGCCTCCCTTATAAGGAATGTGCTGGAGCGGCAAACCCACGGCGTCCGCAAAATACTCCATGTTCAGATGATGAGGACTGCCGATGCCGGGGCTGCCGTAAAACACCTTGCCGCTGTTGGCCTTTGCCCAGGAAAGGAATTCCTGCGCGGTTTTCACCGGCACTCCGGGGTGGACCGCCAGTGCCATCGGAAGCCGTCCGATCGAGCCTATGAATGAGAAGCCATTCGGATCGTAAGGCAGCTTGGAATAGATGGACGGGTTGTAGGCCAGGGCCGCGTTGTCGGCCGACATTAGCGTATGGCCGTCGGCCGGGGCCCGGGTGACGAAGGCCGCGCCGATGGAGGTTGCGGCACCCGGTTTGTACTCGACGACGATGGGTTGCGAGAACGCCGGCTGCATCTCGTTGGCGAGAGTGCGCGCGATGACGTCGGTGGTGCCGCCCGCGCTATAAGGCACTACCCACGTGATGGGCCGAGAGGGAAAGCCGTTCGCGGACTGCGCGAAGCTTCGTGTGCCGGTCCCTGCGCCGATGGCCAGCAGGGAAGATTTCAGCAGAGTGCGTCTGAGCATGGATGTCTCCTCGGGAATGAATGGCGGAACAGTCGGATCAGGAAGGCCTGCGCCGGGAAGCGGCGGCTATTCTTCAATGTTCATTGCCTTGCTCCAGGTGAAGCGCCTTGGGCGCCACGAACCACGTCGACGATGGCGAGCGCGTCCTGCACCGTCTCGCCGCGCCAGGCAACGTGGCCGTCGGGCCGGACCAGAACCAATGGACGTTCGTAAAGCCGTCTGATTGCCGCGTCTCGCAGCGACACGACTTCCAGCGGCACCTTGCGCTTGGCGAAGGCTGATTCAAGTGCTTCGACGGTCTCCGGCCTGCCGTCATCGAAGCGGATCAGCACGAAGCCGCGCCCGAACAGATCCAGGGTTGAGCGGCCATCGGCAAGCCAGGCATGGGGCGCGCGCGCTCCCGGCCACGTGCTCGGCACGTACTCGAGAAAATCATCCGGCGGCGGCGGCGTGCCATCCGGCACGCAGATCGGTGAGTCCGCATAGCGGTGGCCGATCTGCAGGCCCATGGATTCCCATTCGACGCGCGTCATGTCTCTCAGGTGAATCCCGAGCTCGGTGCGCAGCCGGCTGCCTGCCGGCGTGTTGTCGCACACCGCCTCGGGATTCGGTGTATCCTGCCAGGCCCGGAAGTTCTGCGTGGAAAACGAGCTGTTGCGGGCGGCGATCGGGCGGCGCTCGCTGTCATAGCTATCCAGCAATGCCTGCCCGCCCCAACCCTCGATCGTGCCCTGGAGTTTCCATCCCAGATCGAGCACTTCCTGCATTCCGGTGTTCATCCCCATGCCGCCTGTGGGCGACATCGAATGCGCAGAATCGCCCACGAGCAGCACGCGTCCCTTGAGAAACTGTTTGGCAAGCATTTCGGAACGGCGCCATGGGACGACCGAAGTCACTTCGAACGGGATGCGCTCGGGATCCTGTTCGGTGCCCAATGCGCGCAACACCCATGCGCGAGCGTCGAAGCCGGCCAGGTTCATCTTCTGCTCGGAACCCAGAACAGTGAGCCGCCAGATCTCGTGGCCATCGACAACCGTGAGGTTGCCCCACATGCCGTGCGGCCCCACGAACATGTAGCGTTCAGCCTGCCCCATCGGGTGCTGTCGGATCAATCCGGGTGCACGGAAAAGGATGTTTATCGAATAGGACAGCAACCTGCCTTCCATCTCGATACCCAGTTGCTGGCGTATCGAACTGGCCGCGCCATCGCAAGCCAGCAGATAGCGGCCGTCGACGTGCAGCGCGCTTGCGTCTTGCATCGACGTGCAATGAATACGGATACCCTGCGCCGTATGCTCCAGTTCCATGAACCGGTGCCGGTAGAGCAGCCGAACCTTGGCGCTGGAGCGTGCCGCATCCGCCAGGATGGGTTGCAGCCACATCTGCGGGCAGCGCTGCTTCTTCTCCGGCGTCGAATCGGGCGTTGGCGCATCACGCATCGATGGATAGTCCTCGCGACCGAGAAGCCAGCCGTTCAGCGCGGTGCAAAACACCATCGAGAGCGCGTAATCGTCCGGAAAGCCGCATTTGCGGACAGCGTCTGCCAATCCCCAGCGGCGCAGCAGCTCCATCGTGCGCACCGCCACCAATCCGGTTCTTGGATGCTCCACGTGGCCGTCGCCTTCGTCGACCACCGTGCAATCGATGCCGCGCTGGGATAACTCGATCGCCATGCCCAGACCGACAGGGCCTGCCCCGACGATGACGATCGTTGATTCAATGTGGTTACGCATAGTCGCCTTTAGAGTCTGTTCCGCTTTCGTGCCTTCATAGGAACGAGCGCACCCGGGCCGATCGACCAGGTCGAATCCGCATGCATTCCTGCTCCAGTTCGTTTGCAGGCCCGCGGGGGCCGTTCAGCGATCTACGCCGGGTTCATGTGCCGCGTGGCGGCCACGGCAGCGGCTCCTCGGCCAGGTTCATGAAGACGCTCTTTTGCTGAAGGTAGGGACGCAAACCCTCCAGGCCGCACTCACGGCCGATGCCGCTGGACTTGTGGCCGCCGAAAGGCATGTTGACCGGCGTCTGCTTGTAGGTGTTGACCCAGACCATTCCGGCCTTGATGCGTCGGGCGATGCGAGTGGCGCGCCGATAGTTCTCGGTCCAGACGCCGCACGCGAGGCCGAACACCGTATCGTTGGCCTGCTGAACGAGGTCGTCCTCGTCACGAAACCTTAGCAGGCAGGCGACCGGGCCGAAAATTTCTTCCTGCGCGATGCGGGCCTGATTGGACGGCAACTCGAGGACCGTCGGCGCGACGTAGGCGCCGCGGTCGTAGGCGCCGCCCTCGAGTCGAGCGCCCCCGCACAGTGCGCGTGTTCCTTCGTTCAGCGCCTGCCCGACCATCGACAGTATCCGGTCGCGGTGCTGGAAGCTCGACACGGGTGCCACCGCAGTGCTCGCATCGAAGGGATCGCCGACGGTCAGCCGTTTCACCGCGGCCGTGAGCCGCTGCGCAAACTCGTCATAGATGCTGTCTTGAACGAAGATGCGCGAGCCGGCGATGCACGATTGCCCGGCGTTCGAGAAGATTCCGTACGACGCTCCGATCACGGCATGATCGATATCCGCGTCGTCGAAGATGATGTTCGGCGATTTGCCGCCAAGCTCCAGCAGCGCCGGCACCAGTCGCTCGGCCGCCGCGCGCGCAACCGCGCGGCCACCGGCTACGCCCCCGGTAAAGGTGACCATGTCGACGCCGGCATGCCCGACGAGTGCGCGACCGACATCCACGCCGCCGGTGACCACGTTCACCACGCCGGGCGGAAACCCGGCTTCGAGCACCAGCTTGCCGTACTCGAGGCCGACCATCGGCGTGACTTCCGATGACTTCAACACGACTGCGTTGCCGGCTGCCAGGGCCGGAGCGAGTTTCTGCGCCTCTAGGGAGATCGGCGAGTTCCATGGCGTGATCGCTGCGACGACGCCCATCGGTTCATACGTCGACGTCAGCAGGTAGTTGCCGCGCGAAGGAATCACCGCCGATTCGAATGTCTCGCAAACGCCGGCGTAATAACGGAAAACGTCTCCGGCCCAGCCGACCTGAGCGCGACTCTCGGCGATGGTTTTGCCGTTGTCGCGGCTTTGCAGCTGCGCAAGCTTCTCGCCATTGGCGTCAACCAGATCGCCCAGACGGCGCAGCAGCCTGGCACGCTGATGCGGATACAGGTTCGCCCACGTCGGGTCGGCCAGCGCAGCCTGTGCGGCAGCAACGGCGTCGTCCACATCCTGCTGCGAAGATTCAGCGACGACGGCAGCGACGCTGCCGTCCGCTGGGTTGATCGATTCGAATGTCCTGCCGGCGGTGCCGCGGCGCCACTGATCACCGATGAGAAAGGGATGAATCATATGTGCTGCTCACTTGCTTGAATGGGAATCATCGTTGCCGGCCGATGCCTTGACGGCGGCGAAGGCGTCATCTTTCACCGCTTGCGGAACATAGGGTTCTTCCAGTCGGCGACATTCGTCTGCCGACAGTTCCAGATCGACGGCGGCAAGCGCCTCGGTGAGGTGCTGCGGTTCGAGCGCGCCACACAGCACCGTGCTGACGGCCGGCTGGGCGTGCAGCCAGGCCAGTGCGATACGCGCGGGCGTGACGCCTCGTTCCTGCGCGATCGCGTGCACGGCGGCGAGTACCGCTGCGTTCTCGATGGAACCGTAGAGCTGTTCGGCCTTGCGATCGGACTTCGCGCGCAAAGCCTCGCGCTCCGTCATCGAAGCAACTTGCCGGGGATTGCGAGTGAGCCATCCCCTGGCCAAGGGGCTGTAGACGATCACGCCAATGCCGTTGTCCCGGCAAAGCGGCAGCATGTCGCGCTCTTCTTCGCGGTACAGCAGGTTGTACTGAACCTGCATCGAAGCCAGCGGCGGCGCGGGCCGCCATCGGTTGGCAAAGACCGCCGGTGCGATCTGGGCGGTACTGAAGTTGGAGGCGCCCGCATAGAGGACTTTGCCCGCGCGTACGGCGATGTCCAGGGCATCGAGCGTTTCGTCGATCGGGGTGTGGGGATCGAACCGATGAAGCTGGTACAGGTCGAGGTAGTCGGTGCGCAGCCGCCGCAGCGAGGCGTCCAGACTGGCCAGCACGTGTTTCTTCGACAGGCCGCCGCCGTTCGGAGCGGCCGACATCGGCAGGCCGACCTTGCTTGCCAGCACCACTTCATGTCGCACGCCGAGATCGTGAATGGCGTCGCCGAGCGCGTTCTCGCTTTCGCCGATCGAATAGAAATCGGCGGTGTCGAACGTGTTGACGCCGGCATCGAGGGCCTGCTGAACGAATCGCCTGGCTTCCTGCTTGGGCAGAACCCAGGCCTGCCATCCCGGCGACCCATAAGACATCATGCCGAGACTGACGCGGGATACGACCAGGCCGGTAGACCCGAGGCGCTTGTACTTCATGATCGACCTTGCGCGAATGCGGCTTCGCGTTCGGCCGCGATCAGCGATTCGAGCACCCGGCGATAGCGGGCGGTGCCCGCATCGGTTTCCAGCAATACGAACGGGGGCACAGCGGCAGACCTCGACAAGAGCTGCTGCTGGGCTTCGATCATGGCTTTATCCTGGAACTCGAAGGCAAAGCGCCTGAGATCCGAAATCTTCGTACGGATCTCGCTATCCACCGGCTCGCCCCAGTTGATCGGGTTCTGCCGGGCGGCTACGAAATGGTAGTGGCAACTAGTTTCGGTTTCCGGCGTCAGGAAATGCATCCCGTAGATGCCGGTGCCCTGATCACGTGGTGCTCCCGGGCTGGTCACGCCCGTGTCGTTCATCAGGCAGCCGGGAACGTCCCAGCGGATGTCGGCCCACAGATCGACGTGTCCGCCGTCACGCTTGAACATCAGGTCGAAAAGCCCGGGCACCGGTACGTTTGAACACTGCCGTGCCACCGTGATCTGGTTGCCCTCCTGCGTGACCTCATATTCCGCCTGAATGGTCTCTTTGCTGCCCAGAATGCCGTCGTGAAGAAAGGCTGCGTGGCTGAGATCCATCAGGTTGTCGACGACCAAGGCATAGTTGGCCCGCATCAGGATGTAGTCGCGCCTGCTGATCTCGTGTGACCCATCCAGCAGGCTGAAATCGGGAATGGCGTCAGGATCGGCGGGCTTGTCGCCCATCCATATCCAGATCAGCGAATGCTTTTCCAGCACGGGATACGCGCGCACCTTCGCGGCCGGCGATATGCGCCCGGACGCGTGAGGGTTGCGCACGCAGTGTCCGGATCCGTCGAACTCGAGCCCGTGATAGCCGCAGCGGATGCGGCCGCCGTCGATCAAGGTTCCCATATGGAGCGGTGCGTGGCGATGAGGGCAGCGGTCTTCGATCGCCTGGATCCGGCCATCGTCATCGCGAAAAAGAACGATGCCTTCGTTGAGCAGGATTCTTGGGAAGAGCTTGCCGGCTTCGACGTCATTCGACCATGACGCCACGTACCAACAGTTCCGGACAAATTGCATCGATTTGCCTCCTTGATTGAATTCGATCCCGTGCTCGCCCGTCTTTCAAGGCGGGCCGCTGAGCTGCCAGGCGCGGCGGCAGCGGGCTTGTATAGACGTGATCATCTGTTCATCAGAATATGTCGTCCAATTGATTCTGAATTCTCTTAATATTGATCGCATGAATATAAAGACATTCGACCTCAATCTCTTGAAGGTGTTTGCCGCCATCTATAAGGAGCGCAACGTCTCGCGCGCTGCGCTTGCGGTGGGTTTGTCGCAGCCCGCGGTCAGCAATGCCTTGCAGCGCTTGCGAAGGACGTGCAACGATCCGCTGTTCGTGCGCGTCACCGGCGGCGTGATGCCGACGGCGCTGGCCGAGGAGCTGGCCGCTCCGGTGGAGCAGGCGATGCTGCGCCTGGAACAGGCGTTCGAGAATCGTCTGGGCTTCGACCCGAGATACGCCGAGCGCCGGTTCCGCCTGCTGACTTCCGACGTTGGAGAAAGAACGCTGCTGCCGCTATTGATGAGAAAGCTGGCCGCCGAGGCGCCGGGCGTTTGCATCGAGGCGGCGCAGATTCCTCACGAACAGTATCGAGACGTCTTGCAGGACGGGCGGGCCGACCTGGCGATCGGGCACCTGGATTTCCTGAAATCGGGATTTCATCAGCAGCATCTGTTCGACGATTCCTACTGCTGCGTTGCGTCCAAACGGCATCCGCGTTTTCGCGATCGGATCAGCCTTGCCGACTTCGTTGCGGCACAACATGTTTCGGTCGTTTCCGGCAACGCCGATGGCCAGGTCGAGCGGGAGTTGGCGCGGCTTCGGCTGCGGCGCTCGATCAGCCTGCAGGTGACCCACTATCACACGGCGGTGGAGGTGGTCGCTTCTTCTACGCTCATCGCCACCATTCCGCGACAGGCGCTCAAGGAGACGAAGGGTATCCGGGCATTTGCCATGCCGCTGAACCTGCAAACCGCGGATGTCAGGCAGTTCTGGCACCGGCGCATGCACCATAATCCCGCGCATCGATGGCTGCGCGGTCTGCTTTTCAATCTGTTGGGTTCCGCTTAGTTCAAACCGCCCGGCGGCTCGCCGGCCCTATATTGCCGCCTTGGTTAGAATCGACTGCCACCGACGGGACGCTGCCGATCCCTTCTTCGCGACTCTTCATCGCCTGATCTGCCATCTCCGATGCCCCGCGCAATCCGCAACGCGATGCTCTCCCTGCGCGACCTGCTCGCCACGGCCGGCCCGTTCGTTCTGCTGACCCTCGCCCTGCTGGCCGCTGCCTACTGGTATCTGCAACCGACCCCGCCCAAGGTGGTCACATTGGCCACCGGCCAGGAACAGGGCGCCTATGACGCCTTCGGCCGCCGCTATGCGCAGTGGCTGGGCCGCTACGGTATCGAGGTGCGGCTGCGTCCGACGCAGGGCGCGGCCGAGAATCTCGATCTGCTGCGCGATCCGGATTCGGGTATCGACCTGGCCTTCGTGCAGGGCGGCGCCGATGCCGAGGCTCCGTCGCCCGGGCAACCGCGCGAAGACGATCTGGTGGCGCTTGGCAGCCTGTTCTACGAACCGGTGTGGCTGTTCTATCGCGAAGAATCCGCGCGCCAGCGCCTGGGCCACGACGTCATCGAAAGCCTGACCGAGCTGCGCGGCTGGCACATGAACGTAGGCCCGCCCGGCAGCGGCGTGCCGAACCTGATGCTGCGGCTGCTGCAGGCGAACAAGATCGATGCCGGCGATCTGCAACTGGGTGAACTCAGTCAGTCGCCGGCGGTGGCGGCGATGCTCGAAGGCCGCATCGATGCGGTGGCGTTCGCGTCGGCGCCCGAGGCGCTGCTGGTGCAGATGCTGCTGCAGACGCCGGGCATCCGGTTGCTCGATTTTTCGCAGGCCGAGGCGTATTCGCGCCGCTATCCGTTTCTCAGCCCGGTGACCCTGCCGCGCGGCGTCGTCGATCTGGCGGCAGATCGGCCGCCGCAGGACATTCGCCTGATCGCGCCGACCGCAATGCTGGTGGCGCGCGACGACATCCATCCGGCGCTGGCGCAGTTGTTCGTGCAGGCGGCGCAGGCAATCCACGGCGAAGCCGGTTGGTTCCAGCGGCGCGGTGATTTTCCTTCCGCGCGCTCGCTGGAATGGCCGCTGGCCAAGGAAGCCGAACGCTATCTGCGCGCCGGGCCGCCATGGCTGCAGCGCTATCTGCCGTTCTGGCTGGCCAACCTGATCGACCGCATGTGGGTGGTGCTGCTGTCGCTGGTTGCGGTGCTGATTCCATTGTCGCGCGTGCTGCCGCCCTTGTACGAATTTCGCGTGCGTTCGCGCGTGTTCCGCTGGTATGGCCAGCTGCGGCGCATCGAAGACGATCTGGCCGAGGGCGGCGAGCGGCCGTCGGCGCTGCTGGCGCGGCTCGACGAACTGGATGCGCGCGTCGAGCGGTTGACCGTGCCCTTGTCGCATGCCGACGAGTTGTATGCGTTGCGCAGCCACATCCGGATGGTGCGCGACAAGCTCTTGCAGATGATGGGGGCGGGCGGCGAGCCGGCCGGGGGCTGAGGCAGGCGTGCGGGCAGCGGTGATTTGTCCACCAATGTGAGCCGCGGCGCGAATGCGGGTACGATGATGCGAGGCCTTCAACATCGGCAAGGCCGGGAGTACAAGCGATGGACCTGTCTGAAATCGGTCGATTCGTCGACCGCCGCTGGCGCGACGATCTGCTGCCGCGGCTGGTCGATTACGTGCGCGTGCCGGCCAAGTCGCCGGCCTTCGATCCCAACTGGGCCGAGCACGGCCACCTCGACGCCGTGGTGCGTAGCGCGCGCGACTGGGCACAGGCGCTGCCGGGTTCGGTCGGTGCCGGTGTGCTGCCAGGCTTGACGATCGAGATCGTGCGCATCGAAGGGCGCACGCCCTGCATCGTGTTCGATGCGCCGGCCACGCAGGGTGCCGGCGGCGATGCCACGGTGATGTTCTATGGCCATCTCGACAAACAGCCCGAGATGAGCGGCTGGCGCGACGAGCTGGGCCCGTGGAAACCGGTGGTCGAAGGCAACAAGCTGTACGGCCGCGGCAGCGCCGACGACGGCTATGCGGTGTTCGCCGCGCTCACCGCGATCGCAGCGATCGATCTGCAGCAGGCGGCGCGGCCGCGCTGCGTGGGCCTGATCGAGACCTGCGAGGAAAGCGGCAGCTACGACCTGCCGGCGTATCTGGATCTGCTCACGCCGCGTTTCGGCGCCGTCAAGCTGGTGGTGGCGCTCGATTCGGGCTGCGGCAACTACGATCAGCTCTGGGTCACCACGTCGCTGCGCGGGCTGATCGGCGGTGTGCTCAGCGTCGAGATCCTGTCCGAGGGCGTGCATTCGGGCAATGCCAGCGGCATCGTGCCGTCGTCGTTTCGCATCGCCCGGCGCCTGCTCGATCGCATCGACGATTCGCGCACCGGCCGCGTGCTGTCCGAGGCGTTTCACGCACCGATCCCTGCTGCTCGCATGGCCGAGGCGCAAGCCGCCGGTGCGATCCTCGGCGACGCCGTGTGGAAGCAGTTCCCGTGGGTCGGTTGCAGCCATGAAGCGCATCATCATGGCGATGCCGTGATGGTGAGCGCACAGCCGACCACCACCGATCCCATCGAGGCGATCCTGGCGCGCACCTGGCGCCCGGCCTTGTCGGTGACCGGCGGCGCCGGCCTGCCGTCGGTCGATGCGGCCGGCAACGTGCTGCGGCCGAAGACCGCGCTGAAGCTGTCGATGCGCCTGCCGCCCACGGTGGACGGCGAACGCGCCAGCGCCGAACTGAAGCGCCTGCTCGAAGCCGATCCGCCCTACCAGGCGCGCGTGCGCTTCGAGGCCGATTGGGCCGCCAGCGGCTGGAACGCGCCGCCCACCGCGCCGTGGCTGAAGGAGCGGCTCGATCGCCTGTCGCACGATTGCTTCGGCCGCGAAGCGGCCTGGATGGGCGAGGGCGGTACGATTCCGTTCATGAACATGCTGGGCGATTATTTTCCCGATGCGCAGTTCCTGATCACCGGCGTGCTTGGGCCGCAATCGAATGCGCACGGGCCGAACGAGTTTCTGCGCATCGACTATGCGCAAACGCTGACCCGGCTGGTGGCGGGCGTGGTCGGCGAAGGCCTGCCCGCCTGACGGCTGCCGGACGAGGTCGGTTGATGGAATTCAAGGACTACTACAAGACCCTGGGCGTCGAGAAGACGGCCGGCGCCGATGAGATCAAGCGCGCCTATCGCAAGCTGGCGCGCAAATATCATCCAGACGTCAGCAAGGAGCCCGATGCCGAGGCGCGCTTCAAGGAAGTGAACGAAGCGAACGAGGTGTTGAGCAACGCCGAAAAGCGCGCCGCCTACGACGAAGCCGCCGCGCAACTGCAATCGATGCGCGCCGGCCAGCAGTTCCGCCCGCCGCCCGATTGGGGCGCCGGCTATGAATTCAGCGGCGCCGAAAGCGGCGAAGATCTGCACGAGTTCAGCGAGTTCTTCGAGAGTCTGTTCGGCCGGCGGGCGAGCGCGGGCGCGGGTAGCGGCGCAGGCACCGGCGGTGCGCGCGGCGCCGGCCGGCGTGGCGCCTATGCGCAGCGTGGCGGGCAAGGGCCGCAAATGAATCTGCGCGGCGAAGATCGCCATGCCAAGGTGCTGATCGAGCTGGAAGACAGTTACTTCGGCGCGCAGCGCAGTCTGTCGCTGCGGGTGCCGGTCATCGATGACCAAGGCAACGTCGTGTTCCAGGAACGCCAGCTCGACGTGCGCATTCCGCGCGGCATCCGCGCCGGCCAGCATCTGCGATTGGCCGGGCAGGGCGGACCGGGATTGGGCGAGGGCCCGGCCGGCGACCTGTATCTGGAAATCGCGTTTCGCCCGCATGCACGTTATCGCGTCGACGATCGCGACATCTACGTGGATGTACCGGTGGCGCCGTGGGAATTGGCGCTGGGGGCATCGGTACGCGTGGCCACGCCCGACGGCACGGTGCAACTGACCGTGCCGGCCGGTTCGGCCAACGGCCGCAAACTGCGGCTGCGCGGCAAGGGCCTGCCCGCAGACCCGCCCGGCGACCTGTACGTGACGCTCGATGCCGTGCTGCCGCCGGCCGATACGCCCGCCGCGCAGGAGGCCTATCGCAAGATGGCCGAGAGCTTTCCTCATTTCGACCCGCGCAAGTGAGGGCCGCGATGACCGTGACGAAAACAAGCGTGACCGTGACCACGGTGCTGACCGAAGACACCGTGCTGACGGTGCAGGAACTGAGCACCATCTGCTGCGTCGAACCGGCGCAGGTGGCGGCATTGGTGGGCGAGGGCGCACTCGACCCGGTGGCAGGCAGCGGGCCCGACGAATGGCGGTTCAGCGGCACCGCGCTGCGACGCGCGCGGCAGGCATTCCGGCTGAGCCGCGATTTCGAACTGAGTCCGGCGGGGGCGGCCTTGGCCTTGGATCTGCTGGACCAGATCGAGCAGTTGCGGGCGCAGTTGCGGCGGTGAGCGGGCCGGGCGGCATGACCTGCGCCCGTCCCGCGTCCGCTTGCTCAACGATCCTTGCGGATCACGGTGCCCGGTGAGCCTGCGTCACCCAGCACGAACACCGAATAGACCGCCTGGGTGCTCAGCGTGAAGTCGGTATTCAGGTAGATCGGCGTAGAAAGCGTCGGTGCGTCGATCTCGATGCGGCCATTGCTGGGCGGGGTGATCGTGGCGTAGCCCGAGGCCGCGCCGCTCTGCGTACCGGTGGCCACCGCTTCATAGTCGACCGACAGCGACAGCGTATCGCTCAGGCCGGTGAGGCCATTGACCAGCCGGATCTTCGACTTCGTGCTGGAGGTCGGAAGCCGATTGTCATCGGTGATCAGATTGACGGCGGCGGCTTGTGACGTACCGGTCAGCAGGACGGTGTAATCGGCGCCGGCGCTCAAGGTTCTGGCGCTCGTATCGGCAGTGGCGCCGCCCACCCCGACTTCCAGCGTCGCGGAACCGGCATTCACCAGCGTGTAGCTGCCTACCGACGGTGCGCGCTGACTGCTCGTGACGGTGCTGCCGTTCCAGGTCAAGGCGGCCGACGTGTTGGCCGAGAGGCCGTTGGCCACCCTCATCCGGGCCTGGGTGTTGGCCAGGAAACTCGCCGTGCTTTGCTCGGGCAGCAACAACGCGTCGACCAGTACGCCGCCGCGACCGGGCGCGATGACCAGCGTGACGATCGATTGGCTCGACAGCGTGACTTGGCGCAGATCGAGCCGGAGATCGCTGCGGTCGCCGCTGGCGGTCACGCGGAGCCGCTGGTTGCCGCTGGCGATCGTGACGAAGCTGGTGGCGCTGCCATAGGCGGCCGAGGAGACCGTCGTGGAAGCGCTCGACAGGTCTTGGGCATCGTCGGAAACGAACACGTCCAGCGTGCCGGCGTCGGGCGCGGCGTTGAAGACGCGCAGCTTGGCGTAGCCGCTGCTGGGGGTGCTGTTCGTCTCTTCGAGCAGTTGCAGCTGGAGGTTGCCCTCGCTGCCGTAACCGAGCATCGTGTAGTGAGTCTTGCTGGCCAGCGACAGGGTGGCTGAAGCGAGCAACGACGATGCGCCGTCCGTGCGCAGCGACCAGGTATTCGAAGCGTGTTCGACGTCCTTGTAGTCGGTGATGCTGCCTGCGGCAGCCGAGTCGAACACTTCGTTCGAGTCGCGATAGACGTCCAGCGAGATGCCGGCAGCGGTTACGTTGGCGAAGCGCACCCTGGCTTCGTCGTCGAGACCCTTGGCGCAGCCGGCGAGCGATGCGATGGCGGCCAAGGAGAACGCCAGCACGGCGCGGCGAGACAGGTGAGCGAAAACTGGCATGAAAGGGCCTTCTCGAGTTTGGGAACCGCGCCGTCGATGAGCGCAGTCCGGATGATCGAGACGAAGCGAGTGCCAGTGGGTGACGGTCGATGACGTTGGACGGAAAACGGTGAGGCGGTGTGTCGTAGGGCTGCGTCACGAGACGCGCCGTAACGAAATGGAGAGCGGCGGGGGCGGACTTGTGGCCGCGGCTTTCAGGGTTGGCGCAGGCCGCGCCGCCACGTGGATGGTGTGAACGCGGGGTTGGCGGCGCGTTTCTCCAGATAGTAGGCAGACGCCTTCGGGATGTGGTCGTACTTGCGCAAGCCAAGCTTGTGCGCGGCGTCGAGCGGCCAGTTCGGGTTGTGCAGCAATTCGCGCCCCAGCGCGACGAGATCGGCGTCGCCGGCGCGAATGATGCCGTCGGCTTGGTCGGCATGCGCGATCAGCCCGACCGCCATGGTCATCACGCCGGCCTGTTCGCGGATGTGCCGCGCGTAGCCGACTTGGTAGCCGTAGGGGCGCGCGGTGTTCGTAACGGATTCTTCGCCCATGCCGCCAGAGCTGCAGTCGATCACGTCGACGCCGGCGCGGCCCAACTCGCGCGCCAGCACGGTGCTGTCGTCGAGCGTCCAGCCGGCGTTGTCGACGGCCGAGATGCGGAAGAACAGCGGCTTGTCGGCGGGCCAGCTACGCCGCACGCTCGCCGCCACCTCGATGGCAAAGCGCATGCGCCCGGCCAGGCTTGCGCCGTAGGCATCACTGCGCAGATTGGCGCGCGGCGACAAGAACTGGTGGATCAGATAGCCATGGGCGCCATGGATCTCGATGGCTTCGAAGCCGGCGCACAGCGCGCGCCGCGCCGCATGTTCCCAATCCCGCAGGCACTGCTCGATCTCGCTTTGGGTAAGCGCGTGCGGCACCGAATATCCGGCGCCATGGGCGATCGCGCTCGGCCCGATGATCTGCCAGGCCTGGCCCGGTTCCACGCTCGTCCATTCGCGTAGCGGCCCCCCGCCTTGCCAGGGCACGGCCCGGCGTGCCTTGCGGCCCGAGTGGCTGAGCTGGATGCCGGGAATCGCTCCTTGCGATTTGATGAACCGGGTGATCCGGCGCCACGGTTCGATGTAGTCGTCTTTCCACAAGCCGAGATCGTGCGGCGTCGAGCAGCCGCGCGGATCGACCTTGGTCGATTCGACGAACACGAGGCCGGCTCCGCCGCAGGCCAGTTTGCCGTAGTGGATCAGATGGAAATCGTTCGGGTGACCGCCTTCGGCGCAATAGCTCAGCATCGGCGATACGACGACACGATTACGCAGCGTCACCTGCCGCACGCTGCAGGGGTCGAACAAGCCGGGTTGCAAGGGGGGCGATGCCGCCTCAGGCCGCGGAGCTTGCTCGTCGTTGCCGTGCGGGGCGGCGTGATCGCTTGCCGTGCGCGGTGCAGTGCCTGCCATGGATGAGGTTCGTTGGGAACGATGGATTCTTTGCTTCGACTTTATAGCCCGGTGCGGCCGCGATGCTTGTCCCCGGCCCAGGGACAAGCCAGGCAGGCGATGCTGCGTCGCTGCCGCCATGCCCAGTCCCCTGAAAGGGGCAGAACGCCCGCAAGGCCTTTCCTATACTCGTTTGCGCCCGTCCACGCTGACCGAGGAGCGCATAGTGCATTCGTACCGCAAGCGAGCTTTCCTGATCGGCAGTCTCGCTGCCGCAGCCTGCCACCGCGCCTTTGCGCAGCCCGCGGGCGCGGCGCTGATGCTGACCGTGCCGTTCCCGGCCGGCGGTGCCGGAGACATAAGCGTGCGCATCGTCAGCCAGCGCTTGCAGGAACGCTTCGGTCTGACTTCGGTGGTCGAGAATCGACCGGGTGCGAACGGCATGATCGGCGTGCAGCACATCATCCGATCCAAGCCCGACGGCAACAGCCTGGTCATGGCGACGCCCGGCATGCTGTCGATCGCGCCTTTCCTGAACAAGGCGATCACCTTCGATGTACAGCGCGATCTGACGCCCATCAGCGGGTTGACGGTGCAACCGCTGTTCCTTGCCGTGTCCGCCAGCGCCGGCCTGCGCTCGGTGCGTGAGCTGCTCGCGCTCGGCAAGCGCGGTGCCAAAGTCTCTTACGGTTCTTCGGGTATCGGCGCGATGTCGCATCTGCTGGGCAGCATGCTCAGCAAGGCGGGGGGCGGCACGTTCGTGCATGTTCCCTACAAGGGCGGGGCGCCCTTGCTCACCGGACTGATCGGCGGCGACATACAGTTCGCCTTCCTCGCGGCCTCAGATGCGGTGCGCTACGACAAGGAAGGCCGCGTCGCGCTGCTGGGGGTGACCGGCAAAGAGCGATCGCCGCTCGCGCCGCAGGTGCCGACGATGTGGGAAGCGGGTATCGACGGGATCGAGCACCAGCTGTGGCTTGGCCTGCTCGGGCCGGCCGGCATCCCGAAAGAAACGGTGGCGCGTCTGCAAAGGCAGATCCACGAGATCCTGGCGGAGCCGCAGACGCGAGAGAAGTTCGCGCAGCAGAGCATGCTCCCCTGGCCGGTCGGGAGCGACGCCTTTGCCGCGACGCTGCGTAGCGAAGCCGACAGCTATCGCCGCATCATCGAAGAATCGGGCTTGAAGGCGGAATGATCCTGCCCGCGTGAATCCAAGGCTTTCCATCAACCACTGCAACGGCTCGTCTGCCATGACCGCAACGATTCAACCCGGGATTCAACTGCATGCCGAAGCGCTCGGCGCATCCGCCGGCCGCGACCGCATGCGCGGCCGCCGCGTGCTGGTCGTCGGTGCGGGACAGCGGCCCGGGCCGGATCCCGATGCGGTCGGCAACGGCAGGGCGATTGCCTCGTTGCTGGCGCGCGAAGGCGCGGCCGTGGCTTGCGCCGACAAGAACCTGCAGAGTGCCCGCGACACCGCCGAGGCGATCACGGCCGCCGGCGGCAGCGCCGCGGCGCTGTCCGCCGACATCGAACGCGCAGCCGACGTGAGCCGGATGTTCGAGCAGGCCAGCGAATGTCTCGGTGGTCTCGACGGTCTCGTCGTGAACGCGGGCATCATCCAGGGCACGCCCTTGGATGAATTGACGACCGAAATCTGGGATCTCGAATATCGCGTCAACGTGCGCGGCCCCATGCTGTGTTGCCAGGCCGCGCTGCGCGTCATGCCGGCTGGGTCGTCGGCGGTGCTGATTTCATCGATCGCGAGCATCCGCTCGAGTGCGCGTTCTCCCGCCTATGAGACTTCCAAGGCTGCGCTGAACGCGCTGGCGCGCACGGTGGCCACGGCCGGCGAGCCGAAGGGCATCCGCTGCAACGTCGTGGCGCCGGGAGCGATCGATACGCCCTTGGGGCGCTCGGAGGCCCGGCGCAATCCCAACCGGGTCAGCAATTTCCCGTTCGGACGGCAGGGTACTGCATGGGAAGTCGCCTATGCGACGTTGTTCCTGCTGTCCAATGAAGCGTCGTACGTCAACAGCCAGGTGCTGCTGGTCGACGGTGGGCTGGTCAGCGGCATCTTCCGGCCGGCGGCAGCGGCAGCGCCTTCGCTCTCGCACCCGCGTTAGTGGCGGCGATGCGCTGGCGCGGCGGGCGCCAGCGCGTTCTGATCCTAGTCGATCCTGATCTGCGGATTGGCCTCGAGCACTTTGGCCCACACGGCGGTGTCTGCCTTCCAGATGGCATGCAGCTCGTCCGGCGTGCTGCCCACGGCTTCCATGCTCAGCGTCTTGAAGCGCGCAATGACCTCGGGCGCTTGCAGCGCGCGGCTCATCTCGGCGCTCAGGCGGCGGGTCAGCTCCTTCGCGGTGCCGCCCGGCGCATAGGCACCGTACCATCCCTTCACCACGAAATCGGCCACGCCGGCTTCGGCCATCGTCGGCACGTTGGGCAGGCTGGCCATGCGCTTGTCCGAGGTGACCGCCAGCGCGCGCAGCTTGCCGGCATCGATCAGTTGCTGCGCAGACGCCGACGGCAGGATCATGATCGCCGATTCCTGGCCGGCCACGCCCAGCAGGGCCGGCGTCTGGCTCTTGTACGGCACGTGCAGCAGATCCAGGCCGGCGCGGATCTTCAGCAGCTCGCCCTGCAGATGCACCAGCGTGCCGGCGCCGGAGGAAGCGAAGCTCAGCTTGCCCGGCTGGGCCTTCGCGGCGGCGATGAAATCCTTCAGCGTGCGGTAAGGACTATCGGCGCTCACGACGACGGCAGAGGCAAACGTGGAGATCAGCGAAACCGGCTCCAGCGATTTCTCCATGTCGTATTGCAGTTGCCGGCTCAGCAGCGGCGCCAGGATGAACGGCCCGGTTCCCGTGATCACCGCGGTGTGGCCGTCGGTGGACGCACGCGAAGTCACGGCCACGCCGAGTCGTCCACCCGCGCCGGGTTTGTTCTCGACGATCACCGGCGCGCTGATGAGTTGTCCCATCTTGTCGGCGATGGTGCGGGCGATGATGTCGTTGTCGCTGCCCGGCGAGGTGGCCGCTACGAGTACGATCGGCTTGCTCGGCCATCCGCTTTGCGCTGCGCACAAGGTCGTGAACGAGAACAGGGCAAGCGCTAAGCAGCGCTGCAAGGGCTTGGGGGCTATCTTCATTGGCGTCTCCTCATCGGGTGCGATCGAGCTTAACCGCGCGAAAGCGCAGCGCGGCGTCCCTTAGCGGGGACGCGGCGAGCGCGCGGCGCCATGCCTGCGCCGTTCAAGCGCGCGCAACGCGGCGCGGCGGCAGCGGCTGCGCACCCTCGGGCAGCGCAACGCGCGCCGCATTCAGGATCGTCACGCCCATCCGGAAGTAACCCACCACCGCCATCAGCTCGGCGATCGCCTCGTCGGTCAGCTGCGACTGCAGCTTCAGGTAGGTATCGTCGGTTATGAATTCGTGTTGCAGCCACTCACGCACGAAGTCGTGAACGGCGGCTTCGTCGTTCGCCATGCCGTCGGGGCGCAGGTTGTGGCGGATCGCTTCGACAGTGGGCGGCGGCACGCCGGCGCGCACCGCGAGCGTTTCATGCTGGGCCCATGCATAGTGGCCGTCGTGGTGGCGCGCGATGCACAAAATCGCCAGCTCTTTCAGCCGCATCGGCAGCAGCGCGTCCACGCGCAGGCTATCGCTCAGTTGCAAGGCCGCGCGCAGCACCGGCGGGCGCCGCAGCAGCGCATCGATGAAGCCGCCGAGCCGCTGCTGCCCGGCGCCTTTCAGCCCGGCGCGCGCCGGCGTGCTGCGCACCGATGCGCAAATCGCCTGCTGCTCCGGCGTGAGCTGGTGGGCCGGCAAGGGCGGCAGGCGCTCGGGGCCGAAGGCTGCGTTCATAGGGGCGTTCTGTCGCTAAGTGTCGAGCCCAGCATAGCCGCCGGGCGATGCCCGCCTGTCCCTTTGCGAGGGACATCGATGATCGTTTTCTCCGCAGCCGTCGCGCGGTGCGCACCACACTGCCGATCGTCCCCTGGACAGGGACAGAACACCGCACGTGAGAACCTATGATGGCCCGATCCAGATCAAATCAGAGCAGAGCAGCCATGACCTTATCCGATGAACAACTACGCCAGTTCGATGAACAGGGATTCGTGGTGCTGCCGGGTTTTCTCGACGCAGACGAAGTGGAACTGCTGCGCAACGAGACGCATGCGCTGCTGCGCCAGGATCGGCCCGAAGTGCTTCGCAATGTTTCAGGCCAGCCGCGCGCGGCTTTCGTCATGGATCGCTATAGCGCGCCCTTTGCGCGGCTGCTGCGTCATCCGGCGGTGATCGGCGTGTCGCGGCAGATTCTGCGCGAGCCCTTCTATTGCCATCAGTACAAGATCATCACGAAGCAGCCGTTCGGCGCCACCAACCATCCCTGGCACCAGGACTATGGCACCTGGTCGGAAATCGATGGCATGCCGCTGCCCCGGGCCATCACGATCGGCATCTATCTGGAAGAAGTGACCGAGTTCAACGGCCCGCTGGCCTTCATTCCGGGTTCCAACAAATACGGCATACTCGCCGGCGTGGCCGAGGAGCGGCCCGGCAGGAAGAGCAAGTCGGTGATGCTCGATACCACCGCGCTGAGCGAGGTGTTCGATCGGCATGGCGTGGTGGCACCGAAGGGGTCGCCCGGCACGGCGCTGGTGTTCGATTCGCTGGTGGTGCATGGTTCGGCGCCGAACATGTCGCCGTCGTGGCGGCATATCGTCTACGTGTCGCCGAATCCGGTCAGCAACAAGCTGGTCAATCCTACCCGGGAAGAAATTCTGGCGGCGCGCGATTTCTCGCCGATGGATGAACTCGAGGCCGTCTAGTCGGACCGCGTTCCGAACGTTCGCGGCCGCGTCGCGCTTGTCGGCTGGCCGAGCGCTTGGCGCTTTTGTATGCTGTCATACTGGAACCCGAGGGCTCCATGAGTGAGATGACAGACAGCGACGTTTACCGCCCCCGTGTCTCGGCCGTGCCGCCGGAGCAGGAACCATGAGTGCCAGCGCAGACACGCGAGCGCCGCAGTTGCCCGTGCGCCGGACCAGGGCGGATCAGCTCGAGTCGAATCGCGCGGCGCTGATCCGGGCGGCGGCCCAGGTGATCGGCCAGGAAGGTTATGCCAAGGCTTCCGTGGGCAAGATCACGGCCTTGGCGGGGCTCGGCCAGGGCACCTTCTATACGTATTTCACCTCGCGCCAGGAGCTGTTCGACATTCTGCTGCCCGAACTGGGCGCCGAGATGCGCATGGTGCTGAACCAGCGCATCGCCGGAGCGTCGACTCTGATCGAAGCTGAAGAGGCCAGTTACCGCGCCTTCGTCGAATACGTGATCGCCTATCCCGGCTATGGCCGGATCCTGTTCGAAGCCGATACGCTGGCGCCGGCGGCGAGCCGTGAACACGCACGGCAATCGTATGCGCAGCACATCGAGCGGCTGACGCGCGCCTGGGAAAAAGGCGAACTGCCTGACTACAAGCTCGAAGAAATTCCGTCGCTGTCGGCGGTGCTGCTCGGTCTGCGCAGGTATTTCATCCGTATCCACATGGCCGGATACGAGCCGGCGATACCGCTCGATACTTTCGTCGAGGTGTCGCTGCGTGCGATCCGCTGTGCGCTGTCGCCCTCAGTGCCGGGTGGTCGCGGCCGAAGCGCATGAGCCGATGAAGAGCTGCAGCAGCTCGAAGCGAGTGCCGATTTCCAGCCGCCGGTAGGCCCGTTTCCGATAAGTCGCCACGCTGTCTTCGCGCACGCCGAGATCGATGGCGATGCCCGGCGTGGACATGCCGCGCAGGATGCGCGCACAGACCTGCGCTTCGCGGCGCGTCAGCGTGGGCATGGCGGCGGCCACGCATTGTTCGATCTCGGTAACCGGCCGCAGCAGCATCGGGCTCGGGTCCGGCATTTCGAGCATGCGCTGATGCTTCACCACCAGCGACAGCAGGGTATCGGCGATGGTCTGAATGCAGGCGATGGCCGGATCCGGGAACGCGCCGCGCGCCACGGTGCGCAACAAGCTCAGGCCGTAGCTGCGCCCTTCGCGCAGGCCGCAGACGAACAGGCGATCGCATACGTTCTGGCTGAAGTAGATGTCGTGCCGAAGCTGCCAGTCGACGAGCCGTGCCGGATCCAGGCGCAGCACGGCCATCTCGGATCGGCGACACAACTGCCGGGCCATTTCCAGCGTGGGGTCACGGTGGCACAGGCCCGACGCCGCGTATTTCGACGCCATCGTGAAAGCCGGGTCGGCGCCATGCACGCTGCCGGCGCTCAGCAGCTTCACTTCGTCTTCGTGGATGTCGAAAGCAGCGTAGTGCTCGACCCCCGCCCAGCGATCGAGTACACGGATCGTTTCACGGGGGAACATTTCCGTGCCGACGCTGTCTATCGACTCGCGCCAACTGATCTCGCCGAGCGAGCCGGCCGGAAAAGTCTGGACGGCTTCCATGCTTGTCTCCTCGATGTGGGCCGAGTATAGGTAATCTCGAACGTCGAATCAAGATTCGAGATTTTTCAAGCGAACGAAATCCCCCTCTGGGCTTGGGACTATTCATGGGCAGTGGCCGCCCTGGCGGCGAAGGGCCGTCAGGCCGATGGCAGGGGCGTCTTCGCCGATTCGGGTCGCGCGTGAACCCCGGCGGCGGCCATGTGGCGCGCTGCGACGTAGCCGAAGGTCATGGCCGGACCGATGCTGGCGCCGCCACCCGGATAGCGTCCGCGCATGATCGAGTTCATGTCGAGGCCGGCCGCATACAGGCCCGGTATCGGATCGCCCTGCGCATCGAGCACTTGCGCCTGCGCATTGGCGTCGAGGCCTCCCACCGTGCTGAGGTCGCCGGGGTGGATCGCCACCGCGTAGTAGGGCCCCGCGCCGACGGGTCCCAATGCCGGATTCGGCGCGTGCGCCGGATCGCCGCGAAAACGCGAGTGCGCATCGGCCCCGCGGCCAAAATCCGGATCCTCGCCGCGTTGCGCGTATTCATCGAATCGCTGCACGGTGGCTTGCAGTTCCGGCGCGGCCACGCCGATCCGGGCTGCGAGTTCGGCCAGGGTGCGGCCCTCGATCAGATAGCCCGTCTCGATGTAGGGGCGCACGCTGAACGGAAACGGCCGCGCCAGCCCGAGGCCGTAGCGGCGCAGGAAATCGCGGTTGGCCAGCAGGTGCGCCTTGGCGAGCTGCTTGTGATGCATCGTCTGCACGAAGTGCTGGTACGAGCTGCCTTCGTTGACGAACCGGTGCCCCGCGTCATCCACGGCAATGCAGCCGGGCATCGCGCGGTCGATGAAGATGTGCGGATACCTGAGCAGCGTTCCGTCGGGCTTGCGCAGCACCGAAACCGGTGTCCAGATGCAGTCGCCGGCATGCGCCGGATCATGCACCGCGCCGGTGGCCAGGCCCATCGCGATGCCGTCGCCGACGTTGCCTTCGGGCTGCAACGAATGGTGATGCTGCGCCATCGGGATATGGCGGGCGCGCATCGCCTCGTTTGCGCCATAGCCGCCGCTGGCGAGCAGCACGCCGCGGCGCGCGCGCACTTCGACGCGCTGCCCTTCGCGATGCACGATCGCGCCCGACACGGTGCCTTTGCGGGTGACCAGTTCGATTGCAGGCGTGTTGCGCCACAAGCTCACACCGGCCTCGGCGGCCGAGTGCAGCAACATCGCGGCGAGCGCGTTGCCGTTGACCAGCCGCATGCCGCGCCCATGCATGAGCCGATCTGCGGCGAAGCGGCGCATGAGCCGCGCGCTGTGCCGAAACCCGGCCCAGCTGCGCAGCGCATTGCGCAAGGGATGCAGGTCGGCCCCTTCCAGCTGCATGCTGCCGAACAGCATGAGCTGCGGCAGCGGCATCCTGAGTTCGCCGAGCCGCTCGCCGAGCAGTCGGCCGTCGAATTCCTCGGGCACCAGTGCACGGCCGCGAGTGGCGCCCGGCAGATGTGATTCGTAGTCCGGCAGCAGCGCCGGCTTGAAGCGTACCCTGCTGTTCTGCTCCAGGAACCGCAGCATCTGCGGCGCATGCTCCAGGTAGCTGTCGACCAACGCGTCTATGTAGGCTTCGCCCAGCACGTGCCTGAGATAGGTCTGCGCGGCCTCGCGCGTATCGTGCAGGCCCAGCCGTTCCATGACGTGGTTGCAGGGAACCCAGGGCACGCCGGCCGAGTATGCGGTGGTGCCGCCGAAGAACGGCGTCTTCTCGACGACCAGGGCATCCAGGCCGAGCCTGCGAGCGGTAATGGCGGCCGTCAGCCCGGCAGCACCGCTGCCCACGATGATGATGTCGGTCTCGGTCATGGCGCTCCTTGAGCGGCGATTGTAGGAATCGGCGTACGCCGCGTCTGTCCCCTTTGGAGAGACGGCGTCCCTTCGCGGGGACGTCTGCCGCCGGTGCGCACGCATAGACTCGGCCAATGACTACTGATCACGACGTCGTCGCGGAATGGGTGCATCTGCAATATCAGGACCATTCCGCATTCACCGAAACCTACGGCTTCGCAGGCAACCAGGGCGCCGTCAACCTGGAAGCCATTCGCTTTCGTCCCGCCAACCGGGCCTCGCGCACCCTGCTCGTGTTCATGCATCCGGCATCGACGCTGCAGCTGCTGCCCGTGCCGCGTGCATTGGCGGCCGGCGGCGCCCACGTGCTGTGCGCGGGCAGCCGCTATCAGCGCAATGACTCCGCGCTGATCCTGGAAAAAGTGCTGCTCGATCTCGGCGCCTATATTCGCCATGCCAGGCAGGTATGGGGTTACGACAGCGTCGTGCTGGTCGGCTGGAGCGGCGGCGGCTCGTTGGCGATCGCCTATCAGTCACAGGCCGAGAATCCGAGCATCACGCATACGCCGGCCGGCGACCCGGTCGATCTGAAGGGGGCGGGTCTGATACCAGCCGATGCCGTCATTTTCCAGGGCGCGCATCTATCGCGCGGGCATCTGCTTGCCGAGGTGATCGATCCTTCGGTGGTGAACGAGACCGATCCCGACGACCGCGACGCGACGCTCGATCTTTACGATCCCGCCAATCCCAACCAGGCACCATACTCGGCCGAATTCGTCGAGCGCTACCGCGCGGGGCAGCTGGCCCGCATGCGCCGCATTACCGCGTGGGTGAAGACTCGGCTGGCGGAACTGAAGGCACGCAACACCGCTGAACTGGAGCGCGCCTTCGTCGTTCACCGGACACTGGCGGACCCGCGTTTCCTGGATCCGAGGCTGGATCCGAATGGCCGCAAACCCGGCTGGTGCTATCTCGGCAACCCGCAGACCGTGAACACCGGCCCCGTGGGCCTGGCGCGCTTCACGACGCTGCGCTCGTGGCTGTCGCAATGGTCGATCGATGATTCGCAAGGCAACGGCTTGCAATGCGCGACGCGCATGCGGGCGCCGCTGCTGGTCATCGAGAACGGCGCGGATGACGCCGTGCCGCAACCGCACGCGAAGATGCTGTTCGACGCGGCGGCGAGCCCCGACAAGACGTTCCGCGTCATCGACGGCGCCACCCACTACTACGCCGGCCAGCCGGAGCTGCTGGCGCAGGCCACGGCATTGACCAGAGCGTGGCTGCAGGACCGCGCCCTGCTCGATGTCTGACGCAAGCGATCACGGGTAACTGAAGGAGCGGCCATGCCCAATCTCACCGAGCAGTATTCACCCGATCGGCTCGTCGATCGCGCCATCATCCACGACGTGATGATGAAGTGGTGCCGGGCCATCGATCGCCTGGATCTCGACGCGATTCGCGCGGTCTTCCATGCCGATGCCCATGATGACCACGGTCCGTACAGAGGCGGTGTCGACGGCCTGATCGATTGGGTCCGGGAGCGCCACAAGACCATCACCTTCTCGATGCATCAGCTCAGCAACATGCTGATCGAATTCGCCACGCCGGACCTGGCGCTGGTCGAGACCACGGTGTGTAGCATCCAGCGCTATACCGCCGACGGCAAGAAGAGCCTGGCGCAGCTCTCGGGCGGAAAGCTGGGGGCGCCCGGTCGGGAATCGGATCTGATGGGTTCGTCGCGCTACGTCGATCGTTTCGAGCGGCGCCATGGCGAGTGGCGGATTGCGCGCCGCACCGTGATCGCGGGTTGGCGCCGGATCGTCGACGTCGACGCCGACGCACCGGTAATGGGCAGCGACTGGACCGTGCAGCGACGCGACCTCACCGACTTCATCTTTCGTGAGCGCGCCGAGCTGGGGTTGGCCAAGCCGTCGCCGCTCAGCCGATGAAGGCGCCGCCGTTGACGTCGAGCACCGCGCCGGTCGTGAAACCGGCGGCGTCCTCGCAGAGATACTCGATCATTGACGCAACTTCGTCGGCGGTGCCTATTCTTCCCGACGCTGCCGATCTGGCCGAGTGTTGCAGCACGCTCGCATCCGAGCTGCGGGCGAGCGCAGTGTCGATCTGGCCGGGACAGATGCAGTTGGCGGTGATGCCGTAGCGGGCATAGTCGCCGCCGAGCTTGCGCGTCAATCCGATCAGGGCAGCCTTCGACGTCGAATAGTGGGTGCCGGCCCGGTCCGACCAGGTTCTGCCGGCGCGCGAGGCGATATTGATGATTCTTCCCCAGCCGCGTTCCTTCATCGGCCCCAGCAGCGAACGGCTGAGCAGGAAGGCGGCGGTGACGTTGACGCGCAAGACCTGTTCCCATTCGTCGAGCGAAATCTCTTCCAGCGCAAGGATGAACCCGTTGCGCTTCGGATGGATACCCGCATTGTTCACCAGGATGTCGCAGCCACCGGTGCGTAGTTCCGCATCGCACAGCGCTTCGATCTGCGCCGCATCGGCAAGGTCTGCGACCCGGGCGCGTGCACGCGGGCCGAGCGCGGCGGCCACCTGATGAACCGCCTCGTTGCGGTCCACCAGCAGCACTTGCATGCCGCGTGCGTGCAGCCGCAGCGCCGCCGCCTGGCCGATGCCGCTGGCGGCACCGGTGATCAGTGCGCTGCGCTGCTGCATGTCTGCTTCTGTTGCCGGCATGGGTGAACCTCAGTCGGGCGCCTGGATATTGGCTTTGACCGCCACTTCGGTCCATTTCTTCATGTCGGCTCTGACGAAGTTGCCGAACGCCTCTGGGGAAACCGCGAACGGATCGAGCGAGGTCTTGGCCAGCAGTTCCCGCCCTTGCTGCGCCGTCATTGCTTCATTGACGATACGGTTGACCAGCGCAACGATCTCCGGCGGCGTGCCGGCGGGAGCGAACAGGCCGTGCCAGGTTCTGGCCTCGAAGCCCGGATAGGTCTCGGCGATCGTCGGCAGATCCGGCAGTGCCGGCAGGCGCTGGGAAACGGCGGCACCGAGCGCCACCAGCCGGCCGGAACGCACGTGCTGAAGAATGTTGCCGGTGTCGAACGACCACATCACGTGGCCGCCGATCAGGGCCACGTGCGCCGGTGCGCTGCCGTTGAACGGCACGTGCAGCGCATCGAAGCCGCCGATCGACTTGAGCAATTCCCCCGAGAAGTGGTTGCTGCTGCCGATCCCGGCCGATGCGAAGGGCACCTTGTCGGGATTGGCCTTGGCATAGCGCACGAACTCAGCCACCGTGCGCGCCAGTATGGATGGATTGATCACCAGGATCTGTGCCGCCGTGAACAGCGCGGCCACGGGCACGAAATCCTTCTCGGGCGAGTATTCGAGCTTGTCTCGGTACAGCCCCGGGTTGATCGAGAAAGTGCCGGCGTAGCCGTGCACGAACGTATAGCCATCGGCGGGGCTGCGGGCGACCGCTGCGATAGCCGGCCTG
>JAFKGG010000402.1 GCA_017307915.1 Burkholderiales bacterium | reverse complement strand
CCGCGCCGGCAGAAGCTGCTGGAGCACATCTGGCAGCGCACGTCGCTCTCACGTAAGCAGTTCGCCACCTTGTACCGGGCGCCACTGGAACGCTACGCCGAGCTGGTCCAGGCTTTCCCGGCTTCCGAGGCGCATCATCACGCTTACCCCGGCGGCATGCTCGACCACGGCCTGGAAATCGTCGCCTACAGCCTGAAGCTGCGGCAGTCCCATCTGCTGCCCATCGGCGCCAGCCCTGAAGACCAAGCAGCCCAGTCAGAAGCTTGGACCGCCGCCGTCGCCTACGCGGCGCTACTGCACGACATCGGCAAGATCGCGGTCGACCTGTACGTGGAATACGCCGATGGTGCCGCTTGGCACCCGTGGTCCGGGCCGCTCAAGCATCCATACCGCTTCCGCTATCGCAAGGAGCGCGAGTACCGGCTACACAGCGCCGCCACCGGGCTGCTCTACACCCAGGTGCTCGACGGCACCATCCTCGATTGGCTCAGCGCCTATCCCGATCTGTGGGCCGCGCTGCTGTACGTGCTCGCCGGTCAGTACGAGTATGCAGGCGTGCTGGGCGAGCTGGTCGTACAGGCCGACCAGGCTTCCGTCGCGCAGGAGCTGGGCGGCGATCCTGCGCGCGCCATGGTCGCCCCCAAGCATGCACTCCAGCGCAAGCTGCTCGACGGCCTGCGCTACCTGCTGCGCGAGGAGTTCAAGCTGAACCAGCCGCAGGCTTCGGATGGATGGCTGACCCAGGACACGCTCTGGCTCGTGAGCAAGACCGTCTCGGACAAGCTGCGCGCGCACCTCCTGTCCCAGGGTATCGACGGCATCCCATCGAGCAACACGGCGGTGTTCAACGTGCTCCAGGACCACGGCATCGCGCTGCCGACGCCGAACGGCAAGGCGATCTGGAAGGCCACCGTCACGAGCGATGTTGGCTGGTCGCACAGCTTCACATTCCTGAAGCTGTCGCCCGCGCTGATCTGGGAGTCGACCGAGCGGCCGGCGCCGTTTGCGGGGCATGTGCAAATCGACGCAGAGCAGAGCGAACCGGTGGCACCGTCATTCTCACCGGCGGCCGCTGCAGCCGACGCCGACCCCGGAAACCCCGCTACGCAAACTGCACCGCGGATTTCATCTGCCCCCGCGGCTGCGGACAACGGCGTGGATTCGCTTCTCGACCTGTTGGATCTGGCGCCCACATCCGCTGCACCGTCCCCGTCGCCTTCCCCAACAACGGCACCGATGCCGGCAGCCGAGCCGGTTCCGGTGTCAGTACCAAGCCTTCCCTCTGATCCCGCCGTGTATTCGGACAATCGCCCTGCGCCTTCGGGTGAGCACTTCATGGCCTGGCTGCGCCAGGGCATCCAAGCTCACAAGCTGGTCATCAACGACGTGAAGGCTCTGGTGCACACCGTCGCCAGTACAGCGTACCTGGTCAGCCCTGGCGTCTTCCAGCGGTACGCACAAGAGAACCTGCAGGTCGCCGCGCTGGCCAGGCAGGAGGGAGTCGAAGGTTGGCAGTGGGTGCAGAAGCGCTTTGAAAAACTCGGCAAGCACCGCAAGCAGCCCAGCGGGCTGAACATCTGGACCTGCGACGTGACCGGGCCGCGCAAGACCCGGCGCCTGCACGGCTACCTGCTGGTCACGCCTGAGACGCTGTTTTCGGAGCTACCGCCGGACAACCCCTACCTAAGCCTCGCCAGCGAGGCGCCAAAACGCGAAAATCCTAATTCAAGGGAGAAGAACAACGCGCAGGAATCTGACGCGCGGTCGCCAACCAGACCGGAATCTAGTCTTCGGACTTCGTGATTTCCGGCTCAGCCAGCTTGGCCTCGGTCAGGGCCATCAGGTGGGCAGCACTGCATTTCAGCGCACGGGAGATTTTGAGGATGAGAGGGAGCGTGGGGACATGTTCGCCGCGCTCGATCTTTCCCATGTGCGAACGCTCGATTCCGGCCATGTGAGCCAGCGTTTCCTGGGCGATGCCCTGGCTGGTTCTCTCCTCGCGCACGGTCGCCCCAAAAGCGATGGCTGGTTCGGCCTCGTAGGTAGTCGTGCCGGTCGGTCGGCCTCTTTGAATCTCGCGCTTCTGCATTGGCAAAAGCGTCAAGCATGGGTCCGATATAAACCACGTTAAACTTAACTCAAATGGCAATATCCATCGGTTGCGCGAGTTCTCAGCAGCGTGGGGGAGACGGACGTGAGATCGAGTGGTGCATCTGCAGAAATCAAGGTGATCGTACTCGGCGAGTGGGTGCCTGCGCAGCTCGCCGAAGTGCTGGCGCTCCAGCGCGTCGAAGAACCAGAGACCGAGACCTCGTTGACCGGCTGTTCGGCCTCTACGATACCGACGCAAGACCTGCAAAGCGATCAGTTCGACTTCGCCTTGTCCACCGCCGCATGGGAATGGCCTGGCTGGACTTGCGAGCCGCTGTGGCACGACACGCTCGCGGTCGCCGTCGCCAAACGCTCCCACCTGCTCGCTTACCCCGAAGTGCCGCAGGAGGAAGTCCTCAAGCAGCCGCTGATCTGCGCGCAATCGACGGCCGACGATCCGTGGCGCACGGTGCTGCGGCAGTTGTTCGGCGACGCGCTCCAGGAACGCCAGCAGACCGTGACCACCTTTGACGTGGCGATGACGTTAGTGTCGGCCGGATACGGTATAGCCCTCGCACCAGCGAAGCGCCTGGCAGGCTACGCACAGCGCGGCGGTATCGCGGTGCGGCCGCTGGCGGGCGCGCCGCTGATTGTCATGGCCTACCTGCTGCATCGCTGCGCCGCCCTGAGCGAACCCCAAGCGAGATTCGCGCAGCGAGCGCACTCGGTTGCCTGAGTCAGCACGCAGAGCGCGCAGCTTTCATTCGCGTTCGATGACCTTCAACAAGGCGGTGCGCCGCCTCGAAAGCGGCCCGAACGTCTCCATCACCTTCTTCATCTCATCGCCGCGAGCCAAAGCATCGAGGATGTCGGCCCAGTCCTGCATGATGATCTTGCGCGACGACAAGAACTTAGTGTGATCGTAGGGCGCACGCGAAGAATCCTTCTTCCTTTTCGAGTGGGCGAGTTGCAGGTCCACTCGGTTCTCGGGGTAGCTCAACAGACCCAGCAGCGTGGTGGCAGTCGAGCGAAAGCCATGCCCTGAAAAGCGGCCGAGGTATCCCATGCGCTCCAGCGCCTTGTTCAACGTCGTGGCCGACATCACCTGTCCGGGCTTGCGGTAGCTCGGAAAGAGCGCCTCGCCTCCTCCAGTCAGCTTGTGCAGTTCCTTCAACGCCGTGACGGCCTGCTTCGAGAGCGGAACGATGTGAGGCTGTCGCATCTTCATGCGTTCAGCGGGGATGATCCAGATCGCGTTGTTCAGGTCGAACTCACTCCAATGAGCCTTGCGCAGTTCGACGGTGCGAACATAGGTCAGCGCCATCAACCGCAAGGCGAGAACAGTGGTCCTATAGCCACCGTCCTTGTCCACGCTGTTCAGGAACTTCGGTATCTCAGACCATGACAACGGCGGGTTGTGCCGAACCCTGGGGCGCTTGACCGACCGCTTCAGCAACGCAGTCGGGTCTTGCTCACAGAACCCTTGCGACGACGCATACGCGAAGATTTGCCCACACCACTGCCGGATCAAGATGGCAACGGTAGGAGCGCCGCGCGCGACGACGCTTTGAATGATGGGCCGCAGGTGAGCCGTCTTGATGGCACCGATCGGCAGCTTGCCGATCTTGGGAAACACGTCCTTCTCCAAGAACGACTTCACCTGACCCGCGTAGTAGTCGCTCCATTGCAGGTTGCTGGCCATCCACGCGCGGGCGACGGCCTCGAAGGTGTGGTCGTTCTGCTCGACTTGGTTGGCAACCTCGACCCGCTTCTCCAGGGTCGGATCGCGCCCATCGCGAACCATGTTGGAAGCCCACTCGCGCTGCTGCCGGGCCACTTCGAGCGTCACCTGGGGGAAGGGGCCGATTGAATAGATCGCTGGCACCTTGCTTAGGCGGTATCGGTACCACCACAGCTTGCTTCCATTGGGCTGAACGCGCAGGAACAAGCTCCCGCCGTCCCTGAGCGTGTACGCCTTGGGCTTCGCCTGAGCGGCCTCGAGCTTGCGAACGGTGAGGAGGTTGAGGGCCATGTGTATAACGCCTTCCGGCGCGTTCGTTACTCACACCGTTATACACATTTGCAGTGGCTCGGTCTAGCTTGCTGAAGCCATCACTGGAAGATCAATACATGTAAATCAACAACTTATGTGACGTCCTTGGATGTCCGAAGCTTCCAGGAGACGCTATTCGTAGTTATCGATCATCAGCAGCATGGCACCCCCACTCGGTGCAGCGTGCCGGCATGATCTGGATTTCTCGATGGCATTGGGCAATCTCCTTGAACTTGGAGCCGCCGTGCCGGAGAGCCGCTTTGACATCGCACCCTTTGCCTACCGGTTACGGCGGCAAGGTGCGGTTGGGAGCCGCAACGACGAGCCGCTTCCTTAGCGGAAGCGCCACCACAGAGCTGCGGGGGTCGGTGCGGTATGAATCATGGTGGCGGCGATTGTAGCGTGGGCGGCGGCGGCTGTCGACCGCTTGCAGCGCAGGCCTGGTCCACCGGTGCCGCCAAAGCCTCGATCGCGATGTCGGCTGATGCCACGCGAAGCAAGCTCGCCGGGGATAGGAGATGCTATCGAAGCGCGTCGGAAATGGGGTCGACGTCGCGAACGGGCGCCGCAGGGTGCGCCAGTGATGAGGCCAACATCGCCGCCGCCGTGGCGCCGCACAGGAAAGCGGTGCCGGGATTCACTCAGGCATCGCCGCCTGTTCGAATTCGCTGCGGCTGGATGCCTACGAAAAAGAGATCGATGAAATAAGCGGCGAGCTGAGCTGAATCCAGCTTCCCGTTTTCCTCATACCAGAACACAACGCTATTGAAGCAGCCCAGCATGGCGTTCGTCGTGAGCTTCGGGTCCGTTTGCCTGATGGACTTGTCTGCGAACCCTTGCCGCAGGATCTCTTGAAACGCATCGTTGATCTGGCGGGTAATCGGCGCGATCTTCGCCCGGCTCTGCGGAGTCAGCGGCTGCAATCCGGTCTTGGCGATGCATTTGCCGAACGGACTGGTGACCAACTCCATATAGGCAAGCAGGAAGGCCTCCATGCGCTGCAAGCCCGTCCAGGCGGGTTCGCGCGTCCGCTCGATTGCGTGCTGCATGTGCGCAAAGCCGCGGCGATAGCACTCCAGCAGGATGTCGTCCTTGCTCTTGACGTAGTAGTAGAGGGTCGGCTTCGAGATGTGCAGGCGCGCGGCGATGTCGTCGAGCGTGGTGGCATAGAAACCAGTCTCGTTGAATGCATGGGCAGCCGCCAGGACCACGGCGTCACGCTTTTCCTGGTGTTGTTGCTCGACACTTCGCGTCTCTCCCCAGCGGAGCTTCAACGAGGCCGAGGCGCGCTTTGCGTCCGCATCAGTCCTGTTTCGTGCCATGTCTTCGATGAGTTGTTCAGGTCAGCAGGATTCTTTCATGGGCCAACTGTATGGCTTGCATAGCCTTCGATCAGGAAAACCCTATGGTCGATCATTCGACTGATTAGTAAAGTATATTACTTTCGAGTCGAATGAACAGTTGAATCAACGCATCACCTGATAGCTCTGAGAGGACGGACGATGTCGACCACCCGCCGCCAAGGCCCTCTTCATGGACTCAGAGGAGTATTGCTGGGGGGGATCGGTCCTGGGCCCTACGCGGCGATGCTATTGGCCGACCTCGGGGCGGAAATCGTCCGCATAGAAAGACCGGTGGTGGCCGAGCCCGGACATCCCCTGTTTCCGCGCCTCGACGTGTTCGCGCGTGGCCAGTCGCGCCTCGATGCTGATCTCAAGACGGAAGCAGGCCAGCAGTTGGCGTGGAGGTGCATCGAGAACGCAGATTTTCTGATCGAGGGGTTTCGACCAGGCACGCTCGAGCGGCTCGGGTTTGCGCCCGACACGTGCCTCGAACGAAATCCCAGGCTCGTCATTGCGCGCATCACCGGCTGGGGCCAGTCGGGGCCACTCGCCGCCGCCCCCGGACACGACCTGAACTACATAGGGCTGACCGGAGCGCTCGCCGCCATGCCACGACGGGGCGATGCGCAAAGCCGGGCCATACCGCTCAACCTCATCGGCGACTTCGCCGGTGGCGGGATGTGGGCCTGCCTGGGGATCCAGGCGGCACTACTCGAGCGCGCGCAGTCCGGCAAAGGCCAGGTGGTCGACGCGGCGATGATCGATGGCGCATTGTCGTTGATGAGCATGGCCTACGTTCTCGCGGCATCGGGCAGCCTGAGCCAACCGCCCGGCCACAATCTGATCGACGGCGGCGCGCATCTCTACAACACATACACCTGCGCGGACGGCGCGGAGATCGCCGTTGGCGCAATCGAAGCGCAGTTCTACGAGAAGCTGTACGACCTGATCGGCCGGGAACACCCGGCGCCGAGCACGCGGTTCGCGCCCGACACCTGGCCCGCGCTCACTGAAGAATTGGCGGATCGATTCGGAACTCGGCCGCGTGACGAATGGTGCGCGGCCCCCGACGCGACGCAAGCCTGCGTCAGTCCCGTGCTTTCCATCGAGGAAGCGCCCAGCCATCCGCACCACCTTCACAGGCACAGTTTCATCGAGTGTGACGGCGTGCAGGTACCCGCACCCGGCCCCCGTTTCAGTCGCACCCCGGTAGGAATCCCCGATGGATACCGGCTGGTGGCGGACTCCAGTTCAAAGGAGATGAGTGATGAACGGAATTGACTATCTGGATCGAGGTTGGCGGACCAACCCATCCACCCCTTGCCTGGTGGATGCAGCGACGGGCGCAAGCCTGACCTATGACGAGGTGCGGACTCAGACTTTCAGGATCGGCAACGCACTTCGCGATAGAGGCTACGCGACAGGCGGTAAAGGAGCCATCCTGGCGTACAACGAGATCGGCGCATTCGTCGTCTATCTCGCATTCTTTCGGTTGGGCATGGCCCCCATCACGATCAATGTGCGCAATGCGATCCCGGAGAATGCCTCCATTCTCGACGCCATGGATTGCGAAATCCTCTTCTACAGCCAGGCCTTCGCGCATGCGATCGACGAGGTCAGAAGATTGGCGCCCCGGGTGCGCGAGTACGTATGCATCGATGCGCAAACCGCTGATCCCTCTCTGGATCGATGGATTGGGAATGCGACAAGCGAATACTTCGACATTCCTCATGACCCGAACAGGCTGCTGCTGATCCAACCAACCGGCGGGACGACGGGCAAGCCCAAGGGAACCATGGTGGCTCATCGCGGCATGGAGCACCACGTCGCCAGCCTGATGGCGGTTGCCCCCTGCGACATACCGCCGGTCTTCCTTGCCGTGGCTCCATTGACGCACGCCGCGGGCTACGTGATGCAGAGCTGCCTCTGCCTCAACGGAACCGGCGTCCTGATGTCAAAGCCCGACAAAAGCACCATCCTGCGTCTCATCGAGGAGCGCCGGGTCACGCACACCTTCCTGCCGCCGACGCTCATCTATGAGCTGCTCGAGCACCCTGACGTATCCAGGTACGACTATTCATCACTGCGTTATCTGCTCTATGGCGCCTCGCCAATGGCGCCGGAAAAGCTACGCCGCGCCATGGAAGTTTTCGGGCCCGTGATGTCCCAGGTCTTTGGGCAGTCGGAAACCGCATTTCCCAATACGTTCATGAGCCCCCAGGACCATCTGACGGCGATCGAGTCGGCGCCCGAGCGCCTGTCGAGCTGCGGCAAATCGACGCCCCTGTGCGTCGTGGAGATCATGTCGGACGGACAACTTCTTCCGGACGGAGAAATCGGCGAAATCGTCATTCGCAGCAGCGGACTCATGCTGGGCTACTACAACGAGGAAGAAGGTGCGGCAAGCACCACCTGCAACGGTTGGCATCTGACCGGGGATGTCGGATACCGGGATTCTGCCGGTTACTTCTACATCGTTGATCGCAAGAAGGACATGATCATCACCGGCGGTTTGAACGTCTACTCCGCCGAGGTTGAAATGACGCTTTCGTCGCACCCGGCAGTCCGGAACTGCGCCGTCGTCGGCGTGCCGGACGCGAAGTGGGGCGAGCGGGTACTCGCCGAAGTCGAATTGGTCTACGCTGCCACTCCCGAGGAACTGATCGCTTTTTGCAAGGAGCGGATCGGATCCGTGAAGTCGCCCAAGGAGATCGTGGTCGTCGACAATCTTCCACGCAATTCCATCGGGAAGATTCTAAAACGCGACGTCAGGGCCAAGTACTGGGTTGACAAGACCCGCATGGTGAATTGATGACACGCCCGGGTGTGGACGAGATTCCATGGGGCACGGAGATCGACTGCGGCCAGTTCTCGCTCAGCGAGGGCGACATAGTTGCCTTCGGCGAGCGCTACGACCCGCAAACTCTGCATACCGATCCGGTTGCGGCGAAACGCAGCCACTTCGGGCGCCTGATTGCTTCCGGCGCCCACACGATGAGCGCAATCCATGCGCTCGTGCATCGCTGCGCCGCGGGGAAACATCTTTCCGCGGGCTGTGCTGCGGTATCCGAGATGAAGCTCTTCAGCCCGGTATCGGCAAACTCGCCGGTGCGGGTATCGCACCTGTGCATCAGCTCATCTTCAAACCGGATCAACTGCCGGACGCAGGCCTTCTCCCCGGATGGCAATTTGCTCGCCAGCATCACCGCACAATATCCGATGGCATTCGCGGAGCCGGCGAGCGCGGCGGATCGGGAAGAAATCGATACGCCCTCTCCCCCGCTCCCTCCGCACTTCGAAGCACCTGCCGAGGGACTGTGGTTCGAGGATTGCGTTCCTGGCGCTCAGTTCGGCCTCGGACCGATTCGGATCGGCCCGACCGAGCCTCAGGACTTCACCAGAAGGTTTGGCGGCACGCCGAACCCGTATCGCAATGAATGGTTCGCCTTCAGCTTGGCAACCAAGGTTCTGGTCCAGTCCATGTGGAAAAACGGGCATGCCGTGGCTGGCGCAACGGTAACGGATCTCCGGTTCCCGCGGCCCACACGGGCGGGCGACCTCTTCGTGGGAACAGTGACCGTTCAATCCGCCAGGCCATCCCGGTCCAAGTCCGACCTGGGATTGGTCGAGCTGCTCGTATCGACAACCAGCGGCGATGGCTCGATGGTATGCGTCTACCAGATCTCGGTCATCGTCAAGAAGAGGTAAGGAAAGGGCCGCGGCAGCCGCGGCCCTGAAGGCTAGACGCCGTCGAACACCCAGGACAGGTTTTCAAAGACCTTTTGCGGCGGCAACTTGCCCATCACGTCCTTGCGCAGCTCGCGGTTGATGCCTTCTGCGTGATAGAGGTCGCCGAACTGGCGAGCCGTGAATTGCACGCGAGCGGTACGCAGGTAGCGCGCATCACGGTAACGGCGGAAACCTTCCTCGATAGTGGCCGACGTCGCCATGACGTCACCCAGAACCACGGAGTCTTCCAGCGCCATGCAGGCGCCTTGCGCGATGTAGTGATAGCCGGCGTGCGCTGCATCTCCCAGCAATGCCACCCGGCCTTTGAACCATTCGCGGATGGCGGGGCGCTCGTAAAGCACCCATTGACGAGAAGTATCCAGTTTGGGAATGAGGGCGCGCACCGCAGGGCAAGCCTTCTCGAATTCCTTCATCAGTTGCTCAGCCGTACCCTTGGGCGTGCTGCCATCCTCGGGTGGCGGAACGCGGAAGATGGCCGCCATGTTGTAGATCTCGCCGCGGCGCAGTGGATAGTGGGCGAAGTCCATGTGCGGCCCACCCCACATGACCACCGAGGTCTGGTACAGCTCGGAGGGCACTTCCTCGAAGGGAATGACCGCGCGGAAGATGATGTCGCCCTCGGTCAAGGGTGAGCCATCGCCGACGATCTTGGCACGGGTGAGCGACCACAGGCCGTCCGCGCCAATCAGTGCACTGCCTTCGACCCGCTCGCCGTTGTCCATGATCGCAACGACCTTGTCGCCATGGTCCTCGAAATCCGCCACGCGCATGCCCGTGCGCAGTTCTATCAACGGACTCGCTCGGCAGGCGTCGATCAGAATCTCCAGGAGATCGCCGCGGTGCATCAGCGCATAAGCGTACTTGAAGCGCTGCTTGAACTCCGGCAGGCCCACAGGCACCTTGATGACCTGTTCGCCGCTAACGGCGTCCATCAGAATCAATGCTTCGGGAAAGGCGGCGACCGCCAACACCTGATCGACCACGCCCAGCCGCTCAAAGGCCCTGAATGCATTCGGCGGCATCTGGATGCCGGCACCCAGTTCACGGAACACCGTCGATTGCTCCAGCACGATCGATGGAATGCCCTTGCGTGAAAGCGCCAGCGCGGCCGAAGCCCCCCCGATGCCGCCGCCCACGATGATGATGGGAGCCTTGATTTCCTTGTTCTCTGACACGACGATTCTCCGTAAGTAAGTCTTTAAGACGCTCTACACCGTCATCCGTTGCTCGACGTGAAGCCGGTTGCTGCGAAATTCCTCCGGGGTGCCCGTCCAGGCCACCGAACCGTGGTCCATGACGTACAGGCGGTGGCTGATTTCCAGTGGAATGGCGAGCTTCTGCTCGACCAGGACAATGGCCATGCCTGCCGAATTCAACGCAACGATGGCATCGCGCACGGCGCACACCACCAGCGGCGCCAGGCCCTCGGAGGGCTCGTCGAGCATGAGCACCTGGGGGTTGGTGAGCACGGCGCGTGCAATCGACAGCATCTGCTGCTCGCCGCCCGAGAGGGACATGGCGTTGGAGCGCGCGCGTTCGCGCAGGCGCGGAAACAGTTCATAGACGCGCTCCAGCGTCCAGGGGCCGGAAGGATGCGCCACGCCGGCCACGGCAAGGTTTTCCTCCACGCTCAGGTTCGGAAATACCTGGCGGTCCTCCGGCACATAGGCCAGGCCGCGGCGGCTGAGTTGATGCGGACCCAGGCGGGTCACATTCTCCCCGGCCAGCACGCGCCGGCCCGAGGCGCATGGCAACAGACCCATGCAGGTACGCAGCGTCGTCGTCTTGCCCGCACCATTGCGACCCAGCAATGACACGACCTCACCGCGGCCCACGTGGATGGAGACACCTTGCAGTGCGATCGCTTTGCCGTAGAAAGCGTCGACATTTTCAAGGGCCAGCATCGTATTCCCCTCCCAGATAGGCCTCGCGCACGGCTTGATTGCTGCGTATTTCCTCCGGCGTTCCCGCGGCCAGCACAGCCCCCTGATGCAGCACCACCACGCGGCGGGACACGCGCATGACCAGTCCGATGTTGTGCTCGATCAGCAGCACCGTGCGCCCGCGAGAAGCGCGCGTGATCACGCTCATCGTCTGCTCGATCTCCTGCTCGCCCACGCCGGCCAGCGGCTCGTCCAGCAGCAGAATGGCCGGATCGGTCATCAGCGTGATGCCCAGCTCCAGCGCACGCTGGTCGCCGTGAGACAACTGCTCGGCCGGCTGATCGCGCAGCCGCGTCAGTCCGATCTCCTCCATCACCGCTTCGGCGCGCTCGGCCAGCGCTTCATAGGATTCGACCGGGCGCCAGAAAGGCTGCAACCGGAAAGCCGCCGCCTGACGCGCCAGGCGCAGGTTCTCGAACACCGTCATGCCGCCGAAGACCTGCGTGATCTGGAAGCTGCGGCCGATTCCTTCACGCGCCCGCTGGTGCGCGCTGGTGCCGGTGATGTCGCGCTCGCCGCGCAGCACGCGGCCCTGCGTGGGGCGCTGGCGACCCGACAGCACGTTGAGGAAGGTCGTCTTGCCGGCGCCGTTGGGCCCGATCACGCTCTGGATGCCTTCGCCGGAGAAATCCAGCGTCACGTCATCCACGGCGGTCAGCGCACCGAAGCGCACTGAAACGCCCTCGCAGCGAAGCGACGCGGCATTCATGCTTTTTTCCTGGCCGCCCAGCGTGCGACAGCCGACTCGATCAAACCATGGATGCCGCGCGGCATGAAGAGCGTGGTGACGATGAAGATGATGCCCACCAGGCCATAGAAATGAACGGTTCGCGCGCTCAGCGCCTCCTTCAGCAATTCGAAGGCCACCACGCCGACCACTGGACCGTATAGCGTCCCGGCACCGCCCAGCAGCGTCATGATGACGATGTCGCCGGACGTGGTCCAGTGAAGGCCCTGCGGGTTGACGAACTGCATCAGTGCCCCCAGCAACGCGCCGGCCACGCCGGTATAGAAGCCGGAAATGGCGAAAGCCGCCAGCTTGATGCGGTTGACGTTGAACCCCAGTTGCTCCGCTCGGACTTCGTTGACCTTGACTCCGCGCATGGCTTGCCCGAGCGGCGATCTGCGCAGCACGCGGGAAGCGGCCAGCGCTGCGATGAAGAACACCAGCACCAGAAGGTAGAAGCTGCCGTCATCGTAGAAATCGACACCCGGCAGTAGCGGCCGTGGCACGCCGACCAGGCCTTCTTCCCCTTGGGTGAACCCGCGCAGAGGCGAAGATGCGGCATAAAACAGCAACTCGGCGATGGCCAGCGTCATCAGCGAGAAATAGATGCCCGCCAGGCGTAACGCGACGGCCGCCACGATGACGGCCAGCACCGCGCCGGCGACGCCTGCCAGGACAATCGCCGGCAGGCCCCAGGCGGCGTTCTTCATCGCGATCATGGCGAAGACGTAGGAGCCAAGCCCGAAGAAAGCGGCATGGCCGAACGACAGCAAGCCGGTCTGCCCGAACACGATGTCGTACCCCAGGGCGAACACGCAGAGCACCATCACCAGCGTGAGGAAATAGAGGACGCCTTGGTCCTTCTGCACGAACGGCACCAGACAGAGCAGAACCAGCAGCAGAAGAATGCGCTTCATGCTCGACGTCTCCGCACACCGAACAAGCCTTCAGGCCGTATGATCAAGGTGAGAATCAAGAGCGCATAGGTCGCCAGCAGCATCAACTCGGTTGCGTAGACCTGCCCCAGTGCGCGCGTCATTCCGATCAACAACGCGCCAACGATCGCGCCGCGAATGCTGCCTTGGCCGCCGATGACCACGATGATGAAGCAATCGATGATGATGGAAAAACTCATACCCAGCTTCAACGGCAGCAGCGGCGCGGCAATGACGCCGCTGATCGCCGCCAGCATGGCCCCGGCCACGAACACACCGGTGCGCACCTTGCCCACATCGATGCCCAGGCAAGCCACCATCGCGCTGTTGGCGCTTGCGGCACGCACGACCACACCGACGCGGGTTTTCTCGATGACGTAGAACAGCAAGGCGGACACGGCCGCGCCGAAAGCGATGATGAATAGCCGGTAGTTGGTCACCACCGAACCACCCACTTCGGTGGTACCGGTCAGTAGCGGCGGCGGGTTGACCGTCCTGAAGTCCACCCCCCAGACCATTCGGATGAACTCCTCGATGACCAGAATGAAGCCGAAGGTCAGCAACAACTGGTAAGAATGATCGCGCGCATAGAGCGGACGCAGCGCGAAGCGCTCCATCAGCGCGCCGACCAGTCCGACCACCAGAGGCGCGACCAGCAGCGCCAGCCAGAAGTTGCCGCTCCAGTGGACCAACTGGTAGGCCACGTAGGCACCCAGCATGTAAAGCGAACCGTGCGCGAAGTTCACCACGCCGAGCAATCCGAACACCAGCGTCAGTCCCGCCGCCAGCAGGAACAACAGCATGCTGATGCTGAGTCCGTTGAGCACCAATGCCATGTGGCCTACCCGTTTTTTCTATGTGCCTGCGCGATCCATGGAAAGTCAGGGGCAGGCGGGATACAGGCCGGCCGGCGGGAAGGTATCCGTCACCTTGAACGAGTACGCCGGAAGCGGCGCCGCGTTCTGCACCCCTTCTGTCCACAGGCCGACGCCGACGGCTTGATTATCGCAAGCGCGCATCTGGCGCGGACCGAACACCGACGCGCTGGGTGAACTGCCTGCGAACGCCTTGACCCAGGCTTCAGAACTCCAGGTACCGGTCTTGTCGACCACCTCCAGGAACCACTTCATGCCATCGTAAGCATTGCCGGCCATCGCATCGGGATACTCGTTGAACTTCTTGCGATAGGCCTCCACGAACTTGCGGTTGGCGGGCGTGTCGTAGCTGAAGTGATAGCGCGCCACGGATTGCACGCCCACAATGTCCTTACCCACCGCCGCCGCGTCGTTATCGTCGAAGCCCACGCCGAATATCTTCAGCTTGCGCGCCAGACTGACCTGGCCGGCCTGTTTCAGGAAAGTGCTGCTGTCTGCCCCGGCAGTGACCAGCAGCACGCCATCGGCGCCGGATTGGGCCACCTTGTTGATCACGAGGGAATAATCCGGGGCACCCAGCGGCGTGAAATCGACCCCCAGGATCTTGACGCCGATCTTCTCCATATTGACCTTCATGGCCTCCGCGGCCGCGCGGCCCTGCTGCTGATCGACGGCCACCACATAGATGCCTTTCATCTTCTGTTTTTTGACGTACTCGGTCACCAGTTGCGTTTCAGCATAGATCTGGGAAGAAGTACGGAAGGTGTAGGCATTGCGGTTTGCGCCAGTGATCGAGTCAGACGCCGAAGCGGTAACGATCAGCGGTATCTTGCGCTGGGCAGCCACAGGCATGATGGCCATCGTCTGGATCGACGCGCCGTCACCGAAAAGCATGTTGGCGCCGGCCGCGACCAGCTTGTTGGCCTTCTGCACGGAAATCTGCGGCTTGGTCTCGGTATCCTCCCACAAGGCCCGGATCGGCTTGCCCAGCACCTGGCGCTTTTCCTCTATGGCCAGTTCGGCGCCCTTGCGCATCGTGATGCCCAGCGAGGCATACGGGCCGCTCAGCGGCAGCACGCCGCCGATGGTGAAAACCTCCTTCGCCTCTTGCGCCATGGCGTGGCCGCCCATGGCCAGGGTCGCGGCGAGGGCGACACGGGTAAAAGCTTTCCTGCGATTCATGCTGACTCTCCTCTGGGTGTCGAACAGATCAGGCCGCCATGGCCATGGAAAATGGATTCAAGCTTCAACGGAAACTTCAGATAGTTCCGGAAATGACGCCGCCAGTTGCCGATACCGGGCAAGGACATCCGCGCCCCCACCGTCCGGACCCGCCTTCTGACCAGCCAGTGCCGCGAACAGCTTGTGCTTGACGAAATAGCGCCAGCTCACCGGCACCTGCGCCAGGATCCGCGTGAGTTCGGCATAGCGCTGCTCGGTCCACACGCTCTCGAACTGGATGCGACCGGGGCCGTGGGTGTAGTGCGCAGGCGGCGCGAGCGAACGCACCGAGCGCAACGCACGGGTCTGCTCCGCATCCACCGAGCCATCGGTGTCGATGGCCACGCCGTAGTCGCGGCGCGCGCCCGCCACCGATACGAAACCGCATCGGACGTCCTGCAGCACCGCATCAACCGGCCGATCGAACGGGTGGCCGTAGCCACCGCCGCCCGGACCTTCCAGCCGGATCACGTCACCCGGATCGCACATCACGATGTCGTTGTTGCCCAGATCGTGTTCTGCCGGACCGCCCGGGTTCTTCAGGAAGCGCGAAGCCTGGCCCGGCTGTCCACCGCGCAACCCCCAGGCCGTGACGATGCAGCGGTCACGATTGCGCGCGGTGACCATGCTGCCCGGAGCGAACAACTCGAACTCCATCAGCATCGCGCTGCCGCCGCGATATCGTCCCGCACCACCGGAGTCGGGAACCAGGCCGTACTTGCGGATGCGGATCGGCAGGTCGGCTTCGTTGACTTCGATCGGCGTGTTTTTCAGGAACGCCATATTGGCGCCGCAACCTTCGGCGCCATCCTCGTTGGGGCTTCCCCCCGCGCCGCCGCCCACGGGGCCGATGGAGGCCATCACCGCGCGGCCGTTGCGGCCGGTCGTGCGCACGTTCAGGATCGAGAGGCCGCTGGAAGGCGAGGCCGGCAGGCGCTCGGGCAGCGCCTGAGTGAATGCGCCGATGATGGCCACCTGCGCGACCGACACCAGCAGGCTGCGCAGGCCGGTGGCTGCCGGGTGCTGCGCGTTCACGGCCGTGCCCTCGGGCAGCACCATGCGCGAGGGCCGCACCGTGCCCGAGTTCAGCAGGATGCGCGAATCCAGGCTGTACAGCACGTAGATCAGGCCCACCGTGAGCAGCGCATGGCGCGGGTTGCCACCGGTGGGGATGTTCATCGACGAGGCGAGCTGCGGATCGCTGCCGGTGAAGTCCAGCTCCAGTTCGTCGCCACGCACGTCGAGCGTGACTTGGATGCGCGCCGGATAACCGTTGACCGAATCCTCGTCCGCATAATCTGCGAAGGCATAGCGGCCATCGGGAATGCTGCGGATCAGCTCGCGAGCCTGCTGCTCGGCGTAGTCCAGAAGCTGATAGATGCCGCTCTTGAACGCGTCATGGCCGAATCGCTCGATGATTTCCAGCACCTTGCGCTCGCCCACGTTCATGCAGGCGAACTGCGCATTCATGTCACCCCAGTTCTGGTCGGGCACGCGCACGTTGGCGCGGATGATGCTCAGCACGTCCTCGTTGAGTTTGCCGTCGCGCAACAGCCGCGTCGGCGGAATGCGCAGGCCTTCCTGGTGCACTTCGGTCAGGGTGCGCGAGATGCTGGCGGGTACGGCGCCACCCATGTCGGTGTTGTGGATGTGCGAACCAATGAAGCACACCAATTCGCCGCGGCTGAAGACCGGCTTCCACATATGCACGTCGGGCGAGTGCGTGGCGACATAACCGCTGTACGGGTCGTTCGTCAGGTAGATGTCGCCCTCGCGGTAGTCGTCGAACAGGTCGATCACGCTGCTGTAATCCAGGCCCGTGTACCAGGTCGCCCCCATGCTGCGCGGCGAGGCGAAGGTGAGCCCATCAGGCGTGAGCAACTGGCAGGAAAAGTCTTCAGTCTCTTTGACGAACGTGGAATGGGCCGTGCGCATCAGCGTGTAACCCATGCTCTCCGCCGCGGCGGCGCAATGGTTGGCCAGCACTTGGAGCGTGACCTGATCGATCTTCTTGTCGTTCATCGCGCGGCATCCATGCGAATGCGAAGATTCGCGTATTCGTCGACCTCGACGGCGAAGCCGGTGGGTACGACCGTGGTGCAATCGTCCTGCATGACCACGGCGGGCCCATTGAAGGTCTGACCGGGGCGCAGCTCGGTACGTCTGTAGAGAGCCACCTCCCGCATGGCGCCATCGATGCGGCCGGTGATGTGCCCGCTGGGGCAAGCCACGCCGGGTGCCAGTGCATGGCGCGCCAACTCGGGCTTGACGGTGATGCCACTGATCACCACGCGCAGGCTGATCACCTGGAGGGCGGCCTTCCTGTCGGCATGGCCGTAGATGCGTTCGTGCTCCGCATGGAACGCATCCGCTACGGCGGCCATGCTCACGGTGCCTTCGGCGACGCCATCCAACGGCGTCTCGATCTCGAAGGATTGACCCGCATAGCGGATTTCCGCCGTGTGCGTGATGCGGTACTCACCGGTGTGCTGCTGCTCGTCCTTCAGCCAGCGCAGGGCGCGAGCGCGCAGTTGCGTGAATTCTTCCGCCATGCGCCGTACCGCAGCTTCATCCAGCGTCAGATACAGCGTCTTGATGAAGTCGCTTTTCAGGTCCGCTATCAGGCCACCCAGGGCGCTGAGCACGCCGGGGGTGGGTGGAACCAGCGTCTCCTCCATGTGCAGCTCGCGTGCCAGGAAGCAGCCCATCATCGGCCCCGCACCGCCGAAAGCCAGCATGGAAAATTCCCGCGGGTCAACGCCGAAGCGGGACACCAGCGCGCTCACTTCGGTGTACATGCCCGAGACCGCCACCTGAATGATGTTCTCGGCCGTCTCCTCTATGGAGCGGTTCAACTGCACAGCCAGCTTGCTCACGGCGGTGCGTGCCTTCTCCACGTCGACGTTCACCGCCTTGTGGCCCAGTTCGGCATGACCGATCAAACCGCAGGCCACGAATGCATCGGTGATGGTGGCAAGCTCGCCGCCGCGACCGAAGCAGGCCGGGCCGGGGTACGAGCCTGCGCTGTCCGGCCCGACCTTGAGCACGCCCAGCGGATCCACCCAGGCGATCGAGCCGCCCCCTTCGCCGATCGAAGTGACGGACACGGACGGGATGTAGATCTGGAAGTCGCCGATGCGCTCACCGACTCCGTATTGAGGCTTGCCGTCGACGATGATGGCCACATCGGCGCTGGTACCGCCGATGTCCAGGCTCATGCACCGGGGCAAGCCGCTCACTTCAGCCACGTAGCTGGCGCCGATGACGCCGGACGCGGTGCCCGACAACAGCATCTGTACGCACTCGCTCTTGCCCTGCTCGGCCGTCATCACGCCGCCGTTGGACTTGGTCAGGTGCGCCTGTGCCGGCACGCCCGCATCTCGCAGCGCGCTCTGCAACGCGCTCAGGTAGTGGGCGACCCGCGGCTGCACATAGCCACCGATCACCGCCGTGACAGTGCGCTCGTACTCGCGGATGATGGGCCAGGTTTCGCTTGAGCAGGACACCGGCAGCCCCGGTGCGAGCCGTTCGATGAGCGCCTTTACCTGAAGCTCGTGGGCCGGGTTGGCGTAGGCATGCAGCAGAGAGATGACGATGCCTTCGGCGCCCTTGGCACGCGCTTGGCCGAGCATGGCGGCAACGGCGTTCTCGTCCACGGGCTGCAATTCGCTGCCGTCGGCATTCAACCGGCCAGGGATGCCGAATACCATTTCCCGCGGTATCAGCGGCTCGGGGCGCTTGGACAACAGGCCATACATGTCCGGCGTTTTCAGCCGGCCCAGCTCGAGCACGTCGCGAAAATGCTCCGTGACCAGGAGCGCCAGCTTGAGACCCTTGCGCTGGATCACCGCGTTCAGGCCGACGGTGGTGCCGTGGGTGAAGTAGGTGATCTCGCTGGCAGGCACACCGTACCGCTCACCGATGGCTTGGACACCCGCCAACACCTCCGCACCTGGAGCGTCCGGCCGAGAAAAAACCTTCATGGTCTTGATTGCCTTGGTGCGCTCGTCGAACACCGCGAAGTCCGTGAAGGAACCACCGATGTCGACGCCTACTCTGTACGTCATCGTGCTGCCTTGTCTTGGTTGCCGTCCGCGCCCAATCGATCCTAGACTGGAAAGTTGATGCGCGATTTTTCGGAAGCATTCAATAAATTGAAAATTTTAGCAACACCAATGTCAAAAATCGTCGAGAAAGCGGGCGTCAGGCGCAAGCCCTGCTTGCGCATACGCCCCGCTTCTGAAGTACATTTATGCTACTGACCTCGGAATGGATGAGCAATAGCCACGGATGCATGCGACGCCGTTCAGTCCAAACAAGCAAAATTTCATTATTATGAAAAGACCTGAAGCATCTGCGCTGCAGACTCATGATCTCGTGCGGAATGCCAAGCAGACAGCGGTGCTTCCGTCCGTGGCCACGCATGTCGGCCCGACGCTGCGGCGCCTGCGCATCGAGCGGGGCCTTTCGCTTGCCTTCCTGGCGAAGGCTTCCGGGGTTTCAGTGGGGATGCTCTCGCAGATCGAGCGCGACAAGGCCAACCCTTCGCTGCGTGTGCTCACGCAGATCCGGCAAGCGCTGGATGTCCCGGTCAGCGCCCTGTTCGAAACACCGGCAGGCGGCGCCACGGTAGATCCTCTTTTCGTACGCCGCGGCGAAGATCACCCCATGCTGGAGTTGGGCTACTGCACCAAGGAGTTGCTCACGGCCGGCGCTCAGACCAACCTGCAAATGATGATTCTGCACATTCCGCCGAGGGGCAGTTCAGGTGCGCAGCCAATCGCCTATCCCGCGGAGAAGGCGGGATTCATGCTCGAAGGGGAACTCGTGCTCAAGGTGGGTGAGCAGGAGACGGTGATCAAGGTGGGCGACAGCTTCATCTTCGACAGCACCATTCCCCACGCATTCCACAATTTCTCGGCCACGAATCAAGCCAAGCTTTTATGGGTCATCGGCAAGTTCCCGAGCGATCCGCACCTTTGAGCGGGTGCTTGGCAAGCCTCAGGTCACCACCGACAGAAAGTTCTCGTTCAACCTGCGGTCGCGATAGAAGACGCCGATGAGCGCCCGCTGCGCCGCGGGCGTTCGATCGGCTCATCATTGAATCGTGACGCCCAAGGTAGCGCGGCGGCGCGATGATCTACAAGGCGCGGCCGGCCATGGGGCATAACGGACATGCATGGCCGGCCGATCGATGTAATGAACCGCCTGCCGCCACGACCGTCATAGCTCGGTCGAAGCAACATGAATCAATCCATCCAGATCGGCCCGCTGGCCTTGCCGCTCAGTCTGGTGCTGCTTGCGCTCGCCGTGATCATCGCGCTGCTGGTTGCCGGGCGCATGGCGCGCAAGAGCGGGCTCGACGCCGAGGGTCCGGTCTACAAGATCCTGCTGGTCGGCCTGCTGGTGGCCCGGCTGGCCTTCGTGTATCAGTTCAGCACCGTCTACCTGAACGCGCCATGGACCATTCTCGACATCCGTGACGGCGGATGGAACGCTCCCGCCGGGCTGATCGGCGCATGGCTGTATGCGATGACGCTGACGCGGCGCGTGGCTGCGTTGCGCAGACCGCTGCTGTCGGCACTGGCCCTTGCCAGCGTGGTGTGGGGTGCCGGCATGCTGTGGCTGACCGTGTCGATGCCGGACGCAAGACCGCTGCCCGAGTTCACCGCTGCGTCGATCGATGACCGGCAGGTGGCGCTGCCGGCGTTCAAGGGCAAGCCCACGGTGATCAATCTATGGGCCACCTGGTGCCCGCCCTGCCGCCGCGAAATGCCCGCGCTGGAGCAAGCGCAAAAAGACCATCCCGACGTGAACTTCGTTTTCCTGAACCAGGGCGAATCCCCGGCCAAGGTCAGGCAATTCCTCGACGGCAACAGGCTGGCCCTGCACAACGTGCTGTTCGACCCGAAGCGCGAAGTCGCCCGGCTGTTCAATCAATCGGCCTTGCCGACGACGCTGTTCTTCGACGCCGACGGCCATCTGGCCGGCATCCGTGTCGGCGAGCTTTCGCAGGCGACCATCGCGCATCGCCTGGGCGCACTGGCACCCGGCAAGGCGGCGACGGGGCGCTAGACGCGATTCGAATGCCGGTTGCTGCGCGGCCGTTCCTCAGCCGACGTCTTCTTCACCGATGATGATGCGCGTCGCATCGGCATAACGATGCGGCGGCACTTCCAGATTGGTCGGCGCCGGCTTGTTCCGGTAGACCCGGCCCGAGCCGTCGAAGGTCGAGCCATGGCAGGGGCAGAAGAAACCGCCGGGCCAGCCGGCCGACAAGCCGGGATGCGCACTGCCGGCCTGCACTTCCACCGGCGAACAACCCAGATGCGTGCAGATGCCGACGGCGACGAACACCTCGGGCCGGATCGAGCGCGCGGGGGTGCGCAGCGCGTCGGGGATCGTGTCGTTAACAGACCCCGGGTCGGCCAGATCGGCATCGTGCCCTTCCAGCGCGGCCAGCATCTGCGGCGTGCGGCGCACGATCCATACCGGTTTGCCGCGCCATTCGACGGTCTTCATGCCGCCCGGCGGGATGTCGGCGATGTCGACCTCCACGGGCGCACCCATGGCACGCGCGCGCTCGCTGGGCGCCAGCGAGCTGGCGAAGGGAATGACGGCCGTTACCGCCGCGGCACCGGCCGCGGCGCCGGTCACTGCCAGCCAGGTGCGGCGTTCGGGGTCGGGCGTGGCGGATTGCAGGGCGAGGTCGCTCATGATGGGCATCCTTGATGCGTTGCTTTGCCTCCTACTGATCAAGATGCGTGCCACCCCCGGGCTGGCACGGGAAAATCATTGCCGGACAAGGACTTGGCGCCTCCCTCTGAGCGCGGCAGGCGAGTACACTGCCAGATACGGCATGGCATTCGATGCCAGTTCTGGCATCGACGACACCTCGATGCGCTGCGAGCGTCGTAATGCCCGCGCAGCGCGTCAACGAGAACTTCATGAGCACTGCCCGATCTTCATCATCGCGGTCGGCCGCGTCGCCGGCGCGCCTTCCCGAGCTGGCGTCGTATCTCGACAGCCTGCCCGAGCCGCACGTGGTGCTGGACGAGCACTACCGCATCCTGGCGGCCAACGCACCCTATGAACGGCAGTTCGGCGACGGCGCAACGGTGATCGGCCGCACCTGCCACGCGGTTTCGCATCATTCGCCGGTACCCTGCGACCAGGCCGGCGAAAGCTGCCCGCTGGCCCGGGCGCGCGATAGCGGTCAGCGCGAGCGCGTGCTGCATCTGCATCACACACCGCAGGGCGAGGTCTACGTCGACATCGCTCTGGTGCCGCTGCGCGATGCGCAGGGGCGCAGCGGCCGCTACTACGTCGAGAAGATGGAGCCGCTGCGCAACGCGCATGGCGCACCAGGCGGCGACGGCTTGATCGGCCGTTCGGCGGCGTTTCGCGCGATGCTGGAACTGGTGGCGCGCGTCGGCCCGTCACGCGCCAGCGTGCTGCTGCTGGGCGAATCGGGTACCGGCAAGGAACTGGTCGCGCGGGCCGTGCATGACGCCAGCCCGCGCGCGGCACAGCCGCTGGTGGTGGTCGATTGCGCCAGCATGCCGGAATCGCTGTTCGAGAGTGAACTGTTCGGGCACGAGAAGGGCGCTTTCACCGGCGCGCACGCAGCCAAGGCCGGTCTGGTCGAGGCGGCCGACGGCGGCACGCTGTTTCTCGACGAGGTCGGCGACATCCCGCTGACGCTGCAGGTGAAGCTGCTGCGGCTGCTCGAAAGCGGCGTCTATCGGCGCGTGGGCCAGACCGAACTGCGCCGCGCCGACGTGCGGCTGGTCTCGGCCACGCACCGCGACCTGCATGCGATGGTGGCCGACGGGCGCTTTCGCGAAGACCTGCTGCACCGGCTCGGCACTTTTCCGATCGCGCTGCCGCCGCTGCGCGAACGACGCGAAGACATCGCCTTGCTGGCCGATGCGCTGCTGGCACGCATGGCGCCGGATCGCCGGTATGCGTTGTCGCCGGCGGCCATCGAGCGGCTACGCCGCCATGATTTTCCGGGCAACGTGCGCGAACTGCGCAACGTGCTGGAACGTGCCACGCTACTGAGCGACGGCGCGACGACCATCGACGCCGACGACATCGAACGAGCGCTTGCGCTCGGGCAGTCTGCGCCCGGACGCGCCACAGCCGCGACTCAGCGTCCCGCTGCCGGCATCCCGCTGCGCGAGGCCGAACGCGACGCGCTGCGCGCTGCGCTGGCCGCACACCGCGGCAACCGGCAGGCGCTGGCGCGCGCGCTCGGCATCAGCCTGCGAACGCTATACCGCAAGTTGCGCGCGTTGAATGATCCGGTGTGATCCGCCTAGAACTGCGCTTAGCCGCAACCGCCGCAGCAAGACCGGCCACCGCCCGCCTGGGAAGCGGCAACGGCGTCCATCTGCACCGGCTCGGGCGTGTAGCCCGCTTCGGTGATGGCCGCGCCAATCGATCCGGCATCGGCCGCGCTCGATTCGACCCTGACCAGATGCCGTGCCAGGTCGATGTCGACCTTGGCGCCCTGATCGACCGCCGCCACCGCGGCGGTGATCGCGCGAACGCAGTGGCCGCAGCTCATGTCTTTGACTTCGAAGGCAATCATTCGATGCTCCTTTGAGAGCAGGGTGAGGAGGATGTCTAGTACTATGAACCTTCCCACTGTTGGCAAGTCAACCCGGAGTCCGGCATGAACATCGGCGAAGCCGCCAAGGCCTCTGGCGTATCGGCCAAGATGATCCGCCACTATGAAAGCATCGGCCTGTTTCCGGCGGCGGCGCGCAGCGATTCAGGCTATCGCCTGTACACCGACAAGGAAGTGAGCACGCTGCGCTTCATCCGCCGCTCGCGCGACCTGGGCTTTTCGATCGACGAGATCCGCGACCTGCTCGGCCTGTGGCACAACCGGCGGCGGCCAAGCCGCCAGGTCAAGGCGCTGGCCCAGGCGCACATCGAAGAACTGGATGCCAAGCTGGCCGAGTTGCAGGCCATGAAAGCCACGCTCGAACACCTGGTGCACTGCTGCCGCGGCGATGATCGGCCGGATTGCCCGATCATCGAGACGCTGGAGTCCGGCGAATCTCTGGCCGATGGGCTGCCGCGCGCCGGCACGCGGGCGCACGCCGGTGCACACGCGCAAGCCGCGCGAGCCCATGCCGGCCTGCGCCCCGGCAAGCGCGTCCGGCATAGCGGCTAGAGCGTATTCACACCCGCCAGCGCGTATTCATTCCCACTACATTCACCGGAGTCCTCATTCCATGTCCAACACCACCCGCGCCATCGTGGTCGAGGCCGCCGGCCGCCTGGCCGTGCAAACGGTCGAGCTGCACCCGGCGGCCGCCCATGAAGCCACCGTGCGCGTGACGGCGCTGTCGCTGAACCGCGGCGAGGTCAAGCGCGCGCTGACGCTGTCGGACGCCGGCGCACGGCCCGGCTGGGACATTGCCGGCGTCGTCGAGCACGCCGCCGCCGACGGCAGCGGGCCGGCCGTCGGCTGCCGCGTCGTGGGCGTACTGCCGACCGGCGCCTGGGCGCAGACCGTGCACGTGCCCACCGCGCAACTGGCGGCGCTGCCCGCGGCCGTCAGCGACGCCCAGGCGGCCACGCTGCCGGTGGCCGGGCTGACGGCGCTGCTGGCCTTGCGCAAGGGCGGGCTGCTGCTGGGCCACAAGGTGCTGGTCGATGGCGCCAGCGGCGGCGTGGGCCATTTCGCCATGCAGCTCGCCAAGGCGGCCGGAGCCACGGTCTACGGTCACGTGCGCCGCCCCGAACTGGCGGCGGCCGTTGCCGCGCATTGCAGCGGCGGCGTGATCGTCGCGCCCACACTCGATGCGGCCAAGGCTTCGGCGCCGTATCACCTGATCGTGGATTCAGTGGGCGGCAGCGCGCTCGGCGCGGCGCTGTCGATGCTCGCGCCCGGCGGCACCTGCGTGACCTTCGGCGTATCGGAATCGCTCAGTTGCACCTTCAACAGCGCCGAGTTCTTCCGCACCACCGGCGTCACGCTCTACGGACTGATGATGTTCGACGAGATCCGCCGCGGCGGTGAATCGGCGGCGGAGTCGCTGGCCCTGCTGGCGCGCCTGGTCGAGACGCAGCGGCTGGCGCCGCTGATCGAAATCGAAGCGGACTGGAGCGATGTCGACCGCATCGCTCACCAGTTGATGCAACGTGCATACACCGGCAAGGCGGTGCTGCACGTTTCCTGAGATGCGGCCGCGAACCTCGGCGGGCTGAGATCGCCTGTCGGGGTCTCTTCCCGCCGGGGCTTCCTACTTGAACGACACCAGCGCGTCCAGGCACACGCCGCCCTGGCGGCGCACCAGGAACGGATTGATGTCGACACCAGCCAGCGTGTCGGCGTGGTCGACGGCGAACGCCGACAATTTCACCAAGGCATCGATCAGCGCCGGCACATCGTAAGCCGCCTGGCCGCGCCAGCCCTGTAGTAGCTTGGAGGCGCGCACGCGCTGCACCAGCGCCTGCGCACGCTGCGGCGACAGCGGCGCCGAAGCGAAGGCGACGTCCTTGTACAACTCGACCGCGACACCGCCCAGGCCGAACATGATCATCGGCCCGAACACCGGGTCCATATGCACGCCCAGGATCGTCTCGACGCCCTCGCCGGCCATCGGCGCGATCAGCACGCCTTCGATGCGCGCCTGCGGCGCGGCGGCCTTGGCGCGCTCGATCAGCGTGTCGAAGGCCGTGGCAACCGCCGCTTCGTCTTTCAGGTTCAGGATCACCCCGCCGATCTCGGTCTTGTGCGGGATGTCTGGCGACAGGATCTTGGCCGCCACCGGCAAGCCGACCTCACGCGCCGCCGCCACGGCTTGCTGCGCCGAGCTGCAGACGCGTTCCTGCAACACCGCGATGCCGTAGTCTTGCAGCGCGGCCTTGGCATCGGCTTCGTGGCGGATCGCGCGCGGTGCACGCGAGGCAGCCGCCGCCGGCGTCGATGGCGCGGCGCCAACCGATGCTGCCGATGCCTTGCCCGCGGCAGCATCATCGGCAATGGCGCGCCGGCGCGCGTGCATGGCAGCCACCGCGCCGGCCGCCACCATCGCACGCGTGGCGTCGGTGAACATCATCAGGCCGTCGTCGGCCATGCGCTGCCGCAGGCCGGCGTCGCTGGGCCCGACCAGCACGATGGCGCGATCAGGATAGGCCGTGCGCAAGCGCACCAGCTCGGCGCGCGAGGGTTCGAATTTTTGCACCGCGCAGGCAAGCTGCGCGATGTAGACCAGCAAGGTGGTGCAATCGGTTTCGCGCAGCAGTACCTCGACCACTTTGCCCAGGCCACCCGGCACCGCGCTGAGCTGCGCGGTGGTGTCATAGGGGTTGCCGATCGGCGCAAACGGCAGGATCTCTCGCAGTTGCGAAGCCACCGCGGGCGCAATCGGCGGCAGTTCGAGCTGGACGCGCTCGGCCGCGTCGGCCATCAGAATGCCGAGCCCGCCCGACACGGTGGCGATCAGCGCGCGCTGATTGGCCGGTGCCGGCGCCACCATGCAGTATTCGGCCACGTCGAGCATTTCTTCGATCGAGCTGGCCCGCCAGGCGCCGCATTCGGCGAACACGGTGTCGAACACTGCGTCGTTGCCAGCCAGCGAACCGGTGTGCGTGGCCGCCGCCTGAATGCCGATCTCGGTGGTGCCCACCTTCATGATCACCACCGGCTTGCCACGTGCCGCGGCTTTGAGCAGTGCGGTACGCAGCCGTTCGCCATTGTTGCAGCCTTCGATCGCCGCGCAGATGACGTGCGTCTGCGGATCATCGGCCAGGAAGTCGATGCACTCGGCCACGTCGACGTCGGCTTCATTGCCGGTGGCCACGATGCGGCTCAAGCCCAAGCCGCGCTGGATCGCCATCGCGTAGGCGCACGAGCCGAACGCGCCGCTCTGGGTCGCCACGGCGATGCCGCCCGGCGACGGCGCCAGCGCTTCGAGCGCGGTGGAAAAGGTCGCATAGAAGCGGTCGCGCACGCTGACCAGGCCCAGGCAGTTCGGCCCGAGCAACCGGATGCCGTGCTGGCGCGCAAACGCCACCAGTTCGTTCTGCGCACGCAGCCCGTCGGCACCCATCTCGCCAAAGCCCGAGCTGAGCACCTGCACGAACTTGATGCCCTTCTTGGCGCAATCCTGCAGCGCAGCCATGCAGGCCGGCGCCGGCAGGATGATCATCGCCTGATCGACCGGACCGGGAATGTCGGTGACGCTGGCGTAGGCCTTGTATCCCTGGATCTCGGCGGAGCGGCTGTTCACCGGATAGATCTGGCCCGCGTAGCCCGCTTCACGGAAGAAGCGGATCGGCCGGCCCCCAAGCTTGTCGGGGTCGGCCGAGGCGCCGATCACGGCAACGGAACGGGCATTGAAGAAACCATCCAACGGATGCTTGGGTGCGACGCTGCTCATGCTCGAAGTGCTCGTTGAATCGAAAGGTGGCGTCAGGCCGGCACCGGTTCGGGCCGCAGCGACAGAGTGGCGCTATGCGCGAAGCGGTCGCCGAAGCGGAACTCATTGGCCAGCACGCGCTGCGCCAGGCGTGCCGCCGGCGTTTCCTCGGTCATGCCCATGCCGCCATGCAACTGGATGACCGTCTCGCCGCTGAAGCGGGCACCTTCGCCGAGTGCCAGCTTGATCAGGCTCAGGCGCCGCGCGTCGCCGGTTGCATCGCGCCCGGCGTCGGCCAGAAAGCTGGTGATCATGCCGCGGCCCGATTCATAGCGGATGTAGACGTCGACGAGCTGGTGGCGCAGCGCCTGGAAGCTGGACAGCGCCGCGCCGAACTGCACGCGGTCGTTCAGATAAGTGACCGTCTGCTCGACCATCGTGCCCAGCGCCGCCACGGTGTCGACGCAGATCATTGCCAGCGCTGCCTGGCCGGCCTGCGTGATGGCCGCGTCCGCGGCATCACCGGTGGCGATGCAGCGCTCGGCGGCAACGGTGAGACCGGACAGCTGGAAGTCCGCGGTGCGCCGGCCATCCATCGATGCGTAGGCTGCACACGGTACCGACAACTGCCCCGCGTCGAGCACGAAGATCGCCGAGCGTACCGCCGCGCCGCTACCTTCGCTGGCAATGCGGGCCAGCACCAGCCAGTGCGTCGGCGACGAAGCGACACACACGCCACGAATCGTGCCATCGAGGCGATAGCCGCCGTCCACCTGCTGCGCAGCGATGCGTTCAGCCGCCAGATCGCGCGCACCGCCGATCAGCGGCGCAACGTTCATCGTGCCTTCGGCAAGGCCAGCCAGCCAGGGATTGGCGGGTGCCGCTTGCAACAGCAGCGGCGCGATCGCGCAACGTTCGATGACCGGCAACTGACTGCCGTGCGCGGCCAGCCCTTCGACGATGGCAGTGAGATCGGCCAGCGTGCCGCCCATGCCGCCGGCCGCTTCGGCGATCAGCACCAGCGGCCAGCCCATTTCAGCGATGACGTCGCGGTCGTCGGCATCGGCCGGCGCATCGGCGGCAATGCGAATCGCCGCGTCGTACAACATGCCGGGACTCATCGGTTGGCGGATGAAGGCCATGCGTCAAGCTCCGAAAAGCTCACGGGCGATGACGTTGCGCTGCACTTCACTCGTGCCGCCGGCGATCGTCTTCGACCGATAGTAGTAATAGTTATGTACCCACACCGCATCGGGATCAACCGTTTCGGCGTCAGGCAGGAAACAGCCGGCCGTCTGCGGGCCAACCACGTCGAGCGCGATCGCCACCAGCCGCTGGCCGATCTCGCTGACCTGCTGCTTGAGCGCCGACGGCTTGGCGCCGAGCGGGCGCTGCGCGATCAGGTCTTCGGTGGCGCTGGCCAGCGTCGCACGCGCGCCGGTGATCTCGGCTTCGGATTGAAGCAGCTGGTAGCGCAGGCTGCCCAGATCGCGCGCCGCACCGGTTTCGGCCAGCGCGGTTTCGACGCGTGCCGCTACCTGCTTCCACAGTGCATGCAGACGCGCCACGCTGGCCGCCGGCAGGCGCTCGCGTTCGAGCAGGTACTTGGCGCACTGCCAGCCCTTGCCTTCTTCGCCGATGCGGTTGGCCACCGGCACGCGCACGTCGTCGAAGAACACTTCATTGACGTGATGCCAGCCGTCGATGGTGCGGATCGGACGCACGCTGATCCCCGGCGTGTCGAGCGGACTCAGCAGCAGCGTGCTGCCTTCC
>JAFKGG010000022.1 GCA_017307915.1 Burkholderiales bacterium | reverse complement strand
GGGTATCATGTTCTTGCTGCAAGCCATCAATGAAGGTGGGCGCGCCATGCCCGCGCCCGCAACCAATCATACTCCGCGCCGCCGCATCGCCATCCAGCTGCCCAAGGCCAGGATCAGTGACAGCAGCATCAGTCCCCATTGCGACAGCGTGGGGATCGTATGGGTGCCGGCACCCCCTGCCACGATGATCTGGATCGACACCGGCGCACCGCAGTTCGGCGTCGGCGCCTGATCGCACAACTGGTATTGCAGCGTGATCACGCCGGGCGCCTGCGGCGTACCGTCGTAGCCGACCTCGCCGGAGTTCACGTCGAGCTGGTAAGCCGATGGCCAGGCGCCCCATGGCGAGATCGAGGCATTGCCGCCGGAGCCGAGCACGGCTGGCGCTCCGTTGATCGTGTCGTTGGCCACTACCGATGCGACCGCCAGGCCGGCTGTGCCGCTGTCGACACTGCCGCTGTCAGGGTTACCGACCACGTCAACCGGCAGTGCCTCGACCTGGGTGATGCGCGGCGGTGACGTATCGTTGCCGGGGTTGGTATCGCCGCCGCCCGAGACGCTGGCGGTGTTCGACACCTGGCCCGTCGTAGTGGCCGCGACACGGATCGTCATCGCCAGCACGTCGCTGGTGTTGCCGGGAATCGGCGTGGTGCGCGTGCAGCTCACCGTATTGCCGGAGAGGTTGCAGTTGAAGTTGGCCCCGGCCGTGATGCTATCGATCGCCAGGCTGGCCGGCACCACGTCGGTGACGGTGATCGTGCCTGAAGTGGCATCAGCGCTGACGTTGCTCAGCGTGATGTCGTAGTCGAACGGAGTGCCGACGTTGACCGTGGCCGGGCCGCTCTTGGCGATCGCCAGGTCGGTACTGGCAGGGGTGGTGCAGTCGGCCAGCGAGACCACTGAGCGCGCCACGTAGATCTCGCCGCTCAGCAAGCCGATCAGCGACAGCAGCGTGTCGCTCAGGTTCACCCGGATCGCATCGACGGTGAAGGTGTTGCCGACCTGCGTCTGCGCGTTCAGCGTGATCGAGATGCCGAGCGGATTCAGCACCAGCGGCAGCAACTGCGTGTTCGCTGCCGGCACGCTGTCGATGACGGCGCCGAGCAGCAGTCCGCTCACGCCCGCATTGGCGATCGTCGTGCTGCCCGAAAAGCTTGGCGTGGCGCCCGTGCAGCTCGCGTTGGCCGACGAGGCGACCGTGTCGGCGGTCAAACCGAGCAGTCCGCTCAAGCTCAGCGACAAGCCGTCGACGCTGGCCTGGCTGGCTACCGTATTCGATGCCAGCGTGCTTTGCGTCTGGGCCTGCAACGCGCCGGTGCTTATCGTCGCGGCTGCGCCGGCGGCGACGCTGGCGCTCAATTCGGTCTGGCTCAGCGAGAAATCGGCCGGTGCGGTGCCGGTGACGACCGGCACGGGCCCGAGCGCGGCCGTTACCGGCGAGCCGAGCAAGGGCAGCAATTCCAGGTCCACGAACAGCCCCGCGGCCGAGCCGCTGCCGGCACTGGCCGCGCGGGCCACGATCGGCAATGTGAGGCAGCAGGCGCATAGCAGAACGATCGAAGCGCGCACAAGCTGTCGAGTGAGGTCTCTCATCGTCGTGTCCCCTTTTTGGTGTTGGAGTGCTGATCCAGCATAGGCCGCAGGCTGACAACGACGTTGGCCGTCAAGGCGCTGCGGGCGGGCCGCACGTCAGCAAAATTCCGGCGTCCATTCGCGGCGCGACGATTTCGTCGGCCGGTAGCCGTCGTTCGGCGCCGGGGACTTGACGCGGCGGCCGATCGTCAGTGCCGCCCAGGTAAGATCCGGCTGGGCACGCCGTCGGCGTTCGCCCTGCATCTCATTGAAGAACGGATCCGGATTCGAGCCCTGACATGGATAGAGTCGACTGCATCGTGATTGGCGCCGGCGTGGTCGGCCTGGCGGTGGCCCGCGAGCTCGCGATGAGCGGCGCCGAGGTGGTCATCATCGAGGCCGAAGATCTGATTGGATCGGTGACCAGTGCACGCAACAGCGAGGTCATCCACGCCGGCATCTACTACGAGGCCGGTTCGGCGAAGGCGCGCCATTGCGTGCAGGGCCGCGACCTGCTGTATGCGTATTGCGCCGAGCGCGGCGTACCGCATGCGCGCTGCGGCAAGCTGATCGTCGCGACCTCGGCCGACCAGCGCGATGCGCTCGATGCGATCCGTGCCAAGGCCGCCGCCAACGGCGTGACCGATCTGCAACCGGTGACGCGCGCCCAAGCCATTGCGCTGGAACCGAACCTCGAATGCGCTGCGGCGCTGCTGTCGCCGTCCACCGGCATTGTCGACAGCCACGCGCTGATGCACAGCCTGCTCGGCGATGCGCAGGCGCATGGCGCGATGCTGGCCTTGAAAAGCCGCGTGGTGGCCGGCGAATGCCGTCACGACGGCATCGCCCTGCAAGTGGCCAGCGATGACGGCCCGATGCAGATCCTGGCCGATACCGTGATCAATGCCGCCGGCCTGGCAGCGCCGAAGGTCGCGGCCGCGCTGCAGGGGTTCCCGCATGAGCGGCTGCCCAGACCCTACTTCGCGAAGGGCAATTACTACGGCTTGAGCGGGCGTTCGCCGTTCTCGCGGCTGATCTATCCGGTGCCCGAGCCGGGCGGTCTGGGCATCCATCTGACCATCGATCTGGGTGGGCAGGCGCGCTTCGGGCCCGACGTGGAATGGCTGTCGATCGACGATCCGGCGGCGATCCGCTACGACGTCGATCCGGCACGCGCCGAGCGCTTCTACGCTGCGATCCGCCGCTATTGGCCGGCGCTGCCGGACGCTGCCTTGCAGGCCAGCTATTCGGGCGTGCGGCCCAAGCTGGTCGGCCCGGGCAGCGAAGGCGATTTCGTCATCCAGGGGCCGGCCGAGCATGGCGTGCCGCGGCTGGTCAATCTGTTCGGCATCGAATCGCCGGGGCTGACGGCGGCGCTCTCGCTGGCGCCGGCTGTGCGGCTCGCATTACAATCGCAGCCGGTCGGCGCGGCGGATGGTTCCTGATCAGCGGCGGCCGGCGCCCGGCATCCGCGCGTTCTTTGCGTTCGGCATGCGCCGCGGCTTGCGGCGCGCTGTCGGCCCAATCATCCCACCAATCCGGCGTGCCGCATGCGCGGTGCGTATCGATCCATGATGACCGCAGAAGAAGCCCTTGAACGCCTGAAGGAAGGCAATCAGCGATTCGTCGCCCGCCTGAGCAGCGGCGAGACGCCGTTGAGCCCGTCGCCCCGTTTCGAGCTCTCGAACGACCAGAACCCGTTCGCGATCATCCTCGGCTGTTCCGATGCACGCGTGCCGGCCGAGATCGTTTTCGATCAGGGCTTGGGCGATCTGTTCGTGATCCGCGTGGCCGGCAACATCGTGGCCTCGTCGCAGGTCGGCAGCATCGAGTTCGCCGCGTCGCGCTTCGGCACGCGGCTGGTGGTGGTGCTCGGCCATTCGCAATGCGGCGCCATCCGGGCCACCATCGAGCAGTTGCAGCAGCCGGTGGAAAATCAGTCGCGCCATCTGCGCTCGATCGTCGATCGCGTGCGCCCCTCGGTCGAAGGGCTGCTGAAGACCGAGCTGCGCCATGATCACGACAGTCTGGTACGGCTGGCGGTGCGTGCCAACGTCGGCGTGTCGGTCAGCCATCTGCGCTACGGTTCCGACGTGCTCGAGCAACTGATTCGCGACAACGGCCTGCGCGTGGTGGGCGCCGAATACTCGCTCGAGACCGGCGTCGTCGAATTCTTCGATCAACTCTGAACATCGCGCCGCAATCGACCCGACCCGAGGCAGACAAACCAATGAAAGCCGTGCTGTGCAAAGAGTGGGGGCCGCCCGAATCGCTGGTGGTCGAGGAAGTGCCGTCGCCGGTGCCGGGCCCCGGCCAGGTGTTGATCGACGTGCATGCGGCGGGTGTGAATTTTCCCGATACGTTGATCATCCAGAAGAAGTACCAGTTCCAGCCCGAGCTGCCGTTCTCGCCGGGCGGCGAAGTGGCCGGCGTGGTCAAATCGGTGGGCGAGGGCGTCACGACATGCAAGCCCGGTGACCGTGTCATCGGCAGTGCCACCTGGGGCGGCTTCGCGCAGGAACTGGTGGTGGCGGCCGAACGCGTGGTGCCGATCCCCGATGGCATGGACTTCGAGGTCGCGTCGGCCTATGTGCTGGCCTACGGCACCAGCCTGCACGCGCTGAAGGATCGCGCGCAGTTGGCTGCCGGCGAAACCATGCTGGTGCTGGGCGCGGCCGGCGGCGTCGGCATCGCGGCGATCGAGATCGGCAAGTCGATGGGCGCACGCGTGATCGCCGCGGCCTCCAGCGACGACAAGCTGGCGCTGTGCCGCGAGCAGGGCGCCGATGCCACCATCAACTACGCTAGTGAAGACCTGCGCGAGCGGGTCAAGGCGCTCACCGACGGCAAGGGCCCCGACGTCATCTACGATCCGGTGGGCGGCTCGTATTCCGAGCCGGCGTTCCGCTCGATCGGCTGGAACGGCCGGCACCTGGTGGTGGGCTTTGCC
>JAFKGG010000401.1 GCA_017307915.1 Burkholderiales bacterium | reverse complement strand
GGTGCGGGCCGTAGGGCTGGTCGCGCAGCACGCGCACCGACGCGGGCAGGGGCGCGGCCTTCACGGCAACGGCGTGCAGCGCGCCCGGGGCGAAGGATTCCTTGAGCAGCGCGAAGCGCGCGTCCAGCGCGTCCAGGTCGTAGAACACGGCGGCCGTGTCCTCCTCGCCCAGGAGCCCTCCGGCCAGGGCCGCCGAGAGCGCGGCGGACATGATCAGCGCCGGGCCCTTGCGGATGTCACCGAAGCCGGCGAACAGGACGAGCAGCAGCACGAAGGTCGACAACACGAAGCCGACGTGTTCGAACGCTGTGAAATAGGCCGCCAGCAGCACGCAGACGGCGGCCACGCGGGCGCTGATCAGGCCGGCGAGGCCGTCGCCCGCCGCCGGCGCAGCGCGCAGGGCGGCGAACAGCCGGCCGACGGCGATGGCGGCCATCGCGACGCCCAGGCCGAACGACATCATGCCGGTGCCGGGCTCTTCCAGCGAGCCCAGCCCGATCAGATACGCCTGCCAGGCGATGCCGCAGCCCAATGCGGCCCAGAAGACCGCACCCAGCCATGCCTGCATCATTTCTTGTCTTTCTCCGCGAAGCGCTCCACGACTTCCTTGATGCGGACGTTCTCTTCGGTCGCCCATTTGCGGAACTCGTCGGGCCCGCGTTCGAACAGTTCCATGTCGTACAGGCCCAGCAGCTTGATGTGTTCGGGGTCGTGCATGGCCTTGCGGAAGGCGTCGTAAAGGGTCGCGACCACCTTCGGATCCATGCCGGCCGGACCGACCAGGCCGAACGGCGTCGATTCGGTGATGTCGATGCCGACTTCCTTGAGCGTCGGCACGTCGGGCCAGCGCTTGCTGCGCTGTTCGCCCCAGGTCACCAGCAGGCGGAACTGCCCGGAGTCGACGAACGGCGCCCATGAGCTGCCGTCAGCCGAGGCCATGACGTGGCCCCCCAGCACGGCGGCATTGTTCTCGGAGTTCCCGCGCGACGGCACGTGGCGCAGCTTGACTCCCGCTGCCGCGGCGATGCGCTCCATCGTCAGGTGCAGTACGGAATTGGTGCCGAACGTCGTATAGGTGAGCTTGCCCGGGTTGGCCTTGGCATAGGCGATGAAGTCGGCCCAGGTCTTGAACGGCGAATCGGCCCGCACGACCACGCCGAAGCGGAACGCCGAGAGTCCGCCGATGAACGTGAAATCCTTCAGCGGATCGTAGGTCACCTTCATCAGATACGGCATGCGCAGCACGGTGGTGGTGAACTGCGTGATCGTATAGCCGTCGGGCTTGCCGTTGGCGGCCACCGTGGCCGGCGCCATCGTGCCCACGCCGCCGGGTTTGTTCTCCGTGATGATCGGCTGGCCGAGGTGCTTGCTTGCCAGGCGCGCCAGCAAGCGAAGCTGCGTGTCGGGAATGCCGCCGGCCTGCCAGGGAATGATCAGCGTGATGGGGCGGGTGGGAAATGCCGCGGCCGGCGGCGCGGACTGCGCTTGCGCGACCATCGGGGCGGTGATGAGCAACCCGACGCAGGTCATCAAGGTTCGGAACAAAGGGTTCATGTCAGTTCGGTTTCCGTGTGGGTTGAAGATGATCAGCGCTTCCGAAGGGAGAGCGCCACGTATCCGGCAGGCTGCTCAGGGCGAGCGCGGCCAGGCGGTTGTCCAGCCGGGAAGGTGCCGAGCCCCGGCGCAGGGCTTCGTCCTTGCGGGCCACGGCGGCGCGGATGGCGTGCGCCGCGGCGAAGCGGATCGGCTCGGGCGGATACCAGCCGCTGCGCGCTCGCGCCAGCAGGCCGCCCAGCGCCGTCCACTCGTCCTGCAAGCCCAGCACTTGCGAGGCGAGGATCTGTCCGCCGAGCGCCGTGGCGCCCACGCCGTGGCCTGAATAACCGATGCCGTAGTGAACGCGCGGATCTTCGGCCAGTCTGCCGAACCACGGCAGGCCCGTGGCGCAGCGGTCGATCGGCCCGGCCCATCCCCGCACCAGCGGCACGTCGTCCAGCTCGGGGTTGAGATAGCGGAAGTCGCGCTCGACTTCGCGGATCATGCGTGCGTTGTGGTCGAAGCGCGGCGCGATCCGGTTGGCCCACGCGATGCTGCCCCCGCCCCGTCCCATGTAGACGCGGCCCTGCGGCGTGGTGCCGCCGTAGTTCAACATCAGCCGCGAATTGACGCCGCCCGGGCGCCCCCAGAGGCCGCGCTGCTCCAACAGGGCGCGTATCGGAGCGGTGGTGACGATCTCGCTGGAGGTCACCGCAATGAAAGGCTTGAACTGCGGCAGGTGCGCCATCCAGGCATTGGCGGCGAGGATCACCTCGCGTGCGCGGACGTCGCCCTGCGCCGTGCGCACCGTGACGGCGTCGGCGTCGGCGCTGATCCGCTGCACCGGCGATTCTTCGAACACGCGAACGCCGCGCTGTACGGCAAGCCGTCGCAGACCCCGTGCCAGCGCCGCCGGCTGGAGCCGGATCGCGTGGTCCTCCACGATTCCGGCGTAGTACGGCCCGTTGCCGAACCAGGCGCGCAATTCATCTTTCGACAACAGGCGATGCGGCGGCGTCACGCCCAGCCGCTCGGCGGCGCGCAGCATGGGCAGCCATGCGCCTGCCTGATCCCGGAAGCTGGTGCTCCAGACCGACGCTTCGGTGCGCAGATCGCACTCGATGCCGTGCTCGCGGATGAAGCGGCTCGCTTGCGCGAGGATGTCCACGCTCGCCTGAAGCACCGTGATCGCATCGTGGCGCCCCAGCAGCCGCTCCAGCGTGGGCAGCCGTGCCCACCAGTGACCCATGGCACCGCTGTTGCGCCCGCTCGCGCCGCTGCCGCAGAGGCCGGCCTCGACGATGGCGACATCGCATCCGGGAGCCTGCTCCTTCAGCCGCAAAGCGGTCCACAGGGCCGTGTAGCCTCCGCCCACGATGCACACGTCGGCCCGCAGGCTGCCCTGCAGGGGGTTGACCGCCGGGTCCGGCTCCGTGGCCAGCGCTTCCTCCAGCCAGACCGATGTGACGCCGGCCGGCCCGCGCCAGGGTTGCATCCTGAGATCCAGCTTCGTCATGACCGAACGAGATCCACCGCTTGCACATGGGTGGAGTTTGTAGAAGTAGACACCAAAAGGATGTATCTGCGGATACACCGGCCCGGCCGCCGCGTGCGGTAGCCGGGCGATGGCGGCGGATCGTCTCGTGACAATCCCCGATAAGCAAACGTCGGCCGGATCACTACAATCAAGGTTTGCGCGCGGCTCGGGCCCGCATCGATCACAACAGGAGATACCCATGGCAATTCGTCGTTCCGTCTTCAAATCACTGCTGGCGGCCGGAGCAGCGCTGGCGTTGGGCGCGCCGGCGATGGCACAGCAGCCGGTGGTGTTGAAGTTCCACACCTTCATGGCGCCGCAATCCGCCGTGTTCCTCGACATGCACGTCGCATGGATGGACAAGGTCGAGAAGGAATCCAACGGTCGCATCAAGTTCGAACGCTATCCGGCCATGCAGCTCGGTGGCACGCCGCGCGACCTGTACGACCAGGCCAAGGACGGCGTGGTCGACATCGTCTGGACGCTGCCCGCCAACACCCCGGGCCGCTTCCCGCGCACCGAAGTGTTCGAGCTGCCGTTCATGATGAGCAATGCCGAGGCCACCTCGCGTGCCTTCTGGGAATACATCAACACGATGGCCAAGGATGAGTACAAGGACGTGCACCTGATCGCCCTGAACGTGCACGGCCCCGGCGTCATCCACACCAAGGACAAGCAGGTCAAGACGGTCGACGACATCAAGGGCCTGAAGCTGCGCGGCCCGACGCGCTTCGTGACCAAGCTGCTCGGTTCGCTCGGCGCCACGCCGGTCGGCATGCCGCTGCCGCAGATCCCCGACTCGCTGTCCAAGGGCGTGATCGACGGCGCGGTGATCCCCTGGGAAGTGGTGCCGTCGGTGCGCGTCAATGAGCTGACCCGCTTCCATGCCGAGTTCGACCCGAAAGGCGGCGCGCTGTACACCACCACCTTCGTGACGGCCATGAACAAGGCCAAATACGATTCGCTGCCGGCCGATCTGAAGAAGGTCATCGACGCCAACTCCGGCATCGAAACCTCGGCCTGGCTCGGCAAGGTGCAGCAGAGCAATGACCCGAAAGGCCGCAAGACGGCCGAGACGCCGCGCAACACGATCTTCACGGTGACGCCTGAGGCGGCCGCCGGCTTCAAGAAGACCGCGGTAGCGCTCGACGAAGAGTGGGTCCGGGAAATGAACGCCAAAGGCTTCAAGGGCCAGGAACTGCTTGATGGCGCGCGTGCGCTGATCAAGAAGCACACGAAGTGACGGCATTGCCGGCCGGTCTGCCGCCGGCTGGCGCGGCCCGGTCCGGTTGAGCCCGGCCGGGTCAGGCGGTCAGCGTGAACATCATCATCATCGGAGCGGGCATTGGCGGCTTGTCGCTGGCGCTGATGCTGCACGCGCGCGGGCTGCGCCCGCGCATCTACGAATCGGTCCAGAAGATCCAGCCGCTGGGCGTGGGCATCAACGTGCAGCCCAGCGCCGTGGCCGAGCTGTCGCTGCTGGGCTTGCTCGATCGGCTGGCGGCCACCGGCATCGCCACAGCCGAAGTCGGCTACTACAATAAATTCGGCCAGCACATCTGGACCGAGCCGCGCGGCGTCGCGGCCGGCTATCTGGTGCCGCAGTTCTCCATTCATCGCGGCCATCTGCAGATGCTGCTGTTGCAGGCGGTGATCGAACGGCTCGGCATCGATGCGGTGGCCACCGGCTATGAAGCGCTGGCCGTCGATCCGGATGCCGGCAGCGTCGAGCTGCGCCGGCGCAGCGACCGCAGCGTGTCGACCGAAAGCGCCGACCTGATCGTGGCCGCCGACGGCATCCATTCGGCGGTGCGGCGCCAGTTCTATCCCGACGAGGGGCTGCCGCGCTATTCGGGCCATATCCTGTGGCGTTCCACCACGGTCGGCGAGCCTTTCCTTACCGGCCGCACGATGGTGATGGCCGGGCACGCCGATCAGAAGCTGGTGTGTTATCCCATTTCCAAGCGTCTGGCCGACGAAGGCCGTTCGCTGATCAATTGGATCGCCGAGCTGAACATCCCCGGCGAAACGCCGCCGAAAGACGACTGGAACCGCGAGGTGCCGAAATCGGTGTTCGCGCAGGCGTTCGCCGATTGGCATTTCGACTGGCTCGACGTGCCGCAACTGATCGAGCGCGGCGGGCCGGTCTATGAGTTTCCGATGGTCGATCGCGACCCGCTGCCGCGCTGGAGCTTCGGCCGCGTCACGCTGCTGGGCGATGCTGCGCATCCGATGTATCCGATCGGATCGAACGGCGCGTCGCAGGCGATTCTCGACGCGCGTGCGCTGGCCGATGCGCTGAGCGGCGTGGCGGCGCCCGGCGTGCCCGATGCCCTGGCGCGCTACGAAGCCGACCGGCTGCCGAAAACGGCACGCATCGTCATGGCCAACCGCGGCCAGGGGCCCGATCACGTGATGCAAGTCGCCGAACAGCGCGCCCCCAACGGCTTTGCGCACGTGCACGACGTGGTGTCGCGCGATGAACTGGTGGCGATTGCCGGGCAGTACAAGGCGGTGGTGGGGCTGGAGATCGAGGCGGTCAATGCGCGCTTGCGGGCGGCGGGACATTGATTCTGCGGTGCGTACGCTGCGGGTTGCGGCGTACGTGAAGGTCTCTTAGCGTTACACTAGGTTTTGTCTAGAATTTGGCTTGTTTGTGCTAAATTTTGGCATGTCTATCGCCAGCGCCCTGTTTTCCGAGAGCCAATCCAGGCTCTATCGTTGGTTGTTCGGGCAGCCGGAGCGCAGCTTTCACCTGAGCGAGCTGCGCCGGCTGACCGGGCTCGGTAGCGCCTCGTTGCAGCGCGAGCTACGCAAACTGACCGACGCTGGTCTCGTCTCATCGGAGCGCGTGGGCAATCTGCGGCGCTTTAGGGCCGATCCGAACAGCCCCGTCTGGCACGAAATGGTCACCTTGACGCGAAAAACGCTCGGTGTCGTGCCGCTGCTGCGTGAGGCCCTTCTGCCATTGACTCCGCGCTTGCAGGCGGCCTGGGTGTTCGGATCGGTAGCCAGGCAGACGGATACGGCCGCCAGCGACATCGACGTGATGCTGGTCGGCGATGATCTGACGCTGACCGAAGTGCTCGAACACCTGTTGCCGCTGGAAAGCGAATTGGGCAGAACGATCAATCCGACCTGTTATTCGCGCGCTGAGTTCGATCGCCGACGAACTGAACCGGATTCTTTCGTCGAGCGTGTGTTCGCGCAGCCCACGTTGCCGTTGATCGGAGGTGTCGATGGACTCTCAAGCACTCGCTAATCTTGCTCGCATCGGGCAGATCAAGGCCGAGCCGCGCAACGATGCGGAGATCGTCCGCATGCTCGGCATGGCTCGCACTCGCTTGGCCGATGCGCAGTTGAGCAATCTGTCGATGGAGGGGCGCTTCACCAGCGCCTACAACGCCGCGCATATTGCAGCGTTGGCCGCCCTTCGTTGGCACGGCTACAGAAGCGAAAATCGTTTCACGGTGTTTTTGTGCCTGGCCCATACGCTTGGTTGGCCGGCGCTTCGCTGGCGTGTGCTCGATGCAGCGCATCGGAAGCGCAATCTGGCTGAGTACGAAGGATATATCGAGCTTGAAGAAGCCACGATCGAAGAGTTGCGGCGGCTCGCTGACGAGCTGATCACCGATGTCTCCGCGATGACGGGATTGTGATTCATTCGCCTTGGCGCGGGGACTTTGGCGTGGGCAGGCTCTAGTAGCCGTCCACTAGTTCCATCCGAACGTGCTATTAATTTAGTTGATGGCCGTCTTCGCGGTCAACTGCCCTTTTCCCATTCCAGCGAGTTCTGCCCCATGAATTCCATGCTCGAAGCCGGTCGCTTCGGCAGCGGCCAGGCCGTGCAGCGTATCGAAGACGCAGCGCTGCTATCCGGCCGCGGCCAGTTCACCGACGACGTGCCGGCGGCCGATGCCGGCTACGTCGCGTTCCAGCGCTCGCCGCATGCGCATGCGCGCATCGTGTCGATCGACAGCGGCGAAGCCGCCGCCATGCCCGGCGTCATCGCGGTGTTGACCGGCGCTGAGCTGGTGCAGGCCGGCATCAAGCCGATCCCCACGGCGGTCAACTTCAAGCGGCCCGACGGCCGCAGCACCGTGTCGCCGCCGCGCCGCGCGCTGGCGCACGAGTTCGTGCGCTACGTCGGCGAGCCCGTGGTCGCGGTGGTAGCGACCAGCCGCGAAGCGGCGCGCGATGCGGCCGAAGCCGTGTTCGTCGAATACGAAGACCTGCCGTCGGTCAGCGATGTGATCGCCGCCACCGCGCCCGGCGCCGTCGTCGTCTGTGCCGAGGCGCCCGACAACGTCGCCGCCGAGATGCGCCACGGCGATGCTGCTGCCGTCGAACGTGCGTTCGCCGGTGCCGCGCACGCGGTGGCGCTCGACCTGGTCAACCAGCGGCTGGCGCCCAGCGCGTTGGAGCCGCGCAGCGTGCTGGCCACCTGGGAAGAGGCCAGCGGGCGGCTGACGGTGCGGCTGAGCAACCAGATGCCAACCAGCATCCTGAACTCGATCAGCGATCTGATCCCCGGCTTCACCAAAGACAACGTGCGGGTGGTGGTCGGCGACGTCGGCGGCGGCTTCGGCATGAAGACCGGCATCTATCCCGAAGATCTGGTGCTGGCCTTTGCCGCGCGGCAATTGAAGCGCCCCGTGCGCTGGCAGGCCGAGCGCAGCGAGGATTTCCAGGCCGCGGTGCACGGCCGCGGCATCGTCAGCCGCGCCGAGTTGGCGCTCGACGCGCAAGGCAAGGTGCTTGCGCTGCGCGTGCGCACGCTGGCCAACGTCGGCGCCTATGCCACCGCCACCGGCGTGGCGATCCAGTTGCTGATCGGGCCGTGGGTGACGACCAGCATCTACGACATCGGCACCATCGACCTGCATCTGACGGCCGTGCTCACGCACACCGCGCCCACCGGCGCGTATCGCGGCGCCGGTCGGCCCGAGGCGATCTACATCATCGAGCGTCTGTTCGATGCGGCCGCGCGCGAGATGAAGCTCGACCCCGCCGAGCTGCGCCGGCGCAACATGATCCGCCCCGAGCAGATGCCGTACACGAATGCGATGAAGCAGACGTATGACTGCGGCCGTTTCGAGCAGATCCTCGATCAAGGATTGGCGCTGGCCGACTGGAACGGCTTTGCCGCGCGCCGCGAGCAATCGCACCGGCATGGCAAGCTGCGCGGCCGCGGCATCGCTACTTTCCTGGAATGGACCGGCGGCAACGCCTTCGAAGAGCGCGTCAGCGTCAACGTCACCGCCGACGGCTACATCGAGCTGTTCTCGGCCACGCAGGCGATGGGCCAGGGCATCGCCACCAGCTATGCGCAGCTTGCCGTCGACATCTTCGGCGTGCCGATCGAACGCATCCGCATCATGCAAGGCGATACCGATCGCGGCCGCGGCTTCGGCAGCGCCGGGTCGCGTTCGCTGTTCACCGGCGGCTCGGCGGTCAGCGTCGCATCGCAGCGCACGATCGAGCATGGCAAGACGCTGGCGGCCGATACGCTTGAAGTCGCCACCGGCGACATCGAATACCGCGCCGGGCGCTTCAACGTGGTCGGCACCGACGTTGGCATCGATCTGTTCGAACTGGCCGGGCGACAGCCGCAGGCGCGCATCGCGCTGGATTCCACCAGCTCGGTCGGCGGGCCGACCTGGCCCAACGGCTGTCACGTCTGTGAAGTCGAGATCGATCCCGGCACCGGTCACGTCGAGCTGGTGTCGTATGCCTCGGTCAACGACATCGGCCGCGTCGTGAACCCGTTGATCGCCACCGGCCAGATCGACGGCGGCGCCGTGCAGGGCATCGGCCAGGCGCTGTGCGAGCAGGTGGTTTATGAAGCCGACAGCGGCCAGCTGCTGACCGGCAGCTTCCTTGACTACGCGATGCCGCGCGCCGACTTCGACGTCGATTTCAAGACCAGCTTCGATACGTCGATTCCGTGCACCGTGAACCCGCTGGGCGTGAAGGGCGTGGGCGAGCTGGGCACGATCGGCGCGACGCCGGCGGTGGTCAATGCGGTGATCGATGCGCTCGATCACGCCGGGCTGGGGCGCGAGGCAGAGAAGGTGCAGATGCCGTTGACCGATGAGAAAGTGTGGCGGGCCTTGCAGGACGCCCGGGCAGCATGATCGTGGGAGCCGGCCGTGCGTCCCGCCTGCCGGATGCTATGAGCCGGCCAGCAGCGCGACGCCGATGACCAGGATCAGGCAGCCGATGATCCGCCAGGGCCCGGCGCGTTCGCGCAGGATCAGAATGCCAAACAGCGCACCGACCATCATGGACATCTCGCGTACCGGCGCCACCACGCTCAGAGGCGTGCCCAGTTGCAGCGCCCAGAGAACGAGAATGTACGAAAGCGGCGACAGCGCGCCGACCGCGATGGCGAGCAGCCAGTGGTTCTTCATGAGTTCGACGGATTGCCGGCGATGCGCCAGCACCCAGGGCAGCAGCATGGCGAGGCGGACGACGTTCGCACACCAGTCCAGCACCACGGGATGGATGCCCAGCGTCTTCACGCCGTAGCCGTCGACGACCGTGTAGCCGGCGATCATGGAACCGGTGGCGGTTCCCCAGCGCACGCCTCGCTGTGATTCCGGTTGCCGGAATTTCGTGAAGTTGCCTTGCGTGGAGATCAGGACGATGCCTGCCACGATCGCAACGAGGCCCGACAGGCCCGCTGCGGTGGGTTGTTCCCCGAGCAGGAGGAACGCGCCCACTGTCGACAGCATGGGGCCGCTGCCGCGGGCAATCGGATAGACGACGGAAAGATCAGCGACCTGGTAGCCGCGTTGCAGGCACAGGCTGTAGGCGAGGTGCAGGGCGCCGCCCAGGACGATGCAGATCGCGGCCGGCAGGCTCCAGTCGAACGCTCCGCTCGCAAGCAGGTAAGCGACCCAGGGCAGATAGAAGACGCAGGCCGCTACGGTATAGAAAAAGACGAAGGCCGGGCCGGCTGACGCGGCACGCTTGGCCAGCAGATTCCAGGTGGCGTGGATGAACGCGGCCAGGACGACCAGCGCAAGAGACAGGAAGGACATAGGCACCCCGAGTCGAAAAGCCGTGACGAAGACTCGACGTCTCCTCCTCTGGGCTTTTCTCCCTCGGGTGCAGCTACGGCAACGCCATAGTCTCTACAACGCTCGGACCAGACGACAGCCGTCGATCGACGGCTGACCGGAACCCTAGTTGTCACTCGGTCGATGGGTGAAGTCTAGCCGATCCGCGAATCGGCCCGGCCAGGAATCAGGATGGCGCTGACCTGGAAACGCACGATCTGCTGATCGCGGAGCGGGGCAGCGCTTGCCCACCCGGGCGGTCATGGCGATGCATGTCATGAGGGATCACGGCTCAGCGGCCCCTGCGAAGATCAGCAAAGGGCGGTAGTCGCGATCGTCGGCTGCACGCAGTGCGGCAATGTATCGCCGACGCCGTTCGCCATCCGCGATCAGGTTCTGGCCACCGTCCCATGCGATGGGGCGATGCTCGTAGAGACGTTCGAGCAGTGCGTCGGCCATCAGACGTGCATGTCGTCCATTGCCGTTGGCAAACAGATGAATGGCGACCAACCGATGGTGAAAGCGGGCGGCCGTCTCCAGCGGGGAATACGTGTCGTGCGCGCGCCAGAAACGAACGTCGTCGAGCAGGATTCGCAAACGAATGCCGATTTGCAGCGGATCCACCCCGATGTTCTTTTCCGTGCGCCGGAACTCACCCGCCCAGCTCCAGACCTCCCCGAAGAGCTTGCGGTGATAGTTCCTGATGAACGATTCAGTGAGTACATCGACCCGGCGGGTCCGGCTGAACCAGCGAAGCCCCGTCTGGATGTTGGCCTGCTCGAGTTCGTTCAGTTCAGCGCGTGTCGTCACATGCTGCAATCGCAATCCTTGCCGCTCATCGGCATCGATGGGGGTTGCGCCTTCCGATTCGGCGAAGTCGCTCGTCACGGCGTATCCCATAGGTCGGTCGGCAGATCGCGGAGCAGTTCCTGCACCAGCAATTCGCGCTGCGTGGCCAGCTCTTTGCTCGACAGGGCCTGGGCTTCCAAGCTCATGTGCGTGTTCGCGCGCTGCAATAGCTGTTCGGCCTTGTACCGGGCCTGGGCCTGGAGCACCGTTTCGATACGGCCGGTTTCCGGTACCAGTGCATAGACGACGCGGCAACCCATCTTGCCGGCGATTTCCTGCAGGCGGTTCAGGGTGATCGAACCATCGCGCTCGGCTTGCTCGCTGCGATAAACCGCTGCCCGCGTGACGCCCAATCGGCGTGCCAATTGCGCTCCTGAAATTCCTAGGGCCTGCCGGACCGTGGTGATCCAACCGGCTGGCGGCCGGGCTCCCAGGGCGTCCACATTGGCGTTCACCTTCTTCCGGGATTGCAGACGCGCTGTTTCTCGGACGCTCATGATTACCTATGGGTTGACGTATCGTGACAAATTGATTACCTATAAGTAATCTTTTTGTGGAAGAAAGTCAATCTAAATGTATACATGGGATGCCCTTGACCCACTCGACGGTAATTCGCCCGCGGCTGTCCGGGCATCGGCTGCCGGCGTATGCGCCGGCGATACAATGCACCTCGATCTCGCCCCGCACTGATCGCCCCACGGGGCCGGCCAGCGATCGAATTCGCTGCCTGCAGTGCACCTTGAATCACCTGCCCACGAATCCCGCATGAACCCCACCGAAGCCCGCCTGCGCCAACAGCTCGAAACGCGCATCCTGATCCTCGACGGTGCGATGGGCACGATGATCCAGCGCTACAAGCTCAGCGAAGAGCAGTACCGTGGTGAACGTTTTGCCGACTTCGCGCACGACGTAAAGGGCAACAACGAGCTGCTGTCGCTGACGCAGCCGCATGTCATCGGCGAGATCCACGAGCAGTACCTGGCCGCCGGCGCGGACATCATCGAGACGAACACGTTCGGTGCCACCGCCATTGCGCAATCCGACTACCGGATGGCCGAACTGGCGCGCGAGATGAACCTGGCCTCGGCGCGGCTGGCGCGCGCCGCCTGCGACAAATACAGCACGCCGGAGCGGCCGCGCTTCGCCGCCGGTGCCGTCGGCCCGCAGCCGAAGACCGCGTCGATCTCGCCCGACGTGAATGATCCCGGCGCGCGCAACGTCACCTTCGACGAGCTGCGCATCGCCTACGACGAGCAGGTGCGCGCGCTGATCGACGGCGGCTGCGACCTGCTGCTGGTGGAAACCATCTTCGATACGCTCAACGCCAAGGCGGCGTTGTTCGCGATCGACGAGATCATGGTCGAGCGCGAGGCCGCCGGGCTGCCGCGGCTGCCGATCATGATCTCGGGCACCGTCACCGACGCGTCGGGCCGCATTCTGTCGGGGCAGACGGTCGAAGCGTTCTGGAACTCGCTGCGCCATGCGCGGCCGCTCACCATCGGCTTGAACTGTGCGCTGGGCGCGGCGCTGATGCGCCCCTACATCGAGGAACTGGCCAACAAGGCCGACACTTTCATCTGCGTGTATCCGAACGCGGGCCTGCCCAACCCGATGTCCGATACCGGTTTCGACGAAACGCCCGACATCACCGCGTCGCTGCTGAAAGAATTCGCGCAGGCCGGTTTCGTCAACGTCGCCGGTGGCTGCTGCGGCACGACGCCGGATCACATCGCCGCCATCGCGCGGGCCGTCGAAGGCATGGCGCCACGCCGCGTGTCCGCACTGCCGGTGGCGATGCGGCTGTCGGGGCTGGAACCGTTCACCATCGACGAACGCTCGCTGTTCGTCAACGTCGGCGAACGCACCAACGTCACCGGTTCGAAGGCGTTTGCGCGGATGGTCCTGGCCGGCAAATATGACGATGCGCTGGCGGTGGCGCGCCAGCAGGTCGAAAACGGTGCGCAGGTCATCGACGTCAACGTGGACGAGGCGATGCTGGACTCGGTCGCCGCGATGGCGCGCTTCCTGAATCTGATCGCCTCCGAGCCCGACATCGCGCGCGTGCCGATCATGATCGACAGTTCCAAATGGAGCGTGATCGAAGCCGGCCTGAAATGCGTGCAGGGCAAACCGATCGTCAATTCGATCTCGATGAAGGAAGGCGAGGCCGAGTTTCTGCGCCAGGCCGCGCTGTGCCGGCGTTACGGCGCGGCGGTCATCGTGATGGCCTTCGACGAGCAGGGCCAGGCCGATACCTTCGCGCGCAAGACCGAGATCTGCGAACGCGCCTACCGGCTGCTGGTCGATCGCGTCGGTTTTCCGCCCGAAGACATCGTGTTCGATCCGAACATCTTCGCCATCGCCACCGGCATCGAAGAGCACAACCACTACGCGGTCGATTTCATCGAGGCCACGCAATGGATCCGGCAGAACCTGCCGCATGCCAAGGTGTCGGGCGGCGTGTCGAACGTGTCGTTCAGCTTCCGCGGCAATGATCCGGCGCGCGAGGCGATCCACACCGTGTTCCTGTATCACGCGATCCGCGCCGGGCTGACGATGGGCATCGTCAACGCCGGCATGGTTGGCGTCTATGATGAGCTCGAGCCCGAGTTGCGCGAGCGCGTCGAAGACATCGTGCTCGATCGGGTGCCCGCGCTCACTGCCGAACACGCTCGGCTGGCCGCCGCGCAGGCCGCCGGCGACGCGCAGGCGATCGCCGCTGCGCAAGCCGCGCTCGATGCCGAGGCAGCCAAGAGCGCCACCGAACGCATGATCGAGTTCGCCGCCACGTTGAAGGCCGGCGGCGCCAAGAAGGAAGAGAACCTGGAGTGGCGCGCCGAGCCGGTGGAAAAGCGGCTGGCGCATGCATTGATCCACGGCATCACCACGTTCGTCGTCGAAGACACCGAAGAGGTGCGCGCCAGCATCGCCGCGCGCGGCGGCCGCCCGATCGAGGTGATCGAAGGGCCGCTGATGGACGGCATGAACATCGTCGGCGACCTGTTCGGTGCCGGCAAGATGTTCCTGCCGCAGGTGGTGAAGTCGGCGCGCGTGATGAAACAGGCGGTGGCGCACCTGGTGCCGTTCATCGAGGAAGAAAAGCGTCAGATGGCGGCCGCCGGCGCCGACGTATCGTCCAAGGGCAAGATCGTCGTTGCCACCGTGAAGGGCGACGTGCACGACATCGGCAAGAACATCGTCTCGGTCGTGCTCCAGTGCAACAACTTCGACGTGGTCAACATGGGCGTGATGGTGCCGTGCTCCGAGATCCTGGCCAAGGCCAAGGTCGAAGGCGCCGACATCATCGGCCTGTCGGGGCTGATCACGCCCTCACTCGAAGAGATGGCCTACGTCGCCAAGGAGATGGAGCGCGACGAGTATTTCCGCATCAAGAAGATCCCGCTGCTGATCGGCGGCGCCACCACGTCGCGCGTGCACACCGCGGTGAAGATCGCACCGAACTATTCGGGGCCGGTGGTCTACGTGGCCGATGCCTCGCGCTCGGTGCCGGTGGCGCAGAGCCTGCTGTCGCCCGAAGGCAAGAGCGAGTTCGTCACGTCGCTGCTGTCCGACTACGAGCGCATCCGCCAGCAGCATGCGGGCAAGAAGGGGCCCGAGCTGGTTGCGCTGGCGCAGGCGCGCGCCAATCGGCCGCGGATCGACTGGCTAGGTGGCGGCGACGCCGGCACCGGCCCCTATGTGCCGCCCAAGCCCAAGTTCATCGGCCGGCGCACGTTCCGCAACTTCGACCTGGCCGAGATCGCCGGCTACATCGATTGGGGCCCGTTCTTCCAGACCTGGGATCTGCACGGCAAGTATCCAGCCTTGCTCAACGATGAAGTGATCGGCGAGTCGGCGCGCCGCGTGTTCTCCGACGGCAAATCGATGCTCAAGCGCGTCATCGACGGCCGCTGGCTGGGCGCCAGCGGTGTGGTCGCCTTCCTGCCGGCCAACAGCGTCAACGATGACGACATCGAGATCTATACCGACGACAGCCGCACGCAGGTGGCGTTTACCTGGCGCAATCTGCGCCAGCAGACGGCCAAGCGCGAGGGCGTCGACAACAAGTGCCTGGCCGACTACATCGCGCCCAAGCTGATCGACGGCAAGCCTTCGGGCATCGCCGACTACATCGGCCTGTTCGCCGTCACTGCCGGACTGGGCATCGAGAAGAAAGAAGCCGAGTTCGCGAAACTGCTCGACGATTATTCATCGATCATGCTGAAGGCGATTGCCGACCGGCTCGCCGAAGCTTTCGCCGAATGCCTGCACGCACGCGTGCGCAGAGATCTGTGGGGCTACGCAGCCGACGAAACGCTGAGCAACGATGAGCTGATCGGCGAGAAATATCGCGGCATCCGCCCGGCGCCCGGCTATCCGGCCTGCCCCGAGCACACGGTGAAGCGCGCGATGTTCGAGGTGCTGCAGGCCGATGAGATCGGCATGAGCGTGACCGAGAGTCTGGCGATGCTGCCGGCCTCCAGCGTCAGCGGCTTTTATCTGTCGCATCCGCGGGCCGAATACTTCAACGTCGGCAAGATCGGCGAGGACCAGTTGCGCGACTACCTCGCGCGTTCCGGGCGCGACGAGGAAGAGCTGCGCCGGGCGCTGGGAGCGGTTCTATAGACGGCGCTGGCGCGGCCGCATCCCGCACGCCCGGTGCCGGAATGTCGTCGCCCCTTCCGTTTCGCGGCATCATATGGCGATGCCCCGAGTCGTCTTCACGCCGCACCTGAACCGCTTTCTCGACACGCCCGAGGTGACGAGCGGGGCAGTCACGCTGCGTGCCGCGCTGGAAGACGCTTTTGCTGCCAACCCACGGCTGCGCGGTTACGTACTCGATGATCAGGGGCATCTGCGCAAGCATGTGGTGGTGTTCGTCGACGGCCGGCGCAGCAAGGATCGCGAAGCGCTGGCCGATGCGCTGCGGCCCGACAGCAAGGTCTACGTGCTGCAGGCGCTTTCCGGAGGATGACGATGAGCAATGATCGCGCCTGGGTTGCCACTCGCAAGGGCTTGTTCGAGCTGCGGCGCCGCGGCCGCGAGTGGGCAATCGAGCGCGTCAGTTTCCTCGGCGATCCGGTCACTATGCTGCTGCCGCCGCAGGCCGATGACCGCATGCTGGCAGCGCTCAATCTCGGCCATTTCGGCGTCAAGCTGCATGCGTCGGGCGATGCGGGCGCCAGTTGGCAGGAAGTGGCCACGCCGGCTTTTCCGCCGCAGCCCGAGGGCGCCGAAGGCGTGCCGTGGAACCTGATGCAGATCTGGTCCCTGGAAGCCGCCCTTGGCACGGTCTGGGCCGGTACGCTGCCGGGCGGATTGTTCCGCTCGAACGATTTCGGCCGGTCGTGGTCGCTGGTCGATGCATTGTGGTCGCGGCCCGAGCGCGCCGCCTGGTTCGGCGGCGGCTACGACGCGCCGGGCATTCATTCGATCTGTCCGCATCCGCAGCGTTCCGGCGAGCTGCTGCTGGGTATCAGCTGCGGCGGCGTCTGGGTCACGCGCGACGACGGCGCAAGCTGGTCGCTGCAAGCCGCCGGCATGCGCGCCGCCTACATGCCGCCCGAAGGCGAGGGTGATCCCAACATCCAGGATCCGCACCGCATCGTGCGTTGTGCCGCGCAGCCCGACGTGCTGTGGTGCCAGCATCACAACGGCATCTGGCGTTCCACCGACAATGCGGCGTCGTGGCAGGAAATCGGTAATGCACCGCTGGCCAGCTTCGGCTTTGCCGTGGCTGTGCACCCGCGCGATGCGCAGCGCGCCTGGTTCGTGCCGGCGCAGGCCGACGTGCGTCGCATTCCGGTCGATGGCGCGCTGGTGGTCAACCGCAGCGACGATGGCGGCCGCACGTTCAGCAGTGCGCGCAGCGGGCTGCCGCAGCGATATTGCTACGACCTCGTCTATCGACACGGCTTGGACGTGGCCGACGACGGCGAGCATCTGCTGATGGGCAGCACCACCGGCGGTCTATGGGCCAGCAGCGACGGCGGCAATGATTGGCAGGCCGTGTTCCCGCACCTGCCGCCGATCTATGCCGTACGCTTCGGCTGAGCAGCCGCGCTTTTCAGCCGAGCGGCGTCAACGGCGACGGATCAGCCACGCGCAGATCGGTCACGAACATGTGCGCCGCCGAGTGGGTGATCATCTCCGGAATGCGGCTTTGCATTGCCACCACCTGCGGTGTCACGCCGCAGGCCCAGAACACCGGCTCCACGTCGGGCGCCAGTGGTGTATAGATCCCCCAGTCGGGCTTGCGCAGATCCACGCCGATCTGCGACGGATCGCCGATATGCACCGGCCCGCCATGCGCCAGCGGATAGCGTTCGCTGATCGCGATCACCTTCACCAGCAAGCGCCGGGGAATCGGCCGCATGTTGACGACCATGGGCCCGTTGAAGCGGCCGGCCGGCTGGCAGGCGATGTTCGAAATGAAGGCGCTGAGGCGGCCTTTGTTGCCGCCCATGTGCGGCAGATCGATGCCGGCATCCGACAAGGTCGCGTCGAACGAGAAACTGCAACCCAGCAGGAACGCGACGTGATCATCGCGCCATAGGTGCGTGATCGAGCTTGGCTCCTCGACGAGCTTGCCATCCCGATAGACGCAATAGCGCGGCGCGTCGGTGCGTACGTCGCCGGTCGGCGCCGCTCGCCGCGGCACCGGGTCGCCCGGGTCCATGATGTCGAGGATCGGGCACGGCTTGGGATTGCGCTGGCAGAACAGCATGAACTCGAACGCATAGGCGGCGGGCACGATCGCCAGGTTGGCCTGGTAGTAGCCCAGCGCCATGCCGAAGGTGCGTTCGGTCCATTGACCGCTGCGGCATAGTTCGCGCACGCGTGCGCCGCTTGCCCGTTCGAAATCAGTCCGGTCCATCGGTAGCTGCTCCTTCAAAGGGATGCCGGCATCGGCGTTGAAAGTGGCAGTGATATATTTCGCTGCCTGGGCGATGCCGTGGGGATGGCGAGTTGTCGAAACCTGCAGTCAAGGAAAGATCGGCGCGCGGCAGTGCATCTGCCGTATCGGCGCGTGGCCGGACGGTGCTCGATCCGGGCGTGGCGCCGCGGCGTCGCGGAGCTGCGGCGAAACCGGTGCTGAACGTCGAAGCCTATGAGCAGCTCAAGCATGCCATCATCACGCTGCGCTTCAAGCCCGGCGAATACCTGAACGCCGCTCGCGTCAGCGAGCTGCTCGGCATTGGCCACACGCCGGTGCAGCAGGCGATCAACCGGTTGAAGCTGGAAGGTCTCGTCGACATTCTTCCGCGCAAGGGCGTCATCGTGAAGCCCGTGACGCTCGACGAGATACTGAACATCATCGACGTGCGCCTGGTCAACGAGACCTATTGCGCCCGGCTTGCCGCGGCCCGCGCCGATGAGGCCGACATCGCCGACCTGGAGTCGATTCTGCGCGATGCGCAGGCGGCAGCGGCGCGCGGCGACACCGACCTGCAGATGGTGCTTGACCGCGAGTTTCATGGCGTGCTGGCGCGCGCCTCGAAGAACAGCGTGCTCGGCGAGCTGATGCGCGGCCTGCACGATCGATCGCTGCGCTTCTGGTTCATCTCGCTGCGTTCGCCCGAGCATCATCTGCTGGTGCACGATGAACATGCCGCGATCCTGCAGGCCATCAAGGCGCGCGATCCCGAGGCGGCTGGTGAGGCGGTGCGCAGGCATATCGAATCATTTCGCCACAACATCGGCAGGCAGATGTGAGCGGCGCGCCGACCCGGCGCTTACACCGGGTCGAAGTAGTGGATCTCCAGCAGCATGCAGCCGCCATTGGAGCGAAACGGCCCATGCGCGGCGCCCGGCGGCCGGCATGCATAGGTATTCGGCGCAAATGCCGTGCCGCCATTTCCCTGCGCATCATTGCCCACCGTGAGATCGCCCGACACCAGGTAGACCTCTTCCCAATAGGGATGGACGAAAGGCGCCGTCGTGAACACGCCGGGGGCGAATCGCAGCAGGCGCGTGCGGCTGCCGCGCCGGGCATCTTCGTCGAGCGCGCCCGACAGAATCTTCTGTTCGATACCGGGAGGATAGCCGGGCGGCACTTCCCAGCCGCTGCTCAGATCCACCGCGTGAAACTCATCGTGTCGTTTGTTTACAGCCATGTCGGTTTCCTTGGAATCGGATTGCCTGGTGTTCAACCCCGTACCGGCAGCGGCACGATGTCGTAGCCATGCTCGAGCGAGCGTTGCAGCACCGGATCGATGAGTTCGATTTCAAAACGTGCCGCCGGCCGGATGCCGCCGATTGCCGGCAGCGTGCCGCAGAACATCAGCGAATCGGCGCGGGGCTGGCCGGTGCCGTCAGGGGATTTCGCCAACAGCGCGTCGGGCCGCAGCATTTCCGCCACGCTGCCGCATTGATATAGCTGCCGTTGGCCCTGCTCCACGACGTAGGCGCGCAGCTCCAGCGAATCCCAATGTTCGCGCACGTCATCGTACAGCCAGAAGTTCGGGCCTATCGGCTTCTCGCACATCTGCTTGGACAGCGTGACGCCGAACTTTTCGGCTTCGCGATCGGTGTGGTCCGAGCCGATGCCGATCCACAATCGACCGTCGACGCAGGCGAGCGCGCACTCGGCCTCGCCGCTGGAGTGCTCTCCCGAGACTTCGATGCTCGAGTCGGTGGTCAGCCGCGCGGCTGACACCCGATAGTAGATCGGCGTGCTGGCCGGCCGGGCGATGCCCAGGGCGGCCAGTTCATCGATGTGCGCCTCGACGGCGGCCGCGTCGCGGCCCGTCCAGCCGGCGATGACCAGATGCTCAAAGCGCGTGAGCCGGCTGTGCCGGGAAGCGCCGGCGATCAGAGTGAGATCAAGGGCGGTGCTGCTCATGTAGCGCTACTGCGTCTGGATTTTGTAGCGCTTGAAAAGCGTGCCGTACATTTCGAAATCATGCTTGACCATGTCGGCGAACACCTGCGGCGTGCTGCCGCCGGCGACGATGCCCATGCTCAGCAGCTTGCTGCGCACGTCCTCCTGCTTGAGGATGTTGACGACTTCGGCCGAGATTTTTTGTTGAATGGCGGCGGGCAAGCCAGCCGGACCGAGCAGGCCGAACCAGCCTTGGGCATCCATCGAGCGAAAACCGATTTCGCCGAAGGTCGGCACCTGCGGCAGCAGCGGCGACCGCGTACTGCCGGTGACGGCCAGCGCGCGAATCCGCCCCGACTCCACATAGGAGCGAACGAAGAACACCGAAAGAAATGCCGCTTCGACGCGGCCCTCGAGCAGGTCGACGAGCGCAGGGCTGTCTCCCTTGTAGGGCACGTGAGTGAGGTTCAGGCCGGCCACGTCGTTGAAGATTTCGCCGAACATGTTGCTGAGCGAACCGGTGCCGTAGGACGCGTAGTTCAGTTTGCCGGTATTGGCTTTCGCATACGCCACGAATTCGGCGGCGGTGTTTGCCGGCGTCTTGGCATTGATGAACAGCCCCAGATGCGTGCCGCCGACGTGCGAGATCGGCGCGAAATCGCGCACTGGATCATAGGGCGAGTTCGGCGTCAGATGGGGTGCCTGGACCAGGCCGGAAGCCGTCAGCAGCAGCGTGTAGCCGTCGGGTGCCGCCTGCGCCACCTGCTGCGCGCCAATCGACCCGGCAGCGCCGGGCTTGTTGTCGATGATGACCGGCTGACCCAATGCCTTCGATAGACGTTCCCCCAGCAGACGAGCCACTGCGTCGGGCCCGCCGCCGGCCAGATAGGGCACGACGATGCGAATCGTCTTGGTCGGGTAGGTGCCGGTCTGCGCCGCGCTGGTGGCGATGGTGCACATGCCGACTGCCATCATCAGCAACAGCCTGCCGACGCCACGGAACAGAGAGGTACGCATGTCGATTCCTTGTGCGGTTAAAGTACAGTGATATTTTACAATGCTTTTTTAGAATCGTGTCGGCAGATGGGAGAACATGGTGAGTACGATGCCAACTGAAGAAGGGCCGATCAGCCCGGCCGAATTGCGGCGGCGCATTCGCGCCAATGAATGGACCGGCCCCCTGCCTTCGCCGCGCACGGTCGGTGCGGCGCCGGCTGATTCACGCGCCTACGCCAAGATGAACCTGGTGGTTCTGCCCTTGGCCGTGGCCTTCGATTTCGTCTTGTTTTGTCAACGCAATGCCCGGGCCTATGCCATTGCCGACATCACGGAGCCGGGCTCACCGGTTCCGCGGCTGCTGGCGCCCGACGCAGACGTGCGCACCGATCTGCCGCGCTATCGAGTGTTCAGTCGCGGCAGCATCATCGACGAACCCCATGACATCAATGCCTACTGGCACGCCGATTCGGTCGCTTTCCTGATCGGCTCCAGCAGTTGCTTCGATTGGGCTTTGCGCACCGCAGGGGTTCAATATGAGACCTTGGGCGCCTATGAAACGGCGCTTCCGTGCCTGCCCAGCCGCTGCTTCGCCGGCAACATGGTGGTGACGGCGCGCCGCTTCGCATCCAGCCAGGACGCCGTTCGCGCGATCCAGATCTCGTCGCGCCACCCCGCATTCCATGGGGCACCGGTACACATGGGGCCGGCGCAGGCGATCGGCATCGCCGATCTCGCCAAGCCCGACTATCCGCTCGGCACCATGCCGGCGCAGACTGCGAGCGACGACACTCATACCTTGTATTGGGGGTGCGGGATTCTGTCGGCGAGCCTTACCGGGTCGGCGCAGATCGAGCAACTGATCACCCACTATCCGGGGCGTTTGATGGTCACCGACCGCTTGATCGCGGAAATGGCGGTGTTCTGATCCCTGGGGGTTGATTTCACGGCATCATATGGCGATGCCAGACCCTGAAGGCGGACGCGAGCCATGACCACCATGCCCGGCCAATCCGAGCAGCCGCTGGACGGCGCGGCGATCGAATCGCTGAGCGCGATCACGCTGGCTACGGCCGACATGGCGCGTGCCGTGGCCTTCTACCGCGCGCTGGGCTTTGCGCTCAAGCACGGCGGCGCCGATCAGCCCTTCACCACCTTCTACTGCGGCCCTTCATACCTGAACCTGACCAGCGAGCCGCATGCGCCGGTCAACTGGTGGGGCCGCGTCATCTTTCACGTGTCCGACGTCGACGCCTTCCACCGGCGCGCGCTGGTCGCCGGCTTTGCGCCGTCGTTCGCGCCGCGCGATGCGCCCTGGGGCGAGCGCTATTTCCATCTTACCGACCCCGACGGGCACGAATTGAGCTTTGCCAAAGCACTATGCCGATGAATCATCAATACGCTGAACAAGAGCCGGCGCGCGCCGACGTGGATGCGTTGCCGGGCCCGCTGCTGCTCGAGTTCGGCAGCCCGTGGTGCGGCTACTGCCGCGCCGCGCAACCCTTGATCGAGCAGGCGATGCAAGGCCACGACGGCGTGCGGCACCTGAAGATCGCCGACGGCAGCGGCCTGTCGCTGGGCCGTTCGTTTCGCATCAAGCTGTGGCCGACGCTGGTGTTCATGAAGGACGGCAGCGAGGTGGCGCGGCTGGTGCGGCCCGGCGACGCCGGCGTGATCGGCGAGGCGCTGGCGCGTATCGATGCGTGATGAGTGCGCGGTAGATGCGTGATCAGCGTCGGCGTGTGATCGGCACGGCGGCGTGATCGATGCAGCGGCCCCGCCGCTCAAAAGATCGACAAACCGGTGCGCGCCGTAAACATTTCCAGCGCTCGCATGCCCAGCACCGAATTGCCGGTGGCATCGAGCGCCGGCGACCACACGCACAGGCTCAGCGTGTCGGGCACGATCGCCACGATGCCGCCGCCCACGCCGCTCTTGCACGGCAGGCCGATGCGGAACGCGAATTCGCCGGCGGCATCATAGGTGCCGCAGGTGAGCATCAGCGCATTGATGCGCCGCGTCTGCCGTTCGCTGACCAGCGTCGACCCATCGAGCGGATGCGCGCCGTCGCGGCACAGATAGCCCGCGGCGCGCGCGAGCTGCCGGCAGCTCATCGCAATCGCGCACTGATGGAAATAGACGTCGAGCACGGTGGCCACATCGTTGTCGAGCTTGCCGAAGCTCTTCATGAAGTTGGCCAGCGCCAGGTTGCGAAAACCGGTGTCGGCCTCCGATCGCGCCACTTCCTCGTCGAAGGCCAGCGGCTCGCCGCATAGCGAGGCGAGCAGCGCCAGAACGTCTTGCTTGCCGCGGCCGGCGCTGACCAGCCGATCGGCAACCGCGATGGCGCCGGCGTTGATCAGCGGATTGCGCGGCATGCCCTGCTCGTGTTCGAGCTGCACCAGCGAGTTGAACGGATTGCCCGAGGGCTCGCGGCCGATGCGTTGCCACAGCGTCTCGCCCAGCAACTGCATGGCCAGCGTCAGCGAGAACAGCTTCGAGATGCTCTGGATCGAAAACGGCGTATCGGCATCGCCGGCGGCTGCCTCGCGGCCGTCGCAGCAGCGCAGCGCGATGCCGAAGCGTGCGACCGGCACGCGCGCCAGCGCCGGAATGTAGTTGGCTGCGCGCCCTTCCTGGCCGAGCAGCGGCCGGATGGCGGCATCGATGTCGTCGAGGATTGCCTGCAGGTCCATTGCGAGCATGATAGACGCCGCCTTTCAATGCCGCAGCAATGGCCGCAATACGCTTACCAGGGTATCGGCGAAGCCGGTGGCGGCACCGGCGTGGTGGCGGCCTTTCTTCATGATGCGAAAGAAGCCGACGTCGACGGGTGGATCCTTCAGCAGATCGACCTGCACGCGATGGTGCCGGCAGGCCGGCAGCGCGAATGAAGGAACGATCGCGGCGCCGGCGCCGATCGCGGCCATGGCGATCTGCGTTTCGATGTGGTTGACCGAGTAGCGCCCCTTCTCGCCCAGGCTGTCGGGCGGCAGATAGCGTTCGATCAGCTGCTGCACCGGGTTGTCGGACGGCAGGCTCACCAGGGGTCGGCCGGCAAGCTGGCGCCAACTCATCGTGCCGATCTGCGACAAGGGGTTGCCGCGCTTGCGCGGCGACATCGACACGCAGAACAGCCGCGAGTTGAACAACCGCTGCCGGTCGATGCCGGCGGCCGCTTTCAGGAAGATGCCCAGGCCCATGTCGAGCTGGCCGGAATCGAGCTGTTCCTCGATCAGGTCGCGCTCGATCTCGACGATGCGCACGGTGACTTCGGGTTGGCGGCGATGGAACAGCGCGCAGGCCGTCGGCAACAGCCGGCTGGCCACCAGCGGCGTGGCGCCGACGCGCAGCGTTTGCCGCGCGTGCGTTTCGATCGCGCTGACTTCGCTCACCGCCACGTCGAGATCTTCCAGCATGCGCACGGCGCGCGGCAGCAGCTTGCGGCCGGCTTCGGTGAGCGAGATGACCCGTGTCGTTCGGTCGAACAGGCGCGCGTCGAGCTGCGATTCCAGTTCGCGCATGATCGCGCTCAGCCCGGTCTGCGTGACGTGCAGCCGTTCGGCGGCGCGCGTGAAGCTGCCCAGTTGCGCCGCATAGACGAAGGCCTTGAGCTGCTTGGTCGAGATATTCATGACTAAAACTGCTGAATTCAGCCAATATTGTAGATTGCCTTAAAGCCCCGCCTTGCTGAAGATCCGCGTCTGCGTCGCGCCCGCGTTGCCGGGGTACCGCAAGGCGGCGCCGCGACCCCTTTCCATCGTCCGACAGGTTCCTAGAACATCCGGAGACAACTCATGACTTTGCTTTCTTCCCGCCGCCGCTGCTTGTCGGCTGCAGGCGCCGCCGCACTGGTGTCGCTGGCCGGCATCGCGCCCTCGACCGCACTGGCCCAGGCTTATCCCGACCGGCCGATCACGCTGGTCGTGCCGTTTCCGCCCGGCGGCCCCACCGATTCCAGCGCCCGCGTCATCGCACGCGCGCTCGGCGCGCGGCTGGGCCAGCAGATCGTCGTCGACAATCGCGCGGGTGCCGGCGGCACGGTCGGCCCGGGTTCGGTCGTCAAAGCGTCGGCCGACGGCTATACGCTGCTCTGGGCCGGTACCAGCAGCCTGGCGATGGGGCCGGCGATCTATCGCAAGCTGTCGTATGACCCGATCAATTCGTTCACGCCGATCAGCCAGGTGGTGCGCAGCCCGCTGATCCTGGTCGGCCGCCCCGATCTGCCGGCGGGCACGCTGAAAGAAGTGGTGGCTGCGGCCAAGGCGCAGCCGGGCAAGCTCAGCTACGGCTCGGCCGGCGGCGGCTCGGCCACGCACCTGACCGGCGAACTGTTCGAAGCCACCTACGGCATCGACCTGCTGCACGTCGGCTATCGCGGCGGTGCGTCGGCGCTTACCGATCTGATCGGCAAGCAGACTGACCTGCTGTTCGAAACCGTGCCGCCGCTGATGCAGCACATCAAGGCCGGCGCGGTGAAGGCGTATGCCGTCACCGGCGTCACGCGCAGCCCGCTGCTGCCCGACGTGCCCACCTTCGCTGAGCTGCTGGGCGGCGATTTCGAGTCCTATAGCTGGTTCGGCCTGGTGGCGCCGGCCGGCACGCCGCGGCCGATCGTCGACCGGCTGGTCGCCGAGTTGCGCGTGGTGCTGGCCGACGGCGATTTGCGCAAGCAGCTCAACGCGTCGGGTTTCGACGTGCTGGGTACCACGCCGGAAGAATTCCGCCGCGTCATCGCCACCGATCTGCAGAAGTGGACGTCGGTGGTCAAACGCACCGGCATCACGCTCGATTGAGCGCGGCCGCCGGCGCCTTCCCTTTGTAATCAGACGAGCGATTCGATGAACTTGAAGAAAGGTCCGATCCTGATCGCAGGCGCGGGCATCGGCGGCCTGGCGGCCGCGCTGGCGCTGCTCAAGCGGGGCTTCGACGTCGAGGTCTACGAGCAGGCCGCTGAATTGCGCGAGGTCGGCGCCGGCGTGCAGATCAGCCCGAACGGCTCGCGCGTGCTGGATGAACTGGGTGTGCTCGAAGCGGTGCATGACAGCGCCTGCACCACCGAAGGCAAGGTGGTGCGGATGTGGAACACCGGCCAGACCTGGAAGCTGTTCGATCTGGGCCAGCTCGCCGTGCAACGCTTCGGCTTTCCGTACGTCACCGTCTATCGCGTCGATCTGCACAATGCCTTGATCGATGCGGTGCGGCGCATCAAGCCCGATGCCATCCACCTGGATGCGCGTTGCAGCGCTTGCACGCAAGATGATGAACAGGTGCAACTGCAGTTCGGCAACCGGCCCGATGCCGTCGGCGCGATGCTGATCGGTGCCGACGGCATCCATTCGGTGGTGCGCACGGCGCTGTTCGGCGCCGACCAGGCGCAATACGGCGACATGATGTGCTGGCGCGGTGTGATTCCGATCGAGCGCGTGCCGCAGCATCTGCGCCGGCCGATCGGCACCAACTGGATCGGCCCGGGCGGCCACGTCATCCACTATCCGCTGCGGCGCGGCTCGCTGATGAACTTCGTCGGCTTTCTGGAACGCTCCGACTGGGTGGCCGAATCGTGGACCGAGCAGGGCACGGTCGAGGAGTGCCGGCAAGACTTCGCCGGCTGGCACGCCGACGTGCATGCGCTGATCGACGAGCTCGATGCGCCGTTCAAGTGGGGCGTGGCGCGCCGTCCGCGGCTGGCCACGTGGACGCGCGGCCGCGTCACGCTGTTGGGCGATGCCTGCCATGCGATGCTCCCGTTTCTGGCGCAGGGCGCGGTGATGGCGATGGAAGACGGGCTGGTGCTGGCGCGTTGTGTCGAACAGATGCCCGACGAACCGGCCGATGCGCTGAAGCTGTATGAGCAATCGCGGTTGACGCGCGACTACCGCGTCGTGGACGGCTCGGCGCAGAACGCCACGCGCTTTCACAACCGCGTGCTGGCCGATCCGGTCGCCGGGCCGGCCTACGTCGAGCGCGAATGGGCCGGTGGCCGCGTGTCGGAACGCTACGACTGGCTGTTCGAATATGACGCGGCCAAGGTGCCGCTGGGCGGCGATCCCGGCGCAGTGGCGAAGGCGGCGGCAGCGGTGTCGTGAGCGCGGGCGGCCGTGGCGCGCACGGCCGCTGCGGGTATCGGCACAGTAAATCTTTCTGTGCCGCGCAGGTTTTCTCGCCGTAGCTGTCGCCGTCGTGGTATCAATTCGGGCTTCACCCTCACCGAAGGAACCGCAATGACCGCAGCCCGTCGCGTCCGTCCCGTAGCGTCGACCCTGGCCGAGCAGTGTCGGCCGCGAATCACATGGCAACGCTCGCTGCCGGCCGTCGGTGTTGCGCTGTTGCTGGGGCTGGCCGCCGCGGTGCAGGCCGCGCCGCCGCAGGGCGCGCTGCCGGCCGAGCCGCTGCTGCTGGCGCAGGCCCTGAACACGACGCCGCCCCGCACCGAATCCTTCGAGCCGCAGGTGGGCCAGGCCGGCAAGGACGTGGTCTGGGTGCCGACGCCGGAAGTGGTGGTCGACAGCATGCTCGACATGGCCAAGGTCAAAGCCGGTGATTTCGTCGTCGACCTGGGCGCCGGCGACGGCCGCATCGCGATCGCGGCGGCCAAGCGCGGCGCACGCGCGCTGGGCATCGAATACAACCCGAACATGGTCGAGCTGGCGCGGCGCAACGCCCGGCAGGCCGGCGTGAAGAACGTCGAGTTCCGCCAGGGCGATATTTTCCAATCCGATTTTTCGCAGGCCGACGTCATCACCTTGTATTTGCTGCCGACCTTGAACGAACGGCTGCGTCCGATTCTGCTCGACATGAAACCGGGCACGCGCGTCGCTTCGCACCAGTTCACGATGGGCGAATGGCAGGCCGACCAGACCACCAATCTCGATGGCCGGCAGGCCTTGTTCTGGATCGTGCCGGCCAAGGTCGGCGGCGAATGGACGGCGCAGGTGCAAGGTGAGGGCGCCGTGCGCTTCTCGATCGAGCAGAAGTACCAGAAGATCAGCGGCGAAGGCGCCTGGGGTGATCGGCGTGGGCCTTTGACCGAGCCGCAGTTGTCGGGTGGGCAGATCAGCTTCGTCGTCAACGATGGGGGGGGCAAGCCGCAGCGCTTTGCCGGCACCGTCGATCACAATGGCCGCATGAGCGGCACGGTGACCGACGCGCAAGGGCGCAGCCGGCCGTTCACGGCGACGCGCACGAAAACGGGCGCGCCGAGCTGACGCGTTCGTCGCGGGGTTGCTCGCGGCACCCGATCGACCCCCTTCACGATGCTGACGGTTTCCGTCGTTCTGGCGATGCTGGTCGCCGTCGTCGCCAGCGGCTTTCTGGTGCGCTTGTCGCCGGTGCCGCTGCCCTTGCCGCTGGTGCAGATCGCGCTGGGTGCCGCGATCGCCTCGGTGGCCAACCTGGGCGTGCCGCTCAAGCCTGAGCTGTTCTTTCTGCTGTTCCTGCCGCCGCTGTTGTTCCTCGACGGCTGGCGCATCCCCAAGACGACGCTGTTCCGCGACAAGCGCACGGTGCTGGCGCTGGCCTTGGGGCTGGTCGTGTTCACCGTGCTCGGCCTGGGCTATCTGCTGCATTGGCTGGTGCCGGGCATGCCGCTGCCGGTGGCTTTCGCGCTGGCGGCGGTGCTGTCGCCGACCGATCCGGTGGCGGTGTCGGCGATCGCCGAGCGCGTGCCGATGCCCAAGCGGATGATGCACATCCTCGAAGGCGAATCGCTGCTGAACGATGCCTCGGGCCTGGTCTGCCTGCGCTTTGCGGTGGCGGCGGCGATGACCGGTTCGTTTTCATTGCCGCAGGCGTTTCTGGTGTTTCTGAAGCTGGCCGTGGGCGGCGTCGCGATCGGCGTGATCACCACCTGGGGCATGATGCAGTTGAAGGTGGTGCTGACGCGGCGCCTGGGCGAAGAGCCCGGTTCGCAGGTGCTGATCAGCCTGCTGATCCCGTTCGGCGCCTATCTGCTGGCCGAGCACATGGGTTGCTCGGGCATTCTGGCGGCGGTGGCGGCCGGCATCACGATGAGCTATGCCGAGATCTCGGGGGTCGCGCTGGCGGCCACGCGGATGAACCGCACGGCCGTCTGGGATACCGTGCAGTTCGCCGCCAACGGCGCGATCTTCGTGCTGCTCGGCGAGCAGTTGCCGGGCATTCTGGATGGCGCCGTGACGGCGGTGCGGCAAAGCGGCCACGCCGATCCGTGGTGGCTGGCGGTGCTGGCGCTGGGCATCACCTTGTGCCTGGCCGGCTTGCGCTTTCTGTGGGTCTGGCTGTCGTTGGCCTTGACGATGTTTCGTGCGCATCGCAACGGCCATACGCGTTCATGGCCGCAATGGCGGCAGATCCTGGCGATGTCGGTGGCCGGCGTGCGCGGCGCGATCACGCTGGCCGGCGTGCTGACGCTGCCGCTGGCCTTGCCCGACGGTAGTCCGTTCCCGGCGCGCGATCTGGCGATCTTTCTGGCGGCATC
>JAFKGG010000021.1 GCA_017307915.1 Burkholderiales bacterium | reverse complement strand
GATCTGAACTACCAGGCCGAATCGGGGCTGCTCGGGCTGTCGGCCGGCGTCGACGGCGCGCCGGGCGTGCCGCAGGCGCTGGTGGCAGACATCGGCGGCGGCGCCTATCCGGCGATGATGAATATCCTGCTCGCGCTGCGCGCCCGCGAGGCGGGCGGCCAGGGCTGCCGCCTCGACGTGGCGATGGCCGACAACCTGTTCACCTTCATGTACTGGGGCCTGGGCAATGGCTTTGCCGAGGGGCAATGGCCCACGCCCGGTGGCGACCTGGTCACCGGCGGCACGCCGCGCTACCAGATCTATCGTACGCAGGATGGCCGCTATCTGGCGGCCGCGCCGCTGGAGCAGAAGTTCTGGGAAAACTTCCTGCAGGTGCTGCAAGCGCCGCATCTGCTCGACGATGCGGCCGACCCGGCCGGCACGCGCGCGGCGGTGGCGGCGATCATTGCCGGTCGCAGCGCCGATGACTGGATGCAGCGCTTTGCCGGCGTCGATGCCTGCGTGTCGGTGGTCAAGACGCTGCAAGAAGCCGTGCAGCATCCGCATTTCCGTGCGCGCCGTCTGTTCGACGAACGACTTGGTGTCGGTGTCGGCGACACGGCGTTGCCGGCGCTGCCGCTGCCGATCGAGCGCGGGCTGCGGGCGCCGGCCGCGCCGACCTGCCCAACGCTGGGCGAGGGCAACGCTGAACTGCTGGGCCCGGTACGTCCGCGGCCGGATGCCGTCGGGCGAGTATCGCGCTGATCGTCATTGGCCTGTGCCGGGAAGCCGGCAGGCGCGCAGGGCGCTAGACTAGCTGCCATGTGCTCTGCGCCCGCATCCGATCCAGAAGCCCCGCATGCATTGCGCGTCGGCGTCATGCTGCTCGGCGCCGGCCGCGCCAGCCGGATGGGCGGCCCGAACAAGCTGCTGTTGCGCATCGACGGCGAGCCGATGATCACGCGCGCGGCGCGTGCGCTGGCTGCATTGCAACCGGCGGACTGGGTGGTGGTGCTTGGGCGCGATGCCGACGAGGTGGCGGCCGCCGTTCAGGCCGGCGCGGCCGAATGGGCTGCGGCAGCGCCGGCCGCCGGGCCGCGCTGGTGCAGGGTGGCCGCCGGCCTCGAACAGCCGGCCTCGGTGATGGCCGGTCTGCGCAGCCTGTCGGCGCCGCTCGATGCGATCGTGATCATGCTCGGTGACCAGCCGCTGGTCGACACCGCCGATCTGCGCTGGCTGATCGGCCAGTGGCAGTGCCTGCTGCCGGGTTCGGTGCTGGTGCCCTGCCATGGCGGGGTACGCGGCAACCCGGTGGTGTTCGACGCCCGCTTGCGCGCTGCGATCATCGAGGCCGACGATGGGCGCGGCGTGCGCGGGTTTCTGGACGCCAACCCGCAACGCGTGCACAAGCTCGAAGCGCCGAACGAACATTTCGTGTTCGACGTCGATACGCCGGCGGATCTGCGGCGGCTGGCCGAGCGTGGGCATCGCGTGGCGATCGACCTTGCCGGCACGCCGGGCTCACGCACTGGCGGCCATGGCGTCGACGAAGCACCATAGCCCTGGCGCCGTGCGCCGCCCACCCTGGATCCACTGAAGGAGGAACTCAAATGACTCACCCAAGCAGCACTCGTACGACGTCCGGGCGCGGCCGGCGTTTCGACAGCATCAACGACACCATCGGCGACACGCCGGTGGTGCGGGTCAACAATCTCGGCGTCGCGGGGCGCACGATCTACGTGAAGGCGGAGTTCTTCAACCCGGCCGCTTCGGTCAAGGATCGGCTGGCGATCTCGATCATCGAAGCGGCCGAGCGAAGCGGCGCGCTGAAACCGGGCCAGACCGTCGTGGAGGCGACCAGCGGCAACACCGGCATCGGCCTGGCGATGGTCTGCGCGCAGAAAGGCTATCCGCTGGTCGTGACGATGGCCGAAAGCTTTTCGATCGAGCGGCGCAAGCTGATGCGCCTGTTGGGCGCCAAGGTGGTGTTGACGCCGCGCGCCGAGAAGGGATTCGGCATGTATCGCAAGGCAGTGGAGCTGGCCGAGATGAACGGCTGGTTCCTCGCCCGCCAGTTCGAGAGCGAAGCCAATGCCGACATTCACGAGGCGACGACGGCGCGCGAGATCATCAATGATTTTGCCGGCGCGCGGCTCGACTACTTCGTCAGCGGATACGGCACTGGCGGTACGCTGACCGGCGTCGGCCGCGTGCTGCGGCGCGAGCGGCCGCAAACCCGCATCGTGCTGTCCGAGCCGGCCAATGCGGCGCTGCTCAGCAGCGGCAAGCCGCAGGCGCGCGGCGCCGATCATTCGCCGGCGGTGAGCCATCCGGCCTTCGAGCCGCATCCGATCCAGGGGTGGACGCCCGATTTCATTCCCTACGTGCTGCAGGAGGCCGTCGACGAGCGCTACTACGACGAGGTGATTCCCATCGCCGGCCCCGAAGCCGTCAAATGGGCGCGCGAGCTGGCTCGCCGTGAGGGCATCCTCACCGGCATCTCGGGCGGTGCAACGTTCGCGGTCGCGCGCAAGGTGGCGCAGAACGCCGCCGAGGGAGCGGTGATCCTGGCCATGCTGCCCGACACGGGTGAGCGTTACATGACGACGCCGCTGTTCGAAGCGATCCCGGAAGGCATGGATGAAGAGGAAATGGCCCTGTCACGCTCGACGCCCGGCTTTCAGATGCCGGCTGCGTGAGGGGCGGCCGCATCCGCGTGTTACCCGGCTATCGCGCCGTGTCGAAGAGGCGATGCTCGATGTCCGCTGCAGCTTGGCGTACGGCTTGGATGCAGCGGTCCAGCGTCTGGTCGCGCATGCGTAACTCAGTGCCGAAGACGCACACCGAAGCGACCGCCTCCTGGTCTTTCGTCAAGACCGGAGAGGCCAGGGCCGCCCCCCCGGGGATGACGTCCCCGTAGGTCACCCATATCCGCTGCTCCCGGATCTGGCCGAGTTCCTGTAGCAGGCGTTCACGCTGTTTCGCATCCAGAGTCGCCAATGCTTTCTCGCGGCGCTCCGGCGGCATATAGGCGAGGATCACTTTTCCGCTGGCGCCGCGCGTCAGTGCCACGGTATAGCCGGTGCCGCGGCTGAACGAAATCACTTGCGGGCTCTTGAGCTCGAGCACGCACATGCGGTGCGTTAACGACACCGGAACCATCAGCGCGACCGTTTCCTGCGTCTCTTGCCAGAGCTGCTCCAGAGGCTCGCGCGCGATCGAGGCGATGACGGGGCTCTGGTTCCAGGTGCGCAGCAGCGTGCCGAAGCGATACCCGAGCTGAAATTGCCTGGGGTTGCCGGAAGAGAAGATGACTCCCTTTCCCTCCAGGGTGTGCAGCAGGCGATACAAGGTCGGCCGCGAAAGTCCGGTGTGCCTTTGCAGCGAACCGATGTCCTGGATCGCCTCGCCCTCCGAAAAAGTGAACAGCACGTCCAGCGCCCGTTCGACGGCGCGGACCGACTGTTCCCGCGAATCCTTGGTGCTTTGCGCCGGCCGTTCCTTCTCAGTCTCTTCGATCATCGTCTCTGTCCACGTCATCAATCCGCCGGGATCAGGATAACCCTTCTCCTCATGGACGTGCCATTCGGTAGCCCTTATACTTTTCGCAGGGTGAATCAAAAAGTCCGCTAGACGGACTTTTTCAAGATCAACCGCAACCAAAGGAACCCGAATGCAGAAGCTCAAATATGGTGTCCCGACCGACAAATGCGCCTCCTCGGTACGGCTGGGGATAGAGAAGGGATTCTTTCGGGACGAGGGCATCGACCTCGAAGTGCAGGTCGTCTATGGCGGGCCGCCGCTTGCGGCAGCCTACGACTCCGGCGCACTCGAGTTCGGCGAGATCGGTTCACCGCCGGGCACGATGTTCATCAGCCGCGGCTACGACTTCAAGGTCGTTGGAGGCGCATTGAGGCGCAAGGCGCACATGTACCTGTGCGTGGACAAGCGCATCGAGAACTGGGAAGGCCTGAAGGGCAAGCGCCTGGGCCTTCTCTCGCGCGGCAGCTGCCCGGAATGGTTCATGCGCGCCATGCTGCTGGAACGAGGCTTCGATCCCGAGAACCACGTGCAGTACGTAGGTCTCAGCGACGAATACGCACGCGTCGTCGACGTGTTTCGTGAGGGCAGGATCGACGCCTTTCTTGCCGTCGAGCCGGCTCCTTCGGTGGCCGAGTGCGCAGGGCTCGTCAACGTGTGGGGCGCGGTCTACGACGAGGCGTCGTTGCCGCAGTACCAGTGGATCATCCACGTCGCCAAGCCGCGCTTCATCGAGAACGAGGCGAACCTGCTGGAGGCGGCGTTGCGCGCCTGCCGTCGTTCGGCTCACTATGCCGCCGGCAATCTCGATGAATGGATCGATTTCGGCGTGCGGCACTACGGTATCACCCGATCCGCGATGAGTCGCGCGATTCACCGGGAAGCGCCGTACCTGCATCTGGATGGGCAGGTCGACATGGTCGGCCTGGGCGAGATGATCAAGCTTCAGCAGCGTCTGGGCGCCATTGAATCGGAACTCGAAGCGGAAAGCATCTGCGATCTGCGCTTCGTGCCCGATTCA
>JAFKGG010000020.1 GCA_017307915.1 Burkholderiales bacterium | reverse complement strand
GGTGCCGGCGGCGCGCATCTTCGAGGTCGCCGAGCGTCTGGGCGAGAACGACCGTCTGGTGCTGCTGATCAAAGGCACCACCATCGAAGGCGACGACGTGCGCAAGACGGTGGCGGTGCAGCTCACCCAGCCGGGACCGGGCCGCAAGCGGCTGGAAGAGGCCGGCATTACCGTCGTGGCGCTAGGCGACCAGGTGCAGATCTCGAACGTCCGCTTCGGCAGCCGTGCCAAGAAATCAGGCTTCGAGATCGGTTGGGATGTGGGGGGCGTGATGGTGCCCAACGAAGGGCTGGCGATGCACTGGGTGTATCTGCCGGCCTATCTGCTGATTGCGCTGATCTGGTGGCTGCAGGGCAGGCGCATGCCTGCCGACCCGTCGCCGGGGCGGCGGACTGCGCCCGTCAAGATGGCGGCGTCCTGATCGTTGGAATGGCTGCACCCGGTGCGGAAGAACGGCACGGGTGCAGCGCTTCGGGAGCAGGCCAGCCCCACAGGGCTGCGCGGCCCCCTAGCTTGTCGCAACAGCGGTCAATTGGCAGGAGGATCTTCCGACAGCGCTCGCGCAAACGCAGCCAGATCGACGTTGCCTCCGCTGACCAGCACACCGACCCGCTTGCCGTGCCATCGCGGCGCGTGTTCGAACGCGGCGGCCGCTGCCAGGCAGCCGGTCGGCTCGACCACCATCTTCATGCGCTCGGCGAAAAAGCGCATCGCGCCGACCAACTGGGCGTCGGTCACGGTGACGATGTCGCGCACGTGCTGCTGGATGATCGGAAAGGTCAATTGCCCCAAGTGCGTCGTCATTGCGCCATCGGCAATGGTGCGCGGCACCGGGATCGTCACGATGCGCCCGGCGCGCAGCGACTGGCGGCCGTCGTCGCCGGCCTGTGGCTCGACGCCGTAGACGGCGCAATCCGGCGCCAACGTTGCCGCGGCCAGCAGCGAACCCGCCAGCAAGCCGCCGCCGCCCAGGCAGACGAACAGCGCATCGAGCGGCCCGGTTTCTTCGAACAGTTCCAGCGCCGCGGTGCCCTGGCCGGCGATCACCGCCGGGTGGTCATAGGGTGGGATCAGTTCCAGGCCATGCTCGTCGGCCAGCCGCTGCGTCAGTGCCTGCCGGTCTTCGCGGAAACGATCGTAAGTGACGATGGCCGCGCCGTAGCCGCGCGTCGCCTCCAGCTTGGCGGCGGGGGCATCGGAGGGCATGAGCAGCGTGGCGCGTGTATCCAGCAGCCGCGCGGCCAGTGCGATCGCCTGCGCATGGTTGCCCGATGAGAAGGCGATGACGCCATTGTCGCGCTGCGCCGGCGTCAACGAGGCCACCGCGTTGTAGGCACCGCGGAACTTGAACGCGCCCATGCGCTGGAAGTTCTCGCACTTGAAGAAAAACTGCACTCCATGGCGCGTGTCTGCGGTAGTGGAGCGCATGACCGGCGTGCGATGTGCGTGACCGGCGACCCGGCCGGCGGCGGCTCTGACGTCGTAGAAATCCGGTAGGCGCATGGCGGTCAGGATCGGAAGTCGATGGATGGCGGCAAGCATACGCCGACCCTTGTCTTGGTCGGTGATGCCTGCCGGGCAAAGAGCGCCCGTGTCGGGCCTGGCGCCGGGCTACGTCATGAAAGGCGGTGGGCCGAGCCGCAAAGCAGACCGACAGCGGGCGCTTCAATCCCTGGTATCGGGCTGTTATAGTGGAACTTGAATTCAAGAAAATTCACGTAATACGTAGCATTATTTATTAATTAACCCTCTGAATCGGTAAAAATGACCGAAACACAGATCGCAGCCGACATCGAAGCACTGCGCAAACAGGTGTCGGACACCCGAGCCCTGTACCGCGAAGTCTGCGCGCTGCTGTTCTTTCGTTACGGCATCACGCCAACCGCCAATCGGCTGTATCAGTACGTGCGCAAGGGCAGCATGAACGTCCCGGCCGAAGTGCTGTCGGCGTTCTGGGACCAGTTGCGCGAGCGCTCGCGCGTGCGTATCGACCATCCCGGCCTGCCCGAGGCCTTGAAGACGCAGGCCGCCGACCTGGTGTCGCTGCTATGGGACGAGGCGCGCAATCAGGCAGGGGAGGCGCTGGCGGCGCAGCGCGAAGCCCTCGGCAGCGAGGCCGATGAGGCGCGCCAGGCGCTGGCCGCGGCGAACAAGCGTATCGATGAGCTCACCGCTCGGCTGCGCGAAGCCACTGACACGCTGCACAACCTGCGCCGCGAGCTGGGCATCGCCGAACGCGATGCGGCGCGGGCGGTCGGCGAGGCCAACGCGCTGCGCGTACAACTGGCTCTGGCCAAGCGGCGCTCGTCGCGCAAGCCGTTGGGCGGCGTGCCGCAGGAGCCGGACAGCGGCCAGGAAGCGCTGGGTTTGGACCAGATTTGAGCGCCGAGGCCGGACCGGTTCAGCTGCTGCCGTTCAAGCCCTCGGTCCTCAGCACGGGCCCCTGGTCATGCCGCGACAGCCAATCGATGAACACGCGCTCGTACCCACGCAGCATGTGCCCGCGCCGGAACGCGATGCGCGTCGTATTGGCCGGCAGCACGTGGTTCAGCGGCAGCACTTTCAATCCCTGGCGATCATCGTCGCCGATGGCCAGTTCCGACACCACGCCCACGCCCAGGCCCAGCCGCACGTAGGTCTTGATGACGTCGGCGTCGGTGGCTTCCAGCACGATGCGCGGCGTGAGCCCGGACGCCTGGAACGCCTGGTCGATCTTGTTGCGGCCGGCGAACTCGGGGTCGTAGGTGACCAGGTCGTGCTCGGCCAGATCAGCCAGCGTCAGCGACTGGTGCGCGGCCAGCGGATGAGACAGCGGCGCCAGCGCGCAGTGATGCCATTCGAATAGCGGTTGCGTTTCAAGATCGGCGTGCTGATCGAGCGCCTCGGTGGCGATGCCCAGATCGACCTGGCCGTTGCGCAGCATGCTGACGATCTGGCTAGGACTGCCCTGGTGCAGCCGCACCTTCACGCGCGGATATTGCATGCGCAGCCGCGCCACCGCCGGCGGCAGCGCATAGCGCGCCTGCGTGTGCGTGGCGGCCACGCGCAGTTCGCCGGCTTCGCCGTCGCGCCAATCGCGTGAGGTGCGCTTCAGATTGTCGGCTTCCAGCAGCAGGCGGTCGACGATGGTGGCGACGTGGCGGCCTTCCTCGGTGATCGCCGTCAAGCGGCGGCCGTGGCGCACGAAGATGGTCACGCCCAGCTCATCTTCGAGATCGCGGATCGCCTTGCTCAGGCCGGGTTGCGAAGTGTGCAGGGCCTCGGCGGCGGCGGTCAGGTTCAGGCCGCGGCGAATGGTTTCGCGCAGATAACGCAGTTGCTGCAGATTCATCAGAGGACGGCCGGAACGGCGCGGAGAGTCAGCGTTCGAGCTTGCCTGCATCCGGCGGCATTTGTCGACCATCCGTCATCGGCATTCAATCCTTATGCGTAATGGCGATAAGTCGAGCTTTTCCATATAACGGAGAGTTCTCAGTAGCGACCGAATGATTCGTTCCGCCGTGCGCCGCGTTGCAATAACTTCGACCCATTCCAGCGTGCCGACGCCCGAGCCTTTGCCATGTATCAGTACGATCAGATCGATCAGCGTTTCGTCGACGAACGCGTCGCGCAGTTCCGCGGTCAGACTCAGCGCTTTCTGGCGGGCAAGCTGCTGGAAGACGATTTCCGGCCGCTGCGACTGCAAAATGGCCTCTATATCCAGCGCCATGCACCAATGCTGCGCATCGCCATTCCCTACGGCATGCTGTCGTCGAAGCAGCTGCGCCGGTTGGCGCACGTGGCGCGCGTCTACGACCGCGGCTACGGCCATTTCAGCACGCGTCAGAACCTGCAGTTGAATTGGCCCAAGCTGGAAACGGTGCCCGACATTCTGGCCGAGTTGGCCGAAGTGCAGCTGCACGCGATCCAGACCAGCGGCAACTGCATTCGCAACATCACTTCCGACCACTTTGCCGGCGTGGCGCCCGACGAGATCGTCGATCCGCTGGTATGGGCCGAGGTGCTGCGCCAGTGGTCGACCTTCCACCCCGAATTCGCGTTCCTGCCGCGCAAGTTCAAGATCGGCATCAGCGGCGCCGAGGAAGACCGCGTCGCAGTGCGCGTGCACGACATCGGCCTGCAGGCGCTGCGCGGCACCGATGGCCAGGTGGGCTTTCGCGTGATCGTCGGCGGCGGCCTGGGGCGCACGCCGATGGTCGGCCCGGTGATCCGCGAGTTCATCGAATGGCCGCACCTGCTCACTTACCTGGAAGCGGCGCTGCGCGTCTACAACCGGTACGGGCGGCGCGACAACAAGTACAAGGCGCGCATCAAGATCCTGGTCAAGGATCGCACACCGGCCGGCTTCGCCGCCGAAGTCGAAGAAGAGTGGCGGCATCTGGCCGGCGGCCCGGGCACGCTCACGCAAGCCGAGATCGATCGGGTTGCGGCGCGCTTCACGCGCCCGCAATACCGTGCGCTGCCGGCCGGCGACGGCTTCGTCGACACGATGCGCGCGGCTGAGCCGGCCTTTGCGCGCTGGCTGCAGCGCAATACCCATCCGC
>JAFKGG010000019.1 GCA_017307915.1 Burkholderiales bacterium | reverse complement strand
ACGCATCGCGTTCACGCCGCAGCGCGCTCACCGTCGCGCCGGTCAGCAGCGTTGCGCCGCGCTGCGCCAGCCAGCGCGCGGCCGGCTCGCTGATCAGCTCGGCCAGCGTGCCGCGCGGCAGCACGAAGTCGCTATCGCCGCGCGCGCCGCCCAGCGTTTCGCGCAGCACCTTGGCGAACGTGGCCGCGCAAGCCTCGTCCACACTGGTGTTCAGCGCCGCTACGCACAGCGGCGCCCACAAGCGCTCGATCAGGGCCGGCGGCTGCCGCAATCGCGCCAGCAGCATCGCCACCGTTTCGCCGCCGGCGGCCCTGGCTTCGCGGTCGGCCGTCATCGGCTGACGCAAGCCCAGCATCAGGCGCACGATCGCCGCGCGTTCGCCGCGCGCAAAGCCTTGCGCGCGCGCCAGGCCCAGCGCCAGATGCCAGGGCGCCGGTAGCGCCGCCGCATCGAACCGCAGGCCGGCGGTGTCGCGCAGCGCCATCGGCCAGCGATCGAGCGGTGCGTGCCCGTGGTGCAGGCGCTGCGCCAGCGCCAGGCATTCGCGATAGGCGCCCACCAGCAGATGCTGGCCGGCGTCGATGCGCAGGGGCCCATTGCCGAAATCGAGCGTGATTGCACGGGCGCGGCCGCCGGCTGCGGGCGCAGCTTCGAGCAGCAGCACGCGCCGGCCGGCATCGACCAGCCGCACGGCGGCGGCAAGGCCGGCCCAGCCGGCGCCGATCACGGCGACGTCGGCATGCATCGTTCGCGCTGCGGCCGAAGGGCTGCCGGAATTCACCGCCGCGGCCGCTATAGCGCCGGCGGCGTGCCGCGCATCCAGGTGCGCCAGGCCAGCCACAGCTTGCGCAAGGGCGTCAGCGACGTGCGATGGGTGAGCACGCGAAAGCCGTCGCGCTCGATCTCGTCGAGCAGCGTCGAATAGATCGCCGCCATGATCAGCCCGGGCCGTTGCGCGCGCCGATCCTGCGCCGGCAGCAGCGCAAAGGCGCGCCGATAATATTCGCGTGCGCGCTCGGTCTGAAACTGCATCAGTGCGCTAAAGCCCGCCGCGTTGCGCGCCGTCAGCAGATCGTGCACCGGCACGTCGAAGCGCTTCAGGTCTTCGATCGGCAGATAGACGCGGCCCTTGCGCGCATCTTCGCCCACGTCGCGGATGATGTTGGTGAGCTGGAAGGCCAGCCCGAGCTGTTCGGCGTATTCGAGCGTGGCCGGCTGCGTGGCGCCGAAGATGCCGGCCGACAACTGGCCGACCACGCCGGCCACGCGATGGCAATACAGGCGCAGGCCTTCGAAGTCGACGTAGCGGTTCTGGTCCAGATCCATCTGCATGCCGTCGATGATCTCGATCAGCGGGCCGCGCCTGATGTTGCAACTGTCCAGATGCGGCGCCAGCGCGCGCGTGACCGGATGCTGCGGCGTGCCGGCGAACAACTGATCGACTTCGCCGCGCCACCATTGCAGCCGCGCGCGCGCCACCTGCGCGTCGCTGGTTTCATCGACCGTGTCGTCGACCTCGCGGCAGAACGCGTACAGCGCGGTGATCGCGCGGCGCCGGTCGGCCGGTAGAAACAGAAAGCTGTAGTAGAAACTCGAGCCGCTGCGCGCGGCCTTGTCCTGGCAGTATTGGTCGGGAGTCATGTCGCAAGTCGTCGCCATAGGCGAACCAGGGCAGGGCCGTCGCGCCAGCTCAGCTTGGGCCGTGCCGCCACTGGGTCGTAACCGCCGTCGTGCAGCCGTTCGGTGATGCGCAGGCCGCCGGCGATGATCGCACGCAATTCCCAGCCGAGCCGGCGCGGCACCAGCGGCACCAGCGCGGCGCCTTGCACCAGCAGCGCACGCGCTTGCCGCGTCTGGTCGGCGATCAGCGCGGCCAGCGCCGGTGAAACGCGCGATTCGGCCACCGCCTGCGCCACCGCGCGCTCGTCCAAGCCGGCGGCACGCAGCGCATCGAGCGGCAGATACAGCCGATTGCGCCGCCAATCGATGGCCAGATCCTGCAGAAAATTGATCAATTGCAGGGCACTGCAGATCTGGTCCGAATGCACGCGCGTCTGCGCGTTCCAGGCGCCGAACAAGCGCAGCATCAATTCGCCCACCGGATTGGCCGAGCGACTGCAATAGTCGAGCAGGCTGGCGCGGTCGCGATGCCGCACCGCCGGCACCGTATCCTGGCTGAACGCCGACAGCAGCGCGCGCAGCGGCGCTACCGGCAGGCCGTGCGCGGCCAGGTGCGGGCGCAATTGCGCGACGACGGGCGGCGGCGCGAGATCGTCGTGCGAGGCGGGGGGATAGGGAATGTTGGCGTCGAAACCATCATTTGCCGGTGCGAGTGTCGGTGCCGCCGCTGCTGCCGTTGACGTTAGCGTCGCCGTCGCCACCCCATTGCACCCTCGCGCCAGATCCCCATCCAGCACCACCAGCGCATCATCGAGCGCATCCAGCGCCGCCAGCCGCTGCGCCGTGCTGGCATCGCCTTCGTCGGCCAGATCATCGGCATGGCGCGCGAAGCGGTAGATGGCGAGCACAGCCGGCCGCAGCCGCGACGGCAGCAGCAGCGAGCCGACTGGAAAATTCTCGTAGTGATCGACGCCGGTGACGACGCCGGCAGGCGCGGGAGCAGGCATGGGCGCGATTGTAGGCGGGGACGCGTTGACGCCGATCAACAAGGCAGATAGATTAATGACCGGTGCGTCAGTTACTCTCCCTCCCCCGACCCGACCTGGTCGATCGGCTCCGCCTTTCCAATGACAAAAAGCCTTTCCCTCCTGGGCATCACGCTGCTTCTGCTCGTCGGATGCCAGAAGCCGCCGCCTGTGCGCAACGAAGCCCCGCGACCGGTGCGCACGCTCAGCGTCGACGCCCAGCGTTCGCAGGTGGCCCTGACGCTGCCAGCCGAAGTGCGCCCGCGTATCGAAACGCGCTACGGTTTTCGCGTCGGCGGCAAGATCGCGCAGCGGCTGGTCTCGGTGGGTGACAAGGTGGCGCCCGGCCAGTTGCTGGCCAAGCTCGATCCGCAGGATCTGGCGCCGGCGGTGGCCGCCGCCCAATCGCAGCTCGACGCGGCACGCACCGAACAGAAGCTGGCGCGCGTCGAACTGAACCGCTTGCGCGATCTGCGCCAGCAGAACTTCGTCAGCCAGGCGCAGGTCGACCGCCAGCAAGCCACCGCCGAGGCCGCCGACGCCCGCGTGCGCAGCGCACAGGCACAGCTCACGCAGGCCGGTACGCAGGTCGAGTTCCAGTCGCTGAAGGCCGACGTGCACGGTGTGGTGATGGCGATCGAAGCCGAGGCCGGCCAGGTCGTGGCCGCCGGCCAGCCGGTGGTGCGCGTGGCGCGCGGCGGCGATTTCGAGCTGGCCGTGAACGTGCCCGAAAAAGACCTGGCGATCGCGCGCGTCGCCGGCCAGTGGCGCGCCAGCATCCCGGCGCTGGGTGGCGAGCCGCGCATCGCCACGCTGCGCGAGCTGTCGCCGGTGGCTGACCCGGCCTCGCGCACCTATCCGATGCGGCTGACGCTGCACGGCGAGCTGCGCGGCATCGCGCTGGGCATGAGCGCCACCGCGCAGGCGCTGCACGAAACCCAGCCGGCTTTCGTCTTGCCGCTGTCGGCGCTGTATTCGCTCGACGGCAAGCCGCACGTATGGCTGGTGGCCGCCGACCAGACGGTGCAGCCGGTGCCGGTGGCCACCGGCGGTTTTCTCGACGACGCGGTGCGCATCACCGCCGGCCTGTCGGCCGGCGATCGCGTCGTGACAGCCGGCGCCAACCTGCTGGTGGCCGGCCAGAAAGTGCGGCTGCTGCCGTCCAACGCCGCCGAGGGCGGCCAATGACGCCGACCGGCCGGGAAGCACGCTGGAATCTGTCGGCTGCCGCGCTGCGTTTTCCGCAACTGACGCTGTTCTTTCTGCTGGTGGTGGCGGTGGCCGGCACGCTGGCCTACTTGCGGCTGGGTCAGCGCGAAGACCCCGATTTCACGTTCCGCGCGATGGTCATCCGCACCATCTGGCCGGGCGCCACCACCGATCAGGTCGACGAAGCCGTCACCGACCGGCTCGAACGCAAGCTGCAGGAAACGCCTTATTTCAAGTGGACGCGCAGCTATTCCAAGCCCGGCGAATCGCTGATCGTGCTCGAACTGCTCGATACCGCACCGCCGCGCGAGGTGGCGCAGATCTGGTATCAGGTGCGCAAGAAGGTCGGCGACATCCGCGTCAGTCTGCCGCCGGAGGTGATCGGCCCGTTCTTCAACGACGAGTTCGGCGACGTTTTCGGCACCATCTACGCCTTCACCGGCGACGGCTTCACGATGGAAGAGCTGCGCCGCAGCGTCGAAGACGTGCGCCAGGAACTGCTGCGCCTGCCCAACGTGCAGAAGATCGAACTGTTCGGCGTGCAGGACCAGAAGATCTACGTCGAGGTGTCGCCGCAGGCGCTGGCCAGCCTGGGCATCGACCCGCAGCGCATCGCGGAGCAGTTGCAGGCGCAGAACATGGTGGTGCCGGCCGGCACCGTGCAGGGTGACAGCCGCGCCGTGCCGCTGCGCGTCACCGG
>JAFKGG010000400.1 GCA_017307915.1 Burkholderiales bacterium | reverse complement strand
CCAGCCAGACGAGCATCAGCAATGCGACCGGCAGCAGCGAGTACAGCGCCAGCTGCGTCGGAGAAATGCGCGCATAGGCCGCGGCCAGCATGGTGCCGCTGCCCATGGCGCCCCAGGGGATCAGGCTCTGGCTGAGCAGCGCGAAGACCATCAGGTGCCGGGGCGCGAGGTCGAAGCGGCGCAGCAGCGCGACCGTGCCCAGCATGCCGACGCCGAAGCCGGTGGCCGATTCGGCGAACGGGCCGCTCAGGAAGCAGGCGAAGAACGCCTGGCGCCGTCGTGCCAGCGCTGAGGTGCCCGACGGCGCCAGGCCGTTGGATGTCGGCGATTCGTTCGGCACGCTCGAGTTAGCGGACGCAGGCGCATCTGCCGGCGTCGGCTCGGCGTCACGCACCGCGATCTGCCAGAACAGTAGTCCGCCCAGGATGTAGGGTGCGACCGTGAAGCCGAGCCACAGACCGCGCGCCAGCGCTTGAGCGAGCTGTTGCGCGCCGAAGGCCGACGGGCCGCTGAAGACGGCGACCGGAACCGCAACCAGCAGGCCGAGCAGCGCGGCGTAAGTCACCTTGACGCGACCACTCAGGATCGGCAACGCAACCGCCAGCGTGGGTAGAGACCAGAGTAGATAGCTCATGCTGCCCGCAGTGACGCCATGGCGCATGGTATCGCGGCCCGCAAGGCGTTTCGGCGGCACTGAATCATGCCGGCGCATTCGGCTATGATCGGCGCATGGCCCGCACCCTCGACGCCTACCACGATCCCGACCGCGTGCTGCGGCTGGCGGCCGAGAATTTCTTCAGCCAGTTGTCGGAGATGTGCGAGGGCATCCTGCTGGTCGATTCGGCTTCGCGCATCGTGTGGACCGACGATCGCTGGCAGCGCAACATGACCAGTCTGGGTTTTTCCAGCACCGACCAGATCATCGGCAAGCACGTCGAAGAAGTGGTGCCGAACACGCTGATGCGGCACGTGGTGGAAAGCGGCAGGCCGATCCTGCTCGATATCCTGGAAAACAAAGCCGGCACCTACCTGGTGTCGCGCTTTCCGCTGCATGACGAACGCGGCGTCGTGATCGGCGCGGTCGGGCTCATCCTGTATGACCAGGTCGAGGCGCTGCGGCCCTTCATCGGGCGGCTCAACCGCCTGCAAAGCGAGCTGGCGCAGGCGCAGCAGGAACTGGCCCGGCAGCGCCGCACGCGTTACACCTTTTCCAACTTCGTCGGCAACAGCGCCGGCGCGCTCGAAGCCAAGGCGCGTGCGCGCCGCGCCGCGGTGCTGAACACCACCGTGCTGCTGCTGGGCGAAACCGGCACCGGGAAGGAACTGCTGGCGCAGGCCATTCATGCCGCGTCGGCGCGGGCGCGTGCGGCATTCATCGCCGTGAACGTGGCGGCGATTCCCGACACGCTGCTCGAGGCCGAATTCTTCGGCGTCGCGCCGGGCGCCTATACCGGCGCCGATCGGCGTGGCCGCGACGGCAAGTTCAAGCTGGCCGACGGCGGCACGCTGTTTCTCGACGAGATCGGCGACATGCCGCTGGCCTTGCAGGCCAAGCTGCTGCGCGCGCTGCAGGAACGCGAGTTCGAGCCGCTCGGTTCGAACGCCGTCGCGCGCGTCGACGTGCGCGTGATCGCGGCCAGCAGCGTCGACCTCGGCCGGCTGGTCGCCGAAGGCGGTTTTCGCGCCGATCTGTATTACCGGCTCAACGTGCTGCCGATCCGGCTGCCGCCGCTGCGCGAGCGCGTCGAAGACCTCGAGCCGCTGTGCGAACACCTGCTCGAACAGATCGCGCTGGAAAACGACATGCTGCCCAAGGAGCTCGACCGCGACGCGCTGGAAGCGCTGATGCGGCTGCGCTGGCCGGGCAATGTGCGCGAGCTGCGCAACGTGCTCGAGCGCGCGTGCTCGCTATGGGATGGCATGCGGCTGAGTCTGGATGCGCTGCGCGAGGTGGTGCCGGAAATCGGCGAGGTGGCCGCGGAACGCGCCGACGAGGCGGGTGCCGGTTCCGGCATGGCTGCCGGCGCTCAGGCTGGCCCGGCGGCAATCATGGCGGCGCAGGCTTTCGCGCTGCCCCACGGGGCACCTGGGCATGGCGCCGCTGAGCGCGGTGCCGTGGGCGCCACCCAAACGCTGCCCGAACAGATCGCCGCCCTCGAACGTACTGCCATCGCCCGCGCCTTGCAGGAAGCCGATGGCAACCGCACCCGTGCCGCGCGCCGCCTGGGTATTGCTCGCGCAACTTTGTATCAAAAGCTGCTCGATTACCCGGAATTGTCCGATTTCCGTACAGAAATGGGCGATGAGGCAGAAAGCGCGGCCAACCGATTGAATTGACTGGATTTCAGACAGTAACTGTCTGAAATCCAGACGGTTCGGCGGCCGTGAGCGACCGAAAACCAGTCATTTATTTGATGGCGGGTTCTTGGTCAGCGAGCAAGAGTCTTTCAAATCAATGGTTTGGCAATTCGGCCAAGCTTGGCACGCGCTTTGCGAAGAATTGCGGATCCGCATCCGCGGAAACCGTTCACACTCCGAGGAGACCTCCGTGAAGCCGCATTTGCTGCTGACGCGCCTGGCGCGCATCGCCGCCCCGCTGCTGGCTGGCGCCGCCCTGACCGGCCCCGTGTTGGCCAAAGACATCAAGATTGCTCACGTCTATTCGAAGACCGGCCCGTTCGAGGCGTATGGCAAGCAGACCCAGGTCGGCCTGCTGATGGGCCTGGAGTACGCCACCGGCGGCACGATGACCGTCAACGGCCGCAAGATCGTGGTGCTGGAGAAAGACGATCAGGGCAAGCCCGACGTCGGCAAGTCGCTGCTGTCCGCAGCCTATGGTGACGACAAGGTCGACCTGGCCGTCGGCCCGAGTTCGTCGGGCGTGGCGCTGGCGCTGCTGCCGGTGGCCGAGGAATACAAGAAGGTGCTGCTGGTCGAGCCGGCGGTGGCCGACGCGATCACCGGTGACAAGTGGAACCGCTACATCTTCCGCACCGGCCGCAATTCGACGCAGGATGCGGTGGCCAATGCCGTGGCGATGGACAAGGACAACACCTCGATCGCGATGCTGGCGCAGGACTATGCGTTCGGCCGCGATGCCGTGAAAGCCTTCAAGGACGCGCTGAAGAAAGCCAAGATCGTCCACGAGGAATACCTGCCGCTGAACACCACCGACTTCACCGCCGGCGCGCAGCGTCTGTTCGATTCGCTGAAGGACAAGCCGGGCCGCAAGGTCATCTTCATCGTGTGGGCGGGGGCGGGCAATCCGTTCAAGATCGCCGATCTGGACCCGAAACGCTTCGGCATCGAGATCGCTACCGGCGGCAACATCCTGCCGGTGATGGCGACCTTCAAGCAATTCCCCGGCATGGAAGGCGCTGCCTACTATTACTACGATATCCCCAAGAACCCGGCCAACAACTGGCTGGTCACCGAGCACTACAAGCGCTTCAAGCAGCCGCCCGATTTCTTCACGGCTGGCGGTATGGCAGCGGGCATGGCGGTCGCCGCAGCGCTGAAGAAAACCAATGGCGACACCAAGACCGAGTCGTTGATCAAGGCGATGGAAGGCATGAGCTTCGACACGCCGAAGGGCAAGATGACCTTCCGCAAGGAAGACCATCAAGCGCTGCAATCGATGTATCACTTCAAGTTGAAGAACGATCCGGCTTTCGCGTGGGCCGTGCCCGAGCTGGTGCGCGAGATCAAGCCCGAGGAAATGCAGATCCCGATCCGCAACAAGCGGTGACATGACGGCCCCCGCCCTCGAAACCCGCGAGCTGACGATACGCTTCGGCGGCCACGTGGCCGTCGACCGCGTGTCGTGTGCGTTCCAGCCCGGCACGCTGACCGCGATCGTCGGGCCCAACGGCGCCGGCAAGACCACGTACTTCAACCTGGTCTCGGGTCAGTTGAAGGCGAGCTCGGGCCGCGTGTTCGTCGGCGGCCGCGAGCTGACCGGGCTGTCGGCGCCGGAACGCACGCGGCTGGGGCTGGGCCGCGCATTCCAGCTCACCAACCTGTTTCCCAACCTGAGCGTGCTGGAAAACGTGCGGCTGGCGGTGCAGGCGCGGCGCGGCGTGGGCTTGAATCTGTGGTCGATCTGGTCGGATCACCGCGAGCTGATAGCGGCGGCCGAACGCATCCTGGAACGCATCGCGCTGGCCGCCAAGCGCGACGCCATCGTGGCCAGCCTGCCGCACGGCGACCAGCGCAAGCTGGAAGTCGGCATCCTGCTGGCGCTGGAACCGAGCGTGTTCATGTTCGACGAACCCACCGCCGGCATGAGCGTCGACGAGGTGCCGGTGATTCTCGATCTGATCCGCGAGATCAAGCGCGACCCCACGCGCACGATCCTGCTGGTGGAACACAAGATGGACGTGGTGCGCGAGCTGTCCGACCGGATCATCGTATTGCACAACGGCCAGTTGGCCGCCGACGGGCCGCCGGCCGAGGTGATCGATTCGCCGGTGGTGCGGCAGGCGTATCTGGGCGTGCCGGCGGAAGAGGCGGCGGGGTCTGCGGCATGAATGCGCCGGTGAACCAGACAGTCGCTGGCGCTGCCACTGCCGCCGCGCGCGGCACGGCGAACACGGCGACGCCGAACGCGCTGCTCACGCTCGCCGGTGTGCACACGCACATCGGCGCCTATCACATCCTGCACGGCGTGGATTTCGACGTACCCGCCGGGCAGACGACGCTGCTGCTGGGCCGCAACGGGGCCGGCAAGACCACCACGCTGCGCACCATCATGGGCCTGTGGCATGCGTCGGCCGGCCGCATCACGTTCGGCGCGCGCGACATCACCGCGCTGGCCACGCCCGAGATCTCGCGCGCCGGCATCGCCTACGTGCCCGAGAACATGGGCATCTTTTCGGACCTGAGCGTGCGCGAGAACATGCTGCTGGCCGCGCGCGGTGCGCGCAGCGAAGACGCGATCGATCGTGAACGCCTGCGCTGGATCTTCGATCTGTTCCCGGCGATGCAGAAATTCTGGAACCATCCGGCGGGCCTGCTGTCGGGTGGGCAGAAACAGATGCTGGCGGTATCGCGCGCGATCATCGAGCCGCGTGAGCTGATCTTGATCGACGAGCCGAGCAAGGGCCTGGCGCCGGCCATCATCCAGAACATGATTGCCGCCTTCAAGCAATTGAAGGCGGCCGGCGCCACCATCCTGCTGGTCGAGCAGAACTTCAACTTCGCGCGGCAGCTCGGCGACACGGTGGCGGTGATGGACGACGGCCGCGTCGTGCATCGCGGCACGATGGCCGCGTTGGCCGAAGACGAGGTGCTGCAATCGCAACTGCTGGGCCTGTCGCTGGGAGCGCATCAATGAACGTCGCCGTATTGAATGAATCGCGCGGCGCGGCGCCCTTGCACGCCACGCTGCTGGCGCAACTGCCCTGGCTGCTGGTGCCGCTGCTGGCGCTGATCACGCTGCCTTTCATCGGCAGCGTGCCGACCTGGATCACGCTGACGGTGGCCGGGCTGGCGATGGGCATGATCATCTTCATCATCGCCTCGGGCCTGACGCTGGTGTTCGGCCTGATGGACGTGCTCAATTTCGGCCATGGCGTGTTCATCGCGCTGGGTGCCTTCGTGGCCGTGTCGGTGCTGGCGCCGATGGGCGCATTGACCGGCGCCGATTCGATCCCGCTGAACCTGCTGGCGATCGGCATCGCGATGCTGGTGGCGATGGCGGTGGCCGGCGCGGTCGGCTATGCGTTCGAGCGCCTGATCGTGCGGCCGGTCTATGGCCAGCACCTGAAGCAGATCCTGATCACGATGGGCGGCATGATCATCGGTGAAGAGCTGATCAAGGTGATCTGGGGGCCGCAGCAGATCCCCTTGCCGCTGCCGCAAGGTTTGCGCGGCTCATACATCATCGGCGATGCGGCGATCGAGAAATACCGGGTGGTCGCGGTCGTGATCGGCCTGGCCGTGTTCCTGACCATGCTGTGGGTGCTCAACCGCACCAAGATCGGCCTGCTGATCCGCGCCGGCGTGCAGGATCGCGAGATGGTCGAGTCGCTGGGTTACCGCATCAAGCGGCTGTTCATCGGCGTGTTCGTCGCCGGCAGCGCGCTGGCCGGCCTGGGCGGCGTCATGTGGGGCCTGTATCAGCAGAATGTGATTCCGCAGATGGGGGCGCAGGTCAACATCCTGATCTTCATCGTCATCATCATCGGCGGCCTGGGCTCGGCCGGCGGCTGCTTCGTCGGCGCGCTGCTGGTGGGTTTGATGGCGAACTACACGGGTTTCCTGGCGCCGAAGGTGGCGCTGTTCTCGAACATCCTGCTGATGGTGCTGATTCTGCTGTGGCGCCCGCAGGGCCTGTTTCCGGTGGCACGTCGATGATGCGCAAGCTGTTGTCCGCCGATTATCCGCGCAGCCGCCTGGTGGCGGCGCTGCTGGTGGCGATCGTGGTGCTGCTGGCGCTGGTGCCGTTCGTGTTTCCCGGCGCCAAGAGCCTGTCGGTGGCGGCCAAGATCCTGATCTTCATTCTGCTGGTGGCCAGCTACGACCTGCTGCTGGGCTATACCGGCATCGTGTCGTTCGCGCACACGATGTTCTTCGGCATCGGCGCCTACGGCGTGGCGATCGCCTGCTCGCGCATCGGGCCCACGTGGACGGCGATCGGCGTCGGCGTCGTCTGCGCGCTGCTGCTGTCGGCGCTGCTGGCGCTGGTCATCGGCCTGTTCAGCCTGCGCGTGAAGGCGATCTTCTTCGCGATGATCACGCTGGCGGTGGCCAGCGCGTTCCAGACGCTGGCCTCGCAGTTGTCCGAGATCACCGGCGGCGAAGACGGGCTGAACTTCAAGATGCCCGAGGTGCTGCAGCCCTCGTTCGAGCTGTTCGAAGACACGGTGTTCGGCGCGTCGATCGACGGGCGCTTCATCAGCTACTACCTGCTGTTCTTCGTGGTGGCGGTGCTGTTCCTGGCCTTGCTGCGCATCGTCAATTCGCCGTTCGGCCGCGTGTTGCAGGCGATCCGCGAAAACGACTTCCGCGCCGAGGCGCTGGGCTACCGCACCGTGGTGTTCCGCACGCTGTCGAACGTGCTGGCCGCGCTGTTCGCCACGCTGGCCGGCGCGCTGCTGGCGATCTGGCTGCGCTACAACGGGCCCGATACCTCGCTGTCGTTCGAGATCATGCTCGACACCTTGTTGATCGTGGTGATCGGCGGCATGGGCACGATGTATGGCGCGATCATCGGCAGCGCGTTCTTCATCTTCGCGCAGAGCTATCTGCAGGATCTGATGGGCTGGGTGTCGGGCGCGTTTTCGTCGCTGCCGCTGCTGGCGGCGCTGTTCTCGCCGGATCGCTGGCTGCTGTGGCTGGGGCTGCTGTTCGTGCTGTCGGTGTATTACTTCCCGACCGGTGTGGTCGGCAAGCTGCGCGCGCGTGCGCTGCTCAGGATGCAGCCGGTGCCGGCCCTGGCCGAGCGCGGCGATCCCGGGAGCGCTCGATGAATGCCAGGCGGCCGCAGTTGCGCATCACGCACGCCGGCCCGGTGGCCTCGGTGGCGCTGGCGCGTGCGCGCCAGCGCGGCATGCGGGTTGCCGACCTGCTGCTCGATCTGTGCGTGGCGCTCGAAGAGATCGGCCGCCGCGCCGAGACGCGCGCCATCGTGCTGACGGCCGATAGCGAAGCCTTCTCGATCGGCGGCGACCTGCGCCGCTTCGCGCATGAAGCCGGCAACGCCGAGCTGGAAACCTACTCGGCCGAGCTGGTCGGCCTGCTGAACCAGGCCATTCTTGCGCTGATGAAATCGCCGCAGCCGGTGGTGGCCGCCGTGCAAGGCAGCGTGACCGGCGGCGCGATCGGCCTGGTGCTGGCCAGCGACGTGGTGATTGCCGGCGAGTCGGCCGAGTTCCACGCACGATCGGTGGCCGCCGGCCTGACGCCCGACGGCGGCTGGACCGCGCTGCTGCCGCGGCTGGTGGGAGGGCGGCGCGCGGCCGCCTGCCTGCTGCTCGATCGCGCGGTGTCGGCCGCCGATGCATTGCTGTGGGGCTTGGTCACCGAAGTGGTGCCCGATGCGCAGGTGGCGCAGGCGGCGCGCGATGCCGCCAGCCGCATCGCGGCCGCGCCGAGCAATGTGATCCGCGAGGGCAAGCGGCTGCTGGCTGCAGACCTGGATCAGGTCGAGCGCGCGCTCGAAGCCGAGCGGCGTTCTTTCGTCGCCGCCATCGCGCAGGCCGAGACGCGCGCGCACGTGGCGCGGTTCGTGGCCGCCTCCGATTCTTGACGGCGGCTTGCGCCGGCGGTGAGCCGATGGCGCGGCGCTGACTGCCGCCGGCGCGACGCGCTCGAACGGCGAGCAGCTTCCCTTCCGGACCGGCCAAGGCCTGGCTCCTGGCGCCCGTCCGACAGCCCCATCATCGGCTGACATCGAAAGTCAAACGTTTGTTTTTTACGAGGCGGAATCGGGTTTTCCCTGGTGCATTGCTTCGTTAAATGATCAACCAGCTTGTCCATCATTGAAAATCGGAAAATAAAACGAACGTTTGACATAAATTAATCGAGCTCCTAGTATTTCGCGACATTCGCTCGTGACTGACGAGTGACAAGACAACCAGGAGGTGACGATGAACGAGAATCCCAAACGCGTCGGGATGGGCCGGCGTCAGTTGCTGAAGGCGGGCGCCGGATCACTGATGGCCGCCGGCATGCCCACCATCGCGCGGGCATCATCCGGCTTGCCGGGCACGCTGATCTTCACCAGCCATGGCGCCGGCTCCGGCAACATCCTGGCGACGATCGTCGCCGACGCGCTCCAGAAACATGCTTCGAACCGCATCCGCGTGACGCCCGCGTCAAACGGGGTCGGCCTCGTGCTGCCGATGAAGACCGGCCGTGCCGACTACACGTTCGCGGCGAACGAGCTGTTCTTCGCGTCCGAGGCGGCGTACGAATTCGGGACTCGCGAGTGGAACGGGCCGCAGGATCTGCGGATCGTGCTGGCACCGCCCAAGGCGCTCGGCCTGGCAACCGCGCGTGACGCGAACATCCTGACCCCGAAAGACCTGAAGGGCAAACGCCTGGCCTACGTCAAAGGCAGTCCGTCAGTCAACGTCAAGCTGGACGCCTATCTTGCCTTCGCGGGCCTGACCCGCAAGGACGTCGAGGTGGTCTGGCTCAGCAACTCTGCCCGCGGATCGAAGGAGGCGCTGATCAACAATCAGGCCGATGCCGCCACCTATACGCCCAACTCCGCGGCGATGAAGGAAGTCGAGCTGTCGCCACGCGGGTTGCGCTGGGTCGAGTTTCCGCCCGAGGACAAGGCAGGGTGGGCACGGATGCAGGCGATCATGCCGGTGATCACGCCGCGCCGCGAGACCCAGGGCGAAGCCATGTCGGAGGCGCATCCGGTCAACATGATGGGATGGCGCTATCCGCAGATCGCCTGCTACGCGTCCAAGAGCGAGGAAGAGGTCTACAACTTCGTCAAGGTGCTGGATCAGATCCATGACTCGATCAAGGCTTCGCACCCCGACGTGCCGAGCCTGCACATATCGCACTCCGGCAAGACCCCTGCCGATGCGCCGTTTCACGATGGCGCGATTCGCTACCTCAAGGAGAAGGGAGTCTGGACCGCGCAGGACCAGGCCTGGCAGGATGCCCGCATCGCCCGTATCGCTACGGTTCGGCGAACCTGGAACAAGGCGACGGCTGATTTTCCGGCCTGGCTTGCCAATCGCCGCAAGACGGCATCGGGTTTGAGCGAGGCCGATGGTTGGGCCGAGTTCTGGGCGGGTGTTTCGGGGAACGATCGTACCTAACTGAGATCAGCGCGAAGGTGCCGGACCGAGGCCAGCGTACCGCGCTCGTCCCGGTTCGGCTTTCACGTTACACCCGGAATACGGCATGAACCTGAACGACACACCCAGCGACGATAGCCCCACGGTGGCCCGTCTGAACTTGAGCGCGCGCATCGTTGTCTATCTGTTCGGCGCACTGGGCATCGCGTTGTGTCTGAATCAGAACATGAGTCTCGGCCTGCTCGGCGTCATATTGGTCGACAACACTTATATCTATCTCGAACTGGCGCTGTTCCTGTCGATCGTGTTCCTGATCTACAAAGGGCACGAGAAGTCCCGCACCGTCTCGTGGTGGGATTGGCTATTGTTTGCCGCTTGCGTCGTCGTCTGCGCTTTCCTTTCATGGCACGGCGCCGACATCTCAGACTTCGGCTGGACGCTGCAGGGCCCGCCGTCGGCAACACTTGCCAGCACGGTGCTCTGCCTGCTGGCGCTGGAAGCGATTCGCCGCGTCGGCGGAACCGCTCTGTTCATCGTCTGCCTGGTCTTTGCGATCTTTCCGGTGTTCGCTCATCGGATGCCGGGCTTCCTGTGGTCGAACGAAATGAGCCTGGCGATGCTGCTGCGCGAGCATGCGCTGGGCAGCGAGAGCATTCTCGGGCAGCCGATTCGCGTCATCACCGAAGTTCTGATGGGCTTCCTGATCTTCGGCTCGGCGCTGGTGGTCACGGGGGGCGGCCGGTTCTTCATGGAACTGGCCATGGCGCTGTTGGGCCGTACCCGCGGCGGAACGGCGAAGGTATGCATCCTGTCCAGCGCGCTGTTCGGTTCGCTGAGCGGAAGCGTGCTGTCGAACATCGTGACCACCGGACGCTTGACGATTCCGGCAATGAAGCGTGCCGGCTACTCGCCCACTTACGCGGCTGCCGTCGAGTCGTGTGCCTCTACCGGCGGCATCATGATGCCGCCGGTGATGGGCGCCGTGGCGTTCATCATGGCGGACTTCCTGAGGATCCCGTATGTGGACGTCGCCATCGCGGCGGTGATGCCTTCGGTGCTGTTCTTCCTGGCGCTGCTGATCCAGGTCGACCTGCACGCACGCAAGAAGGGTCTGTCCGGGCGTTCGCAGGACGAGATCCCCAGCTTGTGGCGGGTGCTTGTGTCCGGCTGGCACCACCTGGGAGGTCTGGCGCTGCTGACCTATCTGCTGGTATGGATGCGCGATGAAACCTACTCGCCCTACTATGCGGCAGCTTTCGTGGTGCTGGTTTCGATCGTTCGCGGGCAAACCCGTTTGAGCGGATTGTTCAGCCTGTTGCGCGAAAGCACGCTGACGATCGTGAACATCTTCGGCATTCTCGCGGCCATCGGCATGATCATCGGCTCGCTCACCTTCACGGGGGTCGGTGCCGGCTTTGCCAGCGAGCTGCTGCGGTTCTCGAACGGCAACGTCTACGTCATTCTCATTCTGGGGGCACTGACCAGCTTCGTGCTCGGTATCGGCCTGACGGTGACGGCCTGCTATCTGCTGCTCGCCATGGTGCTGCCGCCGCCGCTGATCCAGCTCGGGCTCGATCCGGTCGCGGTCCACATGTTCATTCTCTATTGGGGCGTGCTGTCGTTCATCACGCCGCCGGTGGCGGCGGGTTCGATGGCTGCCGCGGGCATTGCCGGGGCCAAGCCGCTGGCAGTTGACCTGACCAGCATGCGGATCGGCCTGATTCTTTTCATCATGCCGTTCATGTTCGCGCTGGATCCCGCCTTGATCCTGAAAGGCTCGCCCGATGCCGTGGCCTGGGCGGTCACGACGGCTCTGCTGAGCGTGATCATGCTGTGCTTCGGACTGGAAGGCTGGTTCTACGGCATCGGCAAGGGCGGGTTCGTGCCAAGGGCGGTGGCCATCCTGGCAGGCATCGTGCTGATGCTGCCCGCCGAACGCGTCGCGTCGTTCAACCCGCAACTGGTGGGGATTGCGATCAGCGCCGTGCTGCTGGCCGCGATGTGGTTTCAGCGCAAGGCGGTTCAGCCCGCCGCCCAGGCGGCGTCATCGCAGGTGTCGGGCGCGGTCGTGGCCGATGGGCTCAAATCAGGGGAGTGAAGTCAATGAACACTTCTAGCGACATGGCGCGCCGGCGCGAGAATCGCCGCGCCGCGCTGCGATCGACGATGACTGCGGTGTCACAGCTTCTGCAGGGCGGCGCCCTCGACCGGCCCCGGCTCGAGTCCTTGCAGCGCGAGATGGAGGCCTTGGCGGCGCGCACCGATATCTTCGATGCGAGCGACTTTCCGCCGCCCGCCGATGCCGTCAACAACTCGAACATGTTCGAGCTGTGGCGTAGTGCCGCGGACGGCCCCACTTTATATGCCAGCGTTGCGCCGGTCGGTCTGACGACGCCGCCGCACAACCACGGAACGTGGGCCGTGATCGCAGGCGTGCGTGGCGTCGAAGAACACCAGTGCTATCAACGCGACGCTCGCGGATATCCGCAAGCGACGAATCGGATGAATGTGGGACCGGGCGGCTCCGCCGCTTTTCTTCCCGACGAAATTCATTCGATACGAATCCAGCCCGCGCCCGCGCCGCTGTTCAGCCTGCATCTATACGGCTTGCCCTTCGAACACACCGAAAGAGACTTCTTCGATCGCGAATCGCTCAAATGGATTCGCTATTCGGCGCGCCCCAACATCCGGCGGATCGATCCTGAGTCGAACGATGCTTGATGTCTCGGTGTTCGACTTCGTCAAGGCGGTGATGCGTGGAGACGAGACAGCGCTGATCGACGTTCGCGAGCAATGGGAGTACTGCCAGGGGCATGCGCTGCTCGCCAGCAACTGCCCGCTCAGTTCGCTCGAACTTCAGATCGATCAACACGTGCCGTGCAGACGCGCCCATGTCGTCGTGATGGATGATGGCGCGCGGCAAGAGGGCGGCCTGGCAATCAAGGCCCTGCAACGCCTTCAGGCGATGGGCTATCTGCATGTGCACCGGCTCGCAGGCGGCCTTCCGGCTTGGCAGGCGGCCGGGTATCACGTCTTCACCGGCATCCACGTGATCGGCAAGCTGTTCGGTGAGATCGTCGAGCATCAGTGCCATACGCCGACCGTCATGCCGCAGCCCGCCGGCGCGTCGGCATGGGAATCGGGCGCCGCCGTGCTGGTCGACATCCGGCCTCGCGACGAGTTCGAGCGTGCCACGGTGCCGGGCTCGATCAACGTGCCGGTTGGCGAGCTGCTGCGCTCCGATCTGCGCGCTCTGCACTCGCAGCAGGCGGCGCCGCTGATCGTGCATTGCGGCGGGCGCACGCGCGGCATCATTGCCGGACAGACAGTGGCTGAAGCCGATCCCGCCGTCGCGGTCACGGTGCTTTGCGATGGAACCATCGGATGGCGGCTGACGGGCGGCCAGACCGTGGGCGGGCGAGTCGAGCAGCCGGTGCCACTGCATTCTCCCGACGATGTTCGCAGGCGGGCGGCGACGCTGCTCGACCGGGCCGGTATCGCTCGAATACCCTGGAGCGCGCTGGCCGGGCTGGATGCCGCCCGGCTCGAAAGAACGGTCTACTACGTGGATGTCCGAAGCCCGGAGGAGTACGCGGCTGCGCATCATCCTTTGGCGGTCGGCAAGGCGGCCGGCCAATTGCTCCAGGAAATGGACGCGCTGCTCGCCGTACGCAACGCCGAGATCGTGCTGTTCGACGATCTGGGCGATCGGGCCGCGATTGCCGGATACTGGCTGCACCAGGCCGGCTGGCGCCGGATATCCTGGGTCAGCTATGACGAATGCCGCGAGGAGCTGGTCGCCGGCGAAGCGCCGCAGCCGATACCGGCGCTCGATGCCCGCGTCCGCTACATCGGCATCGGCGAGCTTGCCGGGCGGATGCGCGCGGGGCCGGTGCGGCTGATCGACTTGTCATCGAGCGTTCATTTCGAAGAGGCGCGGATTCCGGGGGCGATCTTTGCAATCCGGTCGATGCTGGAAGACTGCGATCTCGACGCCGCGCTGCCCGGCGAATCGCCGCTCGTCCTGACCTGCGAAGACGGCCGGCGCGCGGCGCTGGCGGCGTGCGACCTGGCCGCGCGGCATCCGGCGAACGTGTGCGTGTTGCAGGGCGGGAACCAGGCCTGGCGCCGCTCGGGATTGGCGATGCAGACGGGCGCAGGGGGCACGGCCTTGCATCCGCCCCACGACGTTCGGCGATCGATCTATGACACGCCCAGCCAGTTGACCCAGGCGATGCGCTCGTACATCGAATGGGAAACGGCCTTGCCGGCGCAGGCGATCGGCGAGGAGTACCTGAGATTCTTCGCCTCAGGCCTGGCTGCCGCCGTCGGAGGAAGCGGCGGTGGCCGCTGATTTGCGGCGGCTGGTGCGTGCCTTGGGCGTTGCCGATCGCGGCGCGGCGCTTTTGGCGGACGACGGCTTCGCGGCCACGGGCTTGTCGCTCACCGGCTTGTCAGCCTCCTGGTCCACGCGCTTTTCGTCTTTCCCGACCGGGGCGGTGGCCGGCGCCATCATTCCCGCTGCGAGAAACGCCGCGATCATCCGGATACCTTCTTCCCGATCGGCCTGGTCGAACTTCATGTTCATGAAGCCGCCGATCTTCTGCGTTCGGCCGGTGTCGACCTGAGCGTAGAACATGGATCCGTAGATGCAGTGAAGACGCCACAGGAACTCCCGGTCCGACAGGTGGCTGCAGATCTTGCGCAGCATCTTGGCGAAGCGCGTGCCGATCTCGTCGTAGCCGCCATCGATGACTCGCCTTACCTCGGGCGACGGATCGACCGACAGTTGCGCCTGCAAGCGCGCGAACGTGCCGCGCGGCGCCTTCGCGCTGGCCGGGTTGCGCAACGAGGGCAGGATGTAGGCCTCGATCAGGCGTTCGGCGCTGGCCAGCGGGGCCTGGCTGTCCGTCAGAAAGGCATCGAGCCGTTCGTGCCGTTCCTGGTTCAGCGATACGACGTGCCGCTCGAAGATGGTTCGCAATACGCCTTCCATGCCGCCGAAGTGATAGTGCACGGCGGAAAGGTTCACTTTGCTCTCGCGAGTCAGCAGGCGCATCGATACGCCCTTGAATCCGTAGCGCAGGAACAGCTGCTCGGCAACCGTCAGGATCCGCTCCTGAGTGGACTGGGTGGTACTCGCTTTCTTGGGTGTCTTCGTCGTCATCTGCAATCACTCGCTGAACCGTCGGCGCGCCTGAGGCTTGGCGCAAATGATTATGGTATCCGGATTGTCCGCTCTCACGGCGCTGTCGGTCGGTCGTTTGTACGAAGGCGCGGCGGCGACGCGTTCCGGTGCGCTAGGTCGACGGCCGGCCAAATATAGAACAAACGTTTGACAGATATAAATTCGCCGGTAAACTGATGAGCGTCAATGACGGCCGGGCTTGATCGATTCCGAGCGGGGCCGTTCGAATCAAACACATGGAGACAATCCAATGCCGCTGCGCATGTATCACGACTCGAACTGCCCCTATTCGCGCAAGGTTCTGATCATGGCCGAGCACCATGGTCTCGGAAACATCTTCGAGTTCGTCTCGCCGTTCACGCCCGAAGGCCTGGCCGCCATCAGCCAAGACAATCCGCTTGCGAAGATGCCGGCGCTGGTCATTGAAAAAGGCTTTGCGATCTTCGATTCGCGCGTCATCTGCCGCTACATCGACTCGCTTCGCAAGGCCGGCGCGTCGCTCTATCCCGCCGAGGGCATGGCGCAGTGGCGCTGCCTTCGCTATGAAGCGCTGGGCGACGGCATGCTCGATGCGGCAATCACCGCACGGCAGGAACTGTTCCGCCCGCAGTCGTCGAAACTGCAGGATCGCATCGACAAGCAGATGTCGAAGCTCGACGCCGGGCTCAAGTGCCTGGAGAGCGAAGTCGATCTGCTCGAAGGCGAGCTGACCGTCGGCATCGTCGCGGTCTCCAATGCCTTGTCATACCTGGACTTCCGCTGGCCGCAGCTGCCCTGGCGAGATACGCATCCACGCCTTGCGGCGTGGCAGGCGCGCATCGAGAAGCTGGCATCGTTCGAGGCGCACCCCTACATCGAATCGGATCTGCTGGTGAAGAAGCTCGCCGCGGCGCGCTGACGCCGGTACGTCAACCGCTTTTCATGGAGCAGACCTTGAGCATTGCGGATCCCTCACGGCTCGAAACCGTACGCTATGAGCAGATCGGAGCGGTGGCCCGCATCCTGCACAACAGGCCGGCCGCGCGCAACGCGGAAAGCCGGCAGCTGCTGGATGAACTCGATCAAGCCGTCCGCCATGCCGAGGCCGATGATTCGGTCCGCGTGCTGATCCTGGGCGGCGTCGGCGATCATTTCTCCGCCGGGCATGACCTGAAGGAAGCCCAGGCCTCGCGGGCCAACTTCACGGTCGAGGAGCGATGGGAATACGAGTCGCTGCGCTACTTCGACTACTGCCTGAGAATCTGGGATCTGAAAAAGCCCAGCATCGCCCAGGTGCAGGGAGCCTGCGTGGCAGGGGGCTTCATGGTGGCCAACTCCTGCGATCTGATGGTGGCGGCCGATGATGCCTTCTTCAGTGATCCGGTCTGCCATACCCTGGCCACGGCCTCGGTTGAACTGCTGATCCACCCCTGGGTGATGGGGCTGCGCCAGGCCAAATATTTTCTCTACACCGGCAACCGGGTCGACGCCCGCGAGGCGCTGTCGATGGGAATGGTGAACAAGGTGGTGCCGCGGGCAGAGCTGGAGGCCGAGACCCTGGCGCTCGCGCAGCGCATTGCCCAGGCTCCGCCGTTCGCGCTGGGCCTGCTGAAGCGTTCCCTGAATCGCACCTTCGACGTGCAAGGCATGCGGCATGCCGTGCAGGCGCATTTCGAAACGCATCAGCTTTCCCATCTGACGCAGGAGTTCGGCCGGATCCGCGAACAGGGGCTTGCCAGCGCCATCAGCCGGGCCAGCAAGGCTTAGCAAGCAGGCGCGATTCACGGGCTCACTTCAGGTCATACGAGTTTGATCTGCTGGTCATCGGCGCCGGCTCCGGCGGCGTTCGCGCGGCGCGCATCGCTGCCGGCCATGGCGCGCGTGTCGGCATCATCGAGGCGTTCCGATACGGCGGCACCTGCGTCATGCGCGGCTGCATCCCCAAGAAGCTGTTCTCTTATGCCGCCGGGTTTCAATCGGATTTCGCCGATTCGGCCGGCTTCGGCTGGAAGCTGCAAGCGCCCGGCTTCGACTGGCGTGTGCTGGTCGAGAACAAGAATCGGGAACTCGCCCGCCTCGAGGACGTCTATCGAAGCATGCTGCGTTCCGCCGGCGTCCAGATGTTCGATGGCTATGGCAGCATCGTCGATGCGCATAGCGTGACGGTGAATGGAAAAACGCTTTCGGCGCGGGTGATTCTGATCGCGACGGGCGGCACCCCTGAACGTCTGGGCATTCCCGGCGATGAGCTGGCAATCACCTCCAACGAAGTCTTCGATCTGCCGTCCCTGCCCAGACGCGTGCTCGTAGTCGGGGGCGGGTACATCGCCTGCGAGATGTCGTCGATCTTTCGCGGCCTTGGCTCAAGCGTCACACAGATGCTGCGCGGCGACCGGATCCTGCGCGGCTTCGACGACGACGTACGATCGCATTTGACGGCGGAGATGGAAAAGCATGGGATCGAGTTTGCCGCTGAGACCCGGCTCCAGCACATCGCTCAAGGCAAGACCGGTCTGCATCTGACCACCGACCGCGGCGGCTCTCTTGAAGTCGACTGCGTGCTGCTGGCGGTGGGCCGGGTTCCGAACACTCGCGAGCTGGGCTTGCAGAAGCTTGGCGTGATGATGGCGGCGAACGGTGCGATCGTCGTTGACGAGCAATCGAGAACGTCGGTCGACAGCATCTACGCAGTCGGCGATGTCACAGGTCGTATTGCACTGACACCGGTCGCGCTGGCCGAGGGGCATGCGTTTGCCGACTCATTGTTCGGTGGCCGGCCCAGGGTCGCCGATCATCGCTGCGTGCCCTCGGCCGTCTTCAGTCTGCCGAACGTGGCTGTGGTGGGTCTGACCGAAGAGGAGGCGATTCGCAGCCATGAGGAAGTCACGATCTATCGATCCAATTTCCGGCCGCTCAAGAAGACCCTGGCGGCCGGCCCCGGCAGGACGATGATGAAGCTGGTCGTGGATGCGCGTTCCGACAAGGTACTCGGTTGCCACATGGTCGGAGAGCATGCCGGCGAGATCATCCAGGGGTTTGCCGTGGCCTTGAAGATGGGAGCAACCAAGGCCGATCTCGACGCGACGATTGGCATTCATCCTACCGCCGCCGAGGAGTTCGTGACGATGCGGCAAGCCACGAGATCGGTGACTCGCTCCGGTGTCGTGGCCGGCGGCTGAGTTCGGCGCGGCCGGCGAGAGATCGCGGCCGCACCGGTCTGGGTTGAACTAGCGCGGCGAGTGGCCTGAAGCCGAGCGACCCGCTTCCTCGGCGGCGAAATGCTCGACGATGGCGTCGATGTCCGCGTCACCCGGGATACGGTTCGCTGCCGCCCACGCGGCTTCGATTCGTTCGGGCCGCCCGACGAAAACTTTCACCGGGCCGGCCTCGGGTTGCCACGTGAGCTTGCAGGCCACGCCATTGGCTGCCGCCTGGCGGGCCGCGGCGGCTGCGACCTCGGCAAGCGTCACGCTCGGGCACGGCATGTTGTGCGTGCGCCGGTTGCCGAGCTGTTCGGCGGGCAGATCGTGAACGGCCAGCGTGGCCTCGGCAGCGGCAGCGGCGGATGTGACCGGCATGCGCAGTGCCGGGTCGAGCGGGCATACCACGTCTTGGCCGCGAACGGCCCCGCGAACGATCGCAGAAATCGCGTCGGAGACGGTGGGGCTCGGTGCCGGGCGCGTCATCGCGATCGGGAAGCGCAGGCCTCGGCCATCGATCGCCCCTGATCTGGAGAAGTCATCGATCAGCAGTTCGCCGATGGCCTTGTGCGCGCCATAAGAGCTCGACGGATGATGGCGCGCGTCATCGGCGGCTTCACGCATGCCGTTCTCGAATACGCCGACCGAGCTGGCAAAGAAGAGTTTCGGTTTGAAACCGGCCTCGCGGCAGCCTTCGAGCAGCGAGGTGAACCCCAGCACGTTGAAGCGGACCGCGGCGCCCAGGTCTCGATCGGCGGCCGCCTTCAGTACGGCGGCAAAATGGAACAGGCTGTCGAATCGCTGCGCAACCAAGGTGCGCAGGAACGCGGGATCGGACAGATCGCCCGCGATGAACCGCACCCGGGGGTCGCGCGCCCATGCGTGGGCCGGCGCGTGAATGTCGACGATCACCAGTTCGTCGACCTGCCGCTGCTCGCCGTGCGAGTCACGCAGATGACCCCTGCGCAGTATTGCCTCGGCCAGCTTGGCGCCGAGGAAGCCGCTGCCGCCGGTGATGACCGCTTTCACGTCGAAAATTCCTTTGCGTTCGATGAATCGCTGGGAGGGGGCGAGGAATCATGGTAGTGTTCAGATTGCTTCAAGTCAAACGTTTGTATTAAAAACAGCGCGCCAAAGATAGCGAGAGGTATGTTCATGACGGATGACCAACGCCGTGCCGCGATGCTGGTGTCGACCGACGAGCTGCGCAGCCGCCTCGGCGATCCGGCGCTGCGCATCTTCGATTGCAGCACCTACCTGGTCAGGGATCCGGTGACGACTTACCGGGAGGTGACCGGTGAAGAGGATTGGCGGCGCGAACACATTTCCGGCGCGGCCTTCCTCGACATTCCCAACGAACTATCCGACAAGTCGAGCGGCTTGCGTCTGACCATGCCGCAGGCCGAGGTCTTCGCATCACGCATGGCCGGCTATGGCGTGAGCGACGATTCGTCAGTGGTCCTCTACAGCGCCGGCCAGATCATGTGGGCGACGCGCGTCTGGTGGATGCTGCGCTCGATCGGCTTCGACCGGGCGCGCGTTCTGGACGGCGGCTATCGGAAATGGCAAGCCGAAGGCGGGCCGGTCAGCAGTGAAGCGGTGCGCTATGCACCCGGCAATCTGACCGCGCGGCCGCGACCCGAAACGTTCGCTGATCGGCATGCCGTTCTCGCCGCGATCGGCGCGGCCGACGCCACCATCGTCAACGCCTTGCCGCCCGAGCAGCATCGCGGAGAAAGCGATGTCAACCACGGGCGTCCGGGTCGGATCGCCGACAGCGTGAACGTCAATGCCTTCGACCTGATCGAGCCCGACAGCGGCACGTTCAAACCCGTGGCGCAGATGAAGACGTTGTTCGAGTCGCAGGGCGTGATCCCGCAGAAGCGAACGATCTGCTACTGCGGCGGCGGCATCTCTGCAACCGGCGACGCCTTTGCGCTGGTGATGGCCGGGTATCCCGACGTCGCCGTCTATGACGGCTCGATGAACGAGTGGGCCAAGGATCCTACCTTGCCGATGCAGACCGGCGCCTGAGCGCAAGCGCGCACAGGTGCCGCCGTGCCGCGGTATCAGCGCGATGCCGGCGGCGAGTAGCTGGCCGCCATGCCGGCTCGCACGTCTTGCTGGATGCCGAACTGCGGAACCGGGTAGCGCAGTCCATTCTTGTCGAGCGCCCGCATGCCGGCCAGCGCCTGCGCGATGAAGTCGGGCGGGGTGGCCATCAGCATTTCGTCGTCGAGCACGCCGCCATAGCGGCGTTCGGCATAACAGGGAATCGACAGGCTGGGCTCGCGCAGCTTGAGCGCCCGCCCCCACGAGTCTGCGCATGACGATTCGCCCACCACGCTCCAGTCGAAGCGGCGATAGCCCGACCACTGCAAGCCATTGATGAAATACATCATCGCACCGGGCGTCGCGTAGAACATCACGATATCGGGATCCGGCAGCCGTTCCTTGCTGACCGGCGAGAGGGCCACCGCGTCGACGCTGCCTTCGGGGACTCGATGCATGGCTTCCTGGTGAGCCGCGGCGTCGGCCTGGGTCGCATACCAGACGCCGGTCATCTGCTCGCCGCGGCGCCAGGTGCTGACGTCAGGCTCCAGGCCAATCACAGCCCGGCACTGCGCACCGACGAGATCGTCGCCGGTGACGCCGATCGTCCATCCCAGGCGTGCCGCCTGGGCCACGATCTGATCGAAGGTGTGGATGTGGCTCGGACGCCGGATGCTCGGGATAGCCGCCAGCGCGTCGCGCGACTCGAAGAGCTGCAAGGCGCAAGGGGAATGCCGCAGCCTCAAGCGAAGCTCGAGTTCCTGGCAGGCGTCTTTGAGAGCGGTTTCGCTCATGTGATCTCCTCCTGTAACGCGCCCTAGCCGCGCACCATCGGCAGGGACGCGTCCGTCGCCCATTCGTTCATCGAGCCGTCGTAGACCTGGATGCTCGGGTAGCCTGCGATGGTCATCGCCAATGCCACGCAGGTTGCCGATACGCCGCCGCCGCAATAGCACAACATCGTCTGCTGCGGGTGCGCGCCGGCGGACGACAGGATCGCCGCCAGTTCATCGGTCGGGCGCATCGTGCCTTCCGCGGTGAGCAGCGACAGGGCCGGCACGTTGATGCTCTCGGGAATCCGGCCGGGGCGGCCGTGATGAGGCTGCCCGGGGTCGCCGCGAAACTGGCCGGGCGGCAATGCATTGACCAGCGTGGCGGCCGGGTCGTCGATCGCAGCCAGCATCGCATGCCGGTCGGCAAACAGCGCGCGTGATGCGCTCGGCGTCAATCTGCCAGGGGGATAGATCGCCGCATCGGTGCTGATGGGGCGGCCCTCGCGTTGCCACTTTTCGAAACCGCCGTCGAGCACGTAGGCCCGATCGAAGCCGATCTCTTTCAGCATCCACCACACGCGCGTGGCCCACATGTAGTGGCCTGAGGCATACAAGACGACCGTACTGCGATCGTCGACACCGAGCGCCGCCATGCGCGCGGCAAAGACCGGCGCGGGCGGCATCGTGAAGCGCAAGCCGCTGCTCGGGTCCGAGATGTCGTCCTGCAGCGCTATGTGATTGGCGCCCGGAATATGGCCCTGGGCCCACTGGGCGCGCCCGCTCTCGACGCGAACGCCGCCGCCCGGCTCCTGCAAGAAGAACGACGTGCAGTCGAAAACCCGCAGGTCTGGTGAGTGCAGTTCAGCGGCCAGCCATTGGGTCGATTTCAGCGGAGTGTCGATGTCAGGCATCTCGGTTGTGCATTGGGCCGGCGCTGTGCCGACCGGGTGCTGAGTCATGACCGAAGTTTGCCATGCTAGTAGTCAACATTCAAACGTTTGTTTGCAAGCGATTTATTTCTCCGCTATTGTTTGCACCGTCGAGATCAGCGGCCGGCGGCCGTGCAGATCTCGTCCCAAAGCTAGATCGATCGAGGAGCGCGAATGAGCGGGACTTACGCCAACATCTATCAGACGCTCGGCTGGCAGGCGCGCCGCCGGCCGTCGAGTCCCGCGCTCGTCGACGCCGAGCGGTCACTGACTTTTCCGGCGCTGCTCGACATGGTTCAGTCGGCGGCACTGCGGCTCGAAGACAAAGGCATCCGGCACGGCGACCGGGTCGTCGTTCTAGCAGACAATTGCATCGAGACCATCGCGCTGCTGCATGCCACGGCGCTGCTCGGTTTCATCATGGTGCCGGTGAACACGCGCTACTCGCCCGCTGAATTGCAGTACGTGCTGGGCAACGCCGAGCCGGCGCTGGTTCTGTACGGGCCGGCCTACGAAGCGCTGCTGGGCCAGGCGACGCAGGACATGCCCATGGCACGCATGCCGATCGGGCAGATCGCCGAGCCGGTCGCGGCCGAGCGTCTGTCGAGCTGGCGCGCTGCGCTCGGATTCGAGGCTTCGGCCTATGGCCGTGTCGATGGCGACGACGTGGCCATGCTGATCTACACGTCCGGCACCACTTCGCATCCCAAAGGCGCCATGCTCACGCATGGCAATCTGATCTGGAACTCGATCAACTACATCATGGAGAGCGAGCTGCGTGCCGCGCATAGCGCGATCCTGGCCACGCCGCTGTTCCACATCTCGGGCTTCGGCGTCATGCACGGGCCGCTGCTGCACGCCGGCGGAACCTTGTACATCGTCGATCGCTTCTCGCCGCAGCGAATCCTCGATGCACTGGAAACGTTCCGTCCCACGCACCTGTTTCTGGTCTCCGCCATGTGGGTGCAGATGACCGAGACCCCGGCGTTCCTGGCCAAGCGCTTCGAAGACGTAACCTTCGTTTCGACGGCGGCCGGCCCGCTGAGTGCGGCCCGCCAGATGGCGGTGCGCAACGCCTTTCCGAATGCTCAGTTCGGCTGGGGCTATGGAATGACGGAGAGCTGCGTCACCACCATCAAGTCGCAGCGTACCGAAGAGATCGAGCAGCACCCGGGAACGCTTGGTTACGGCTGGCGTCACGTGCGCTATCGCCTGGTCGACGAATCGGGCCAAGTGCTGCCGTCGCTGCTGGGTACCGGCGAGCTGCAGGTCAAAGGCGACGTGGTCTTCAAGGGGTATTGGAAGAATCCGGAAGCAACGCAGGAGGCGCGGCCTGAGGATGGCTGGCTGCGCTCCGGTGATCTTTTCGAATTCGATGCCGATGGCTTCGCTTATTTTCGCGGCCGCTCGAAGGACATGGTCAAGACCGGCGGCGAGAACGTAGCGGCCCAGGAAGTCGAGCAGTGCGTCATCCAGTGCCCGGGCGTTCGCGATGCCGCGGCGTTCGGCATTCCCGACGATCACCTGGGCGAGCTGCTCGCCGTGGCGATCGAGGTGCAGGCCGGCGCATCGCCGTCCGAGAACGAGATCAAGGCCTGGTGCCGCAATCATCTGGCGGGATTCAAGGTGCCGAAGAAAGTCTTCTTCGTCGACGCCCTGCCGCGATCCTCGTCGGAGAAGCCGCAGAAACACAAGCTGGTCGAGATGTTCAAGTAAGACCGGTGCAACAACGGGTGCGCGCGATCGCGCGGCACCTCGATCAGAGCAATCGTGCGGAGCAAGTCAATGTCGAACACAGGCAAGGTCGCGCTGGTGACCGGTGCTGCAAGCAATATCGGGTTGTCAGTGGCGCGCGATCTTGCCCGGGATCATCAGGTGATTCTTGCGGACATCGCCGATACCGCTCAGCTCGCTGATGAGCTTGGCAACGGCGCAATCGCGGTGCGCGGCGACGTTTCGGATCCGCAAGTGTGCCAGCGGTGGCTGCGCAGGGCCGAAGAGCTGGGCGGACTGAACGCGCTGGTGCATTCGGCCGGCATCACCCGGCAGACGGTACCGGCCGGGCAGATCCAGCTATCGGATTGGAACGACGTGTTGCGCGTCAACCTGACCGGCAGCTTCGTGTTGCTGCAGGCAGCGATGCCGCTGTTGTCGAGATCGACGAACGCAAGCGTGGTGCTGTTGTCGTCCCGCGCCGGGCAGGTCGGTGCTTCCGCGCATGGCCCTCATCCGAAAGCGACCAAGCCGCACTATGTATCGTCCAAGGCGGGGGTGATCGCGATGGCCAAGGCCTTCGCGCTCGAGCTTGCGCCGCACGGCGTGCGCGTCAACTGCGTCGCACCGGGGCCGATCGAGGGCACGATGATTCCCGCGGAGAAATGGGGCGAGATCGCCGGCCAGGTTCCGCTGCGAAGGCTCGGAAAACCCGAAGAGGTTGCCGCTGCGGTGCGCTTCCTGTTATCGGATGGCGCCAGTTTCATTACCGGCCACACGTTGAATGTGAATGGTGGAACCTATATGCAGTAGTTTGCGGGATAGGTTCAAGAACGAAAACCCCGGCTGTGCGAGCCGACCGGGCTTTCTCTATATGTTGTCATGCGCCGGCCGATAGGAAGGTCGTCAGCCGATGACCCAGGCTCATCAGCCAGGGGGAGTTGAAGGCGCCTCGGCCGATGAGTCCCGGGCCAATCTCCGTATCAGCATCGCGATGTCGGCGCGGACGACCTCGCTGATCGGCAGCTCGTGCAGTCGCGCGAGCGCCTCGGCTTCGCGCACGAGCCCGTGCGCGAGCAGCGTCCGGTTGAACACACGATCTTTTTCGCGGTTTGCCACACACTTGCTGAGGAATAAGTCGAGCACGTCGAGGCAGTAGGCGACGCGTCCGCCGGTCGACTCGGTCTGCAGCCTCACCAGCCTCGTGCGCCAACCGGAGGGTAGTACCGCGGTCCTCGAATCCACGCCCTGCGCGTAGTAGCCATGCGTGTCGTGAAAAGGTGAGCCTTCGCCGATGTTGAAGTCGATGAGGTCTGCCTTGTCTTCGGCATTTAGCGGATAAAGATCGGCCTCGGTCGACAGAAGGCAGTCTGCGGGTGGTCGGTCCACGGATCCGAGGACCGACTGGCTGCCCACCACGACGAACTCGTACTCGTCGGTGATGGCGCCCGCGGCGCGAATCAGGTGCTCGAGCTCATGCCGTTGCACGGCTCTGCTCCCGCATCGACCGTACCGTGTGGATGATGGACAGGCGCGTATGCTCGGACAACAGCGTCGGCAATGGCGACCCTTGCCGAAGTTGTTGCCCTTCCTCAGTCTCGGCGAGGATCGCTTCCCAATCTTGCGACGTGATGATGTCGGCCCAGCGTTGCAGCAACGGGCGGCTGTTCGGGTCGTCGCGCCTCGACCAGCGCACGAGCGTCTCGCTGAGGCGTCCAACGAGGCTGGGGTCTGCGCGCAACAGTGCGACGGCTTCCCGATGCATCAGCAGGCTCTGCAGATCCTGGGCCGCATGCCGGTCGAAGCGGGACGCGGCTGCCTTGTTCGCTTGGTCGCTCGATGCCCATTGAGCAGCGACTAGTGCCAAATCCGAAGCCAATCCGAGCGCGGACATCACCCGCAGGTACGTACCAAAGGCCGGAGATGGATCGCCCTTCTCGATGGCCGAGAGCGTCGTTCGCGAGATGCCGACCCGCCCGGCCAGCTCGACCGACGACAGCGAGCGCGCGCGCCGTGCGGCGCGCAGTCGCTCGCCCAACTGCAAGAGCAGCCGTTCTTCGAACTGGGAAGGTAGGGTGGAGCGCGCAGGCATGTTCAGTATTCTAGACAAACCCATTGGGGCTGCCTATAGCCTGCGCAGCGCTCAGCTCTTCAGATCCATCCTGATATTCGCCTGCCGCACCGCATCGCCCCATCGCTTGTAATCATCGGCGAGATAGGCGCTGAACTCGGCAACGCTCGGCGAGAACGACTGCAGGCCGAGCGATGACAGGCGCTCGCGTCCGGCCGGCTCCTGGAACATCTCGTTGACGATGCGATTGACGGTGGCCAGCACCGCGGGCGCGGTCTTGGGTGGAGCCATCAAGCCGATCCAGACCGGGCCCAGCCCGAGCGGGAAACCCTGCTCGCCCAGCGAGATCATGTCGGGTGCCACCTGCGACCTGCGGTCGGCGGCAACGCCGAGGATCTTGACCCGGGTTCGATTGGCAATGGCCAGCGAGATCGGTGTCACCAGGATGTCGATCTGCCCGCCCATCAGCGCCGCGATGGCAGGCGCCGAGCCGGGGTAGGGCACGTGCAGCAGTTGCATCTTGTGGCGCCGCTTCATCGTTTCGCCGATCACGTGCGCGCCCGATCCGATGCCGTGCGAGCCGCAGGTCAACTCGGTGCGCCTCGACAGATCGACCAGCTCTTTCATGGTCGTGGCGCTCAGGTCGGGCCGACCGACGACGACGAAATCGGATAGCGCGATACCGGCCGCCGGGCCGAATTCCGATGCGTTGTAGCGGATGTTGGCGTACACGTGCGGATTGATGGAATGGGTATCGCCGTTGGCAACCAGCAGCGTGTGGCCGTCGGGCGCTGCGCGATACACCTGCTCGCTGCCGATCATGCCCGCCGCGCCGGGCTTGTTTTCGATCACCGCGCTCTGCCCCAGCCGCTCGCTCAGGCGTGTGGAGATGATGCGGGCGATGATGTCGTTGCCGCCGCCCGGTGGATAGGGTACGACCAGGCGCATCGGTCCGGTCGGCTTCCAGTCGGCGCTTTGCGCGCGCGGCACGGCAGGCGCGATCGCTGCGCAGATCGACGTCGTGACGATGAAACGGCGGCGGGAAACCTTGCTGCCGCCGACGGGTGTGTTGTCTCGCTCCTTCAAGCTGCACTCCTTTTTTTGATCATCGCCCCCACGGCGGATGAAGATTCACTGGGGAACGAATTTGTGGATCGTTACGCGTGATCCGCGTACCGTCATTGCGCGTTCGAATTCGGCCTTGACCTCATCCGGCTGACCCGCGATCAGATAGAACTCCCGCAGGAACGGGCCCATCAGCGGATGCTCGAGCATCTGCTCGCGCGGCAGCCCGTTCATCAGCTCTTCGCGTGCCACGCAGGGCAGTTCGATGCGCACGTTGCGGGCCGGATCGCGGATGACGGCGCGCGGGTCGCGTCCGTTGCCGACTGCTTCGAGGTCTTCCAGCAGCCGGCGGCGCAGCAGCGCAACGCCCCGGTCGCTGGCGCCGAGCGCTTCATGCGTGCGATCCGCGATGGCGCCCTGGCTCGCCCATACGACGATGTCCTGATTGCCGACGTGGCTCGAGATCCAGTTGCCGTCGCTATCCTTGATCGGCGCATACCAGGTGGGAATGCGCTGCTGAACGTAGGGTTCGCATTCGCGCGGCACACGCAGCGTGGCCCAGGTCACGAACAGCGTGTGGGTGTCGTCGATCGGCACCTTCCATTCGAAATGGTGGCCGAAATACCATCCGTTCGGCCAAAGGATGGCGCGCCCGACGCTCCACAGCGGCGTCGACGGATCGGTGCCTTCGCGAGAGGGCCGCGAGATCAAGCCGTACGGATGATCTTCCACGCGCAGTTCGAGCGTCTTCGGCGAAAAGGCGCCGAAATCGCCGGCCTGTCGTTGCGGCGCGTTGTTGTGCGTCCATTCGAAATGAACCGGGTCGACCGTATTTTCCTGGCATTGCAGCCAGTTGCAGGGCACCTCGGCGATGACGACCTGGGCGAAACAGTTCGGCCAGCTGAAGGTTTCCCAGTCGGGCAGCTCGGGCGCCGGCGCCGGGCCCATGTAAGCCCACAGCATGCCGCCCTTTTCCCTGACCGGATAGGCGGTGATCCGCAGTGGGGCCGTGCTGCCTGCTCGATTGGCCGTTGCTTCGAACGGCCTGTCCGTACAGAGTCCGGCAGCGTCGTATTGCCAGCCGTGATAGACGCAGCGTATGCCGGCTTCCTCGGCGAACCCGAACGACAGGTCGGCGCCGCGATGCGCGCACCGGCGCTGCACGAGGCCGTAGGCGCCGGACAGCGTCTTGAAAAGAACGAGATCTTCTCCGAACAGGCGAATGGGTTTGATGGCTTTGTCGTCGAACTCCGAAGCGCCTGCGATCGGGTGCCAGTACCTGCGCAGGAGCGCGGACATCGGTGTGCCCGGTCCAACTTCGGTAAGAAGCCGGTTTTGTTCTGGTGTCATGGCTCAGTCGTTCTCGAGCCTGGCAGCATAGGAAAAGACCGACGCAGCGTTCAAGCGATGATTGGGCAATCGCAAATTGCCGGTTTCGCAACGTCGTAGCGTGCGGAGCGCTCAAGCGCTTGTCGATCGAAGCCGCAGGGGCAACAAAAAGCCCCGCGGGCGCGAGCCGGCGGGGCTTTCTTCTGCTGCATGCCGCGGCGCCTTGCGCGCCCCGGCTGAGGTTTGCTTACTGCTTGGCCTCGGCCTGCGCGGCCGGTGCGGGTGCCTTCGGCTCTTCGAACTTGCCGCCGCCCTGATTGGCCAGATAGACCACGGCGCGCGCGATCTCGGTGTCGTCGAAATCGCCGCCACCTTGCGGCGGCATCGCGCCCTTGCCCTTCAGCGCCGAATGCAGCAGTGCATCGAAGCCGGTCGTCAGGCGCGGTGCCCAGGCGCCGGCATCGCCGGTTTTCGGTGCGCCGGCAACGCCAGCGCCATGACAGGTGGTACACACGGCCTTGTAGACCTCTTCGCCGCTGCGCAGTGTGCGCGGCGCGCTGGCATCGCGCAGCTCGAAGCCGGCCACCGGATGGATGCGCGCTTCGATCGCTTCTGGCGTCGATGAATCGGCGCCCGCGCCGGTGCGCAAACCTGCGCCGACGAAGTTCGCGAGCAGGATGATGATCAGGATCGGCGCGGTGGGCACGAGCAGCGCCATGTTCAGGCTCTGGGTGGTCTGCCCGGCCTTGTAGATGAGCGTGTTCAGGCACGAGACGCCCACGAGGGCCATGAAAACCAGATACCGCCAGTGCCTCTTCACCGCGGGCCAGTCGGCGCGGAGCTTGGGCAGGGCCATGGGCAGGATGCACGCCAGGGCCAGCACCCAGCGCCAGAAGTTGAGCTGGATCGGCGGTATCTCGTGCGCGACGCCCCGGGCCAGGACGAAATTGCCTGCCCAGATGACCGTTGCTGCCAGGGCGCAAAGATAGCCGTTGAGTCTTTTGTCGGGATGCATGCGGGACTTCTTTGGGGTGGAAATTTGGGTGCCGGACCCAGATACATAGTCTACTGCGCAGTCCGGCCCGAGGCAACTCGTTGACCTGGAACGCCCCGGCCGTTGACCCCTCACGTGCGCTGGGCTAGTGTCGCGCCCGCGAAAAACGGGCCGTCCAGGCCCCTTCCATCCATCCAAGGCTCAACGGGAATGAGAGAAAGAACCGACAACCGCAAGAACCGCATCCTGGACGTCCTCGCCCGCAGGCAGAAGGACCTCACCGTGGTGCTGAACAACATCCACGACCCGCACAACGTCTCGGCCGTGCTGCGCAGCTGCGAC
>JAFKGG010000018.1 GCA_017307915.1 Burkholderiales bacterium | reverse complement strand
TCCTGGAACCGTACAAGAAGGGTTTCGAGCTGGCCGTCGAGCAGATCAACGCGTCGGGTGGCTTGCTCGGCCGCAGGGTGGAGGTGATCGCGCGCGATGACAATGGTACCCCTGGTGACGCCGTGCGCGTGGCCGAGGAACTGGTTGCGCGCGAGCGCGTCGATCTGCTGTTCGGCACCTTCCTGTCGCACATCGGCCTGGCGGTTACCGACTTCGCCAAGCAGCGCAAGGTGCTGTTCCTGGCTTCCGAGCCGCTCACCGACAAGATCACCTGGGAAAACGGCAACCGCTACACGTTCCGGCTGCGCCCGACCACCTATATGCAGACGGCGATGCTGGTGCCCGAGGCGGCCAAGCTGAAGAAGAAGCGCTGGGCCATCGTCTATCCCAACTATGAATACGGCCAATCGGCCGCAGCCACTTTCAAACAGTTGCTCAAGGCTGCGCAGCCCGACGTCGAGTTCGTCGCCGAGCAGGCGCCGCCGCTGGGTCGCGTCGATGCCGGTGCGGTGGTGCAGGCTTTGGCCGATGCCAAGCCCGATGCGATCTTCAATGTGCTGTTCGCCGCCGACCTGGCCAAGTTCGTGCGCGAGGGCAGCACGCGCGGCCTGTTCAAGGGCCGCCCGGTGGTGAGTCTGCTGTCGGGCGAGCCCGAATACCTCGACCCGCTGCGCGACGAAGCGCCTGAAGGCTGGATCGTCACCGGCTATCCCTGGTATGCGATCGACACGCCTGAGCACAAGCGTTTCCTCGACGCGTACCAGAAGCGCTGGAACGACTATCCGCGCGTCGGTTCGATCGTCGGATATACGTCGATGATCTCGATCGCCGCCGCCGTGCGCCGCGCCGGCAGCGTCGACACTGAAAAGCTGATTGCCGCCTTCCGCGGGCTGCGCGTCGAATCGCCGTTCGGCCCGATCAGCTATCGCCCCGAAGACCACCAGGCAACGATGGGCGCTTACGTGGGCGTCACCACGGTGCGCGACGGCAAGGGCGTGATGAAAGACTTCCGCTACATCGACGGCGCCAGCGTGCTGCCGTCGGCCGAGCAAACGCGCAAGCTGCGGCCGGCGGATTGAGCCTACGGCGCCGGCGCACAGCGCGATGATCTCCGGGTTCGCGGTCAAGCTGCTCAACGGCCTGGCCGGCGCTTCAACGCTGTTTCTGATCGCGGTGGGCCTGTCGCTGATCTTCGGCGTCACGCGCATCGTCAACTTCGCGCACGGCTCGATGTTCATGCTCGGGCTGTACGCCGCGTATTCGCTCACGCAATGGCTGGGGGCCGGTGGCTGGGGTTTCTGGAGCTCCGTGCTGCTGGCCGCCGTGGCCGTCGGCGTACTGGGTGCGCTGATCGAACTGCTGGTGCTGCGCCGGATCTACGGTGCGCCCGAACTGTTCCAGTTGCTGGCCACCTTTGCCGTCGTGCTGGTACTGCGCGATGCGGCATTGGCCATCTGGGGGCCCGACGATCTGCTCGGGCCCAAGGCGCCGGGCATGAAAGGGGCGGTCGAGATCCTCGGCCGGTCGTTCCCCGAATATGACCTGTTCCTGATCTTCATCGGCCCGGCGGTGCTGGCACTGCTGTGGCTGCTGCTGACCCGCACGCGGCTGGGCATTCTGATCCGCGCCGCCACGCAAGACCGCGAGATGGTCGGCGCGCTTGGCGTCAACCAGGCGTGGCTGTTCACCGGCATCTTCGCACTGGGTTCGGCGCTGGCCGCGTTCGGCGGGGCGCTGCAACTGCCGCGCGAGCCGGCCAATCTGGCGCTCGACCTGACCACCATCGGCGATGCCTTCGTGGTGGTCGTGGTGGGCGGCATGGGCAGCATTCCGGGCGCCTATCTGGCGGCGCTTCTGATCGCCGAGATCAAGGCCATCTGCTACGGCATCGGCACCGTCGAGCTGTTCGGCACTTCGTTTTCGTTTTCGCGGCTCACGCTGGTGGTTGAGTTTCTGGTGATGGCTGCCGTGCTGATCTGGCGGCCCTGGGGGCTGCTCGGCCGGCCGCAGGCAGCGCTGCGCGGCGCGTCGTTCGGCGAGGCGCCGATGCGGCCGATGAGCAAGGTCGGCGCGTTCGCCGTCGCCGTGTTGCTGGGCGTGCTGGTACTGGTGCCGTGGCTGGCGCAGTCGTTTCCGTACGCCACGGTGCTGATGATCGACATGCTGATCGCCGTGCTGTTCGCCGCCAGCCTGCACTTCATCATGGGGCCGGGCGGCATGCATTCGTTCGGGCACGCCGCCTATTTCGGCCTGGGCGCCTACGGCGTGGCGGCGCTGTTCAAGGGATTGGCGCTGCCGATGGAAGTGGCGCTGGCCTTTGCGCCGCTGGTCGCGCTGATCGGCGCCGTGCTGTTCGGCTGGTTCGCGGTGCGGTTGTCGGGCGTGTATCTGGCCATGCTCACCTTGGCGTTCGCGCAGATCGTCTGGTCGATCGTGTTTCAGTGGGACGAAGTCACCGGCGGCAGCAACGGGCTGCTGGGGCTGTGGCCGTCGGAACGCTTCGCCTCGAAAACCGCTTACTACTATCTGACGCTGGCGCTGGTCGCGGCCAGCCTATATGCGCTGCGGCGCGTGCTGTTCTCGCCGTTCGGCTACGCGATGCGCGCCGGCCGCGATTCGCCGCTGCGCGCCGAAAGCACCGGCATCGACGTGATCCGCGTGCACTGGGCCGGCTTCGTCGTGGCCGGGACTTTCTGTGGGTTGGCCGGTGCCTTGTTCGCGTTTGCCAAGGGCACCATTTCGCCCGAGACGATCTCGGTGGCGCGTTCGGTCGATGGCCTGGTGATGGTGCTGCTCGGCGGCGTACAGACGCTGGTCGGCCCGATCGTGGGCAGCGCCGTATTCACCTGGCTGCAGGATTGGGTCAGCCGCGCGACCGATTACTGGCGCGCGTTGCTTGGGGTCGTCATCTTGCTGCTGGTGATCGTGTTTCCGCAGGGTATCGCGGGCGGGTTGATTGCGCTGGCGCAGCGTATCGGGGGACGGCGTGAGGTGATCGTGTCGGCGCCGGCATCGATGTCGGCGTCATCGGCATCAGCATCAGCATCAGCATCGACGCGAGGCGGCCACCCATGAGCGCCGCGCACGTGCCGCATTCACCGGCCCCGCTGCTGACTGCGCAGGGCCTGGCCAAGGCCTTCGGCGGCGTGCAGGCCGTTGATGGCGTGAGCTTTTCGCTGCAGGCCGGCGAGCTGCTGGCGCTGATCGGCCCCAATGGCGCCGGCAAGTCGACCTGCTTCAACCTGATCAACGGCCAGCTACCGCCCGATGCCGGCCGCGTGCAACTGGGCGGCCATGACATCACCGGACTGCGGCCGCGCGCCATCTGGCGGCTCGGCGTGGGCCGCACTTTTCAGGTTGCGGCCACCTATGCATCGATGACGGTGGTTGAAAACGTGCAGATGGCGCTGCTGTCGCACTACGATTGCCTGAGGCAATGGTGGCCGCGCGCCGCGGCGCTGTATCGCGAGCAGGCGCTGGAACTGCTGACCGCCGTCGGCCTGCGCGAGCGCGCCGACGAGCCGTGCAGCACGCTGGCCTACGGCGACATCAAGACGGTGGAGCTGGCGATCGCACTGGCCAATTCGCCGCGGCTGCTGCTGATGGATGAACCCACCGCCGGCATGGCGCCGCGCGAACGCGGCGCGCTGATGGAACTGACGCGACGGCTGGCCAAGGAGCGCGACATCGGCGTGCTGTTCACCGAACACAGCATGGACGTGGTGTTTGCGCACGCCGACCGGATCATGGTGCTGGCGCGCGGCCGGCTGATCGCTGATGGGCCGCCGGCGCAGATCCGCGATGACGAACGGGTGCGCGAGGTGTATCTGGGCAGCGGTCGGCTGTTGCAGGCAAGGGCAGTGGTGTCGGGTGCGGCCGGTAGCAGCACGCGCCAGGAGGGCCCGCGATGAGCACGCAGCCGCTGCTGTCGGTGCGCTCGCTCGACGCCTGGTACGGCCGCGCCCAGGTGCTGTTCGGCGTCGACCTGGAAGTCGGCGACGGCGAAGTGGTTGCCTTGATGGGCCGCAACGGCGCCGGCAAGAGCACGACGATCAAGGCGATCATGGGCCTGATCGCGGCGCGGCACGGTGAGATCCGCTTCGAGGGTCGCCGCATCGACACGCTGACGCCGTTTCGCATCAACCGCTGCGGCATCGGCTACGTGCCCGAAGACCGGCGCATCTTCACCGAGCTGACCGTGCTGGAGAACCTGGAGGTCGGCCGCCGTCCGCCGCGCGCCGGCGCGCCGCACTGGACGCCGCAGCGGCTGTTCGGGTTGTTCCCCAACCTGGGCCGCATGCCCGAGCGGCCCGGCGGCAGCATGAGCGGCGGCGAGCAGCAGATGCTGACCGTGGCGCGCACGCTGATGGGCAATCCGCGGCTGGTGTTGCTCGATGAGCCTTCCGAAGGCGTGGCGCCGTTGATCGTCGAGCAGATGGCCGAGATGATCATCGAACTCAAGCGCGAAGGGCTGTCGGTGCTGCTGTCGGAGCAGAACGCCGCCTTCGCCGCGGCGGTCAGCGACCGCGCTTATGTGCTGGAAAAAGGCCAGGTGCGCTATGCCGGCACGATG
>JAFKGG010000017.1 GCA_017307915.1 Burkholderiales bacterium | reverse complement strand
GCGCTGGAACTGGCGATGGATCTCGTTGCGTGCCGTGCGCGTGTAGCGCATCTGCTCGGCAGGAGCGGCCTGCACGTCCGCATCGGTCAGCGGCCGGCGCAGGCTCTGGCGTGCATCGAGCAACTGCCAGCCCGCCACCTGGCTGGCGCTACCGCCGCCGTCGCCGGCGTTCCGCTGCCAGATGTCCATCATCGTGCTGTCGCCGTGGGGCAAGAGCTTTTCCTTACTGGTGGCGCAGCCGCCGAGGGCCGCGACGGTGGCGGCCAGCGCCAGGGCCTTGCCCCAGTCAATCAAGTTCGAGGGCATGGCTTTCTCCTGCGCGGTGATCGACGCGGCGGCCTTCGGGGTCGAAGTCGATGGCGAGCGGCTTTTCGAGATGGACGGCGACCTTGGCGCCGGGTTGGACATAGACCGCGGCGAAAGCCTGGCCGTAGAGCTTGTTGACCCAATCGGCCATATCGCGCACGCCACCGGCCAGGATGCGGCCGACCGCTTCCTGACCACTGATGCCCACAGTGCCGATGGAGCCGTCGGCACCCACGTAGGACATCTGGCCGCTGTCGCTCTCGATGAGCGAGGCCACGCCGGCACCGGCCGCCGTGATCAGCGCCTGGGTGCCGAGATACTGTTGCGCGTTGCTGCGCCGTTCTCCGCTGACGCAGGGGATGCCGTAGGGATCGCTGATCCAGCCCAGGCCGCCACTTTGTGCGTTCTGCTGCTGGCTGTTCTGCTGGTTGCCGTTGCTGTCCTCGGGAATCGTGCGGATGGTTCCGTCGTGGAACACGAAGGTGATCGAACGCACGTAGCCGCGCACGCACGAAAGCGTCCAGTCGCCCGAGGCAGTGCCGCTGAATACGGCGCCTGCCACATCGGGGATGTCGATGCCGTTCGCGGTTAAGTTCTCGTGCCCGACGAGAACCTTGAACGGGTATGCGTCGTGAACGGTTCCGTCGATCGGCACGCGGCCAATCAGCGCGGTCATCGCCACCGATCCCATCAACGTAGCGTTGGTCGGCACGGTATAGACGGACTTGGCGCTCTTGACGCCTGCGGCGCGGGCACCCGCGTTCGCCATCGTTTCCGCCGTGGTTTCCAGCGTGCTGCGTGCTGGGCCGAAACTGCTCGGGAAGCTCAGGGTGCTACCCACACCACGGCCGCCATTGCGCCCATCGGCGGGCTTCGCGTCGTCCGGCTCCACCCAGCGCGTACCGCCTTCCATCCCGGTCTCGTCGCCGCCCTTCAACCCCAGGCCAACGGGCAGGTCGGCATGACCGCCGCCGCGCCCGCTGATGCTGTCCAGGCGCCGTTGCAGATCGGCCAGCAGCCCCTCGGTCTGCTGGCGCTCGCTAGCCGCCTGCTGCTGGTCGCGGCGCAGGTTGGATCGTTCGGATTCCAGCGCCGAGTTGATGCGCTGGTCGATCGAGTTCTCGCGTTGGCGCAGGCGCTGGTTCTCTTCGCGCTGGGATTTGTTGTCCGACAGCGCGGTCTGAAGCTCGGTGCGCAGTTGCTTGACCTGCGCGACGAGCGTTGCCACGGTGTCGCGGGGGGTATCCCCCTCGATGCCCAGCGCCTTCATTTCCTCCGGCGTGAGCCGGGCATTGCCATCCGTGGTGGGCGGTGCCGACGCGCTTCCATCCGAGAACAGCCGGATGGCGACGAACAGCACCAGCAGGGCCACGGGGATCAGCAGCCACTTGAGCAGGCCGTTACTGCGCATGGCCGGCCTCCTTGCCGTGCGTGTTCTTGCTGTCCGTGTCTTCGTCTTCCGGCCGCGGCAGATGCGCGGCTGGGTCGAAGCGGTTGATTGCCGGCAGCAGCGACTGCGCAAGGCCGCGACCGCGCGTCACCAGGTACAGGACGGTCGTGTCCTCGGGCGTGCCGCGCGGGCCGAGCAGCTCGTGCTGGAAGGTGGCGGTCAGGAAATCGCCTTGCAGCACGCGCGGGTCGAGCGTGATCCAGTCGCTGCTGCTGTTGGTCAGGCGCACGGCGGTGACCCACTGGTCTTCCAGCCGCCATGAGGCGAGTGCGACCCAACGCACAGGCAGCGTCGGCAGCAGCGTGTCGAGATCCAGGTTACGGCGCAGGTTGACGCGCATGACGCCTGGCAGCGGCTCGACCGTGCGCAATGGCGCATAGAGGTTCTGCGCGGCGAAGCGCGTCAGCACGACGGGCACAGGGGTTTCACGTCGCGCTGTTCGCGCCCCAGTCTGCTCCCGGGTACGCGCCGGGGCGGCGTCGGCACTCTCCGGCTGGTCGCCATAGCGTGCCGGCGTGCCGTTGCCTTCGACGATGCGCACAGGTTCCAGCGCAGGCTCACCATCCTTCGCAGGCTCGGCCGCAATGTCCAACAAGATCAATGCCCCGGTATCGGCGTCTTGCAGTTGCAGCCGCGTGGGTTCGATCGGCTCGCTGGCGCGCAGGTACACAGCGCCGCCCGCACTTTGCACGCGCAAGCGCTCGCCGATACCCGCAGGCACGCCGACACGGACGTTCCGGTCGATGAACACGATGCGCTCCTGGCCGACCTTCAGCGGGACGGCCAGCGGCATGCGCTCCCAGCGCAGGATCTCCACCGCCTGGGCAGCAGGTGCCACGGCCACGGCCAATAACCCCAGCAGCGCGAGTGCGAAGTGCTTCATGGGGTTTCTCCTCGAGGTGCCGGAGACAGACCGCCCGACGCCGGGCGCGTCGGCTCCGGGGCGCTGATGCGCTGCGGTGTGCCGTCGTAGCAGTCGAGCGCCATCCCGAACGGGTTGCGCGCGGGATCGACATCCACCCGCGTCACCTTGATGGGGTAGCGCACCAGGGCGCGCTTGACCTGCTCCGCGCCGTAGTACTCGTCGGCGGCGATGTCCAGCGTTACCACCCAATCGCGGTCTGACACGGTGCGCACGCGCGCCGTGGGGTTGTCGCCGTACCCGCGGCCGGGGATTTCGTAGATGCCGCGCACGCGCTGGCGCAGCTCGCCCGCGCTGCGCCGGTAGTCGAAATCGGCGTTCAGGAATGCCTGGCAGGATGGCGTGAGGTAGGCAGAAAGCGCGTACAGGTTGCGCGGGTAGTCTTCCTCGCCGTTCGCCGGCCAGCGGTTGAGCGCCTGGAACACATAGAACGTGAAGGCGTAGACGCTCTCCGGGGGCACTTCCCACCATTTGCGGGTGCTGCCAGAGCGCAAGTCGGGCGGCACATGGATCGTCAGGTCGCGCGGCGCGCTCCACCAGCCGCCGCCCATGACCAGCGCCACGATGACCAGCGCGCCAGCGCCCAGGCGCAGCGTCTTGATGTGCGCCTGCAGGTGCGTGATTTCGTTCCTGAAACGGCTCATCGTGTGCCCCTGCGCGTGGTCCAGGAGCCCGAGCGCGAGATCAGTCCGAGGCCGCCCACCCAGCCCGCCACCAGCGGATGGCGCGTGGCGATGCGCCACTGCAACTGCCGGTACAGCCAGGTGTCGGGGCGGCCCCGCTTGAGGCGGCGCAGGATGCCGCCGCCCACGAAGACGCCGAGCGCCACGCCCATGACGATGAGCGTGGGTGCCAGCGCGATCGTGCGGAACACCCAGGACAGCGGTGCGCCGATCAACAGACCGGCCGCACCGGACAGGCCGCAGCAAATCCACAGTTCGTCGGCGGTGAGCCCGCGCACGACGACCGGGTGGCGGTTGAGCCGGTGCGGCAGGAACGTGACCGTCCCGTCCGCGCGGACGTGCTGGTGCTCGGACATACCAGCCTCGCTTACAGGATGCCGGTGGCTTCGGTGAGCAGCCAGATGCCGATCACGAGCAGGATGGCGCCGATGGCGACCGTGAGGCCGAACTGACCCCAGGTTTTGCGGCCCGTGTGGATTTCCGCGTAGGTGCCGTAAGCGTGGTAGCAGACACCGATGAAGATCGACGCGATCACCAGCAATGCGATGAGCATGACGATGTCATACCCATAGTTGCGGATGGTCTGCATGATGCCGCTGCCAGTGCCGCGCGATGGATTCTCGATGGTCGGCAATCCCTGCGCGAAGGACAGCACCGGAAGTGCGGCGGCACCCAGGGCCACGGCGGCACGCTGGGCAAGACGGGAGTTGAGGATGCGGTGTTGCATGGTCGGTCCTTTCAGGAGAGGAGGAAAAAAGTCAGCACGAGGTACATCGCGACGAAGCGAATGCAGACGCCGAGGAACTGGCGTTGGTTGAGGCGGTTCTCTGCCCAGCCCACGTAGGCCGTTCGGATGGCCCAGACGCCCCACACGAGCAGGACCGCGAACACGGCGCCGACCAGCGCGGTCGCCATCGCGTTGGGCGCGATGCCGCTGTTGGCCTGGAAGGCGGAAAGCTGGGCGCCGTTCATGGCTGGCCTTCCGGTGGCGTCTGGGGCGGCTCGGTGACGTGCTCGGTGCGGTAGTCGCCAGCCAGCTCAGAAAGGTCGCGGGGCTGGGCACGCGAGGGCGCGAGGTGGGCCTGGATGCCGGCGCGCACGCGCGCCAGATCAGCCAGCAGCCGTGGGTAGTCAAAGTGGTAGCGATCGCCCGATGCGATAGGGGTAAGCGCGGCGCCGTGGGCGACGGTGCGCTCCAGCGCGTCGAGTTGGCGCAGCGCGGCGGCCAGTTCCTGGCGCTGCGCCGCAGGCTCGGCCAGCGCCATCGGCGG
>JAFKGG010000399.1 GCA_017307915.1 Burkholderiales bacterium | reverse complement strand
TCACCGCTTCGGCACCGCCCGCGCGAAGACGTTCGATGACGTCCTTGGTGCGATTGTCCTGCCAGACGATGACCGGCGACAGCGGCTCGCCTGACACGGCGTCCCAGGCGAGGCAGCTTTCACCCTGGTTGTCGATACCGATCGCGTCGACGTCACCGGCCGCGTCGATACACGCAGCGACATTGCGCAACAGTTCATGCGCGTCATGCTCGACCCAGCCAGGATACGGAAAATGCTGGGCGTGACGCAGCGAGTGGGCGATGCGCAGGCTGCCATCCGTTCCCGCTACCAGCACGCGCGTCGACGTCGTTCCCTGGTCGATTGCCGCGATCCGCATCTAGCTTGCCTTGTCTTCGATGAAACCGATTGAAATTGTTTCCGCCTTGTCGCAGGCTTGCAGCACGGTCGCCAGCGGAACAAGAATCCGCCGTTCAGGCAGCACGCTCATATGTTTCTGCCAGATTGTGCGGCCAGCGCTCTCGACCTTCAACAGGCCGCTGCCGCTCAGCGCTTGCCCGGCGCAATCAACGGCGCCCGGCTGCGCTCGTTGTTCAGATCGACCAGCTTGCGCAGCAATTCGCAGAAAGCCTCGCGCTCGGCCGGCGCCAGCGGTTCCAGGATGCGCTGCTGCGCCGACACCACGGCGGCGCGCATGCGCACCACCAGCGCATGGCCGGCATCGGTCAGATACAGCAGCCGGCGCCGGCGATCGTCAGGATCGAGCCGGCGCACGATCAGGCCCTTGCTTTCCAGGCGCCCCATCGCCGACCCCGAGGTCGAGGCATCGAGCGCCACGCGATTGGCCAGCGTCACCTGATCGAGCCCCTGTTCGTGGCGCAGCACTTCGAGCAGCGCGAACTGCACCGGCGTCAGATCGTATTCGGCGGTCTCCTCCATGAAGATCGAGACCGCGATCTGCTGCGCGCGCCGGATCAGGTGACCGGGCGCGTCGTAGAAATCGAAAGCCTCCGGAAAACTCGGCATGGCGGTGGACACAAGGGGAATCGAAGCGCCCGAATTATAGGGCGCTGCCATCGGCCGCCGCCGACGCATGTTCCAGCCAGACCCCAACACGCAAGACAGCCGCCACGCCCCGGATGCGTGCCCGATGCACCGCCTGCCCCACCCCGCGCACCAGCCTCGCGCAGCGGCCCGATACGCACGATGACGCAGCGCCGCACAAGCCGCAAAACGGACTTCGCCAAACGAAAATAAATTGACAACTAAATAGTTGAAAAGTAATTATCTTGGCTCGATGCCGCGGCCCGCGCCGCGGCCGCCATTGAACCCGCGAAAGGGCCCGGCCGATGAAGATTGCCATCTTGGGAGGAGGACACGGCTGCTACGCCGCCGCCGCCGACCTGGCACAGGCCGGCCATGAAGTCCGCCTGTGGCGCCGCGATGCGGCGGCCCTGCAGCCGGTCATCGACAGCGGCTCGATCATCCTGAAAGACGCCGACGGCAGCCGCGCCGTGCCGATCGCGCTGGCCAGCGCCGAGGTCGGCGCCGTGCTGCGCGGCGCGCGGCTCATCGTCATCGCCAGCCCGGCTATCGCGCAGCACGACATCGCGCAGGCGATCGCACCGCATCTGGCCGACGGGCAGGTGGTGTTCCTGCCGCCGGGCACCTTCGGCAGCTTCGTGATGGCGCAGCAGGTGCGCGCCACCGGCAATCGCGCCGACGTGCTGTGGGCAGAAACCGGCACGCTGCCGTATCTGGCGCGCAAGCACGGCGAGCGCGAAGTCAACGTCACCGTGCGCGCCGTGCGGCTGCCCACCGGCGTGTATCCGGCAAAGCGCGCCGACGAGGCACTGGCCGTCATCCGCCAGGCGTATCCCAGCGTGCATGGCTGCGGCGATGCGCTGTCGGGCGCGCTGATGAACGCCGGCCCGATCATCCATCCGCCGCTGGTGGTGATGAACGCCGCGCCGCTGCAGCACTTCGAGCGTTGGGACATCCACAACGAAGGCACGCAGCCGGCCGTGCGCGCCGTCACCGACCGGCTCGACGCCGAACGCATCGCGGTGCGCGAGGCACTCGGCTACGGCGCGCCGCACTATCCGCTGGCCGATCACTATCGCAACGATCAGTGGATGTACGGCGACGCGCACAAAAAGCTGGTCAAGTCCGGCGACTGGCGCGAGCGCATCGATCTGCACGCCCATCGCTACGTCACCGAAGACATCGAGCTGGGCTTGGCCCTGCTGGCGTCGCTGGCGCGCGCCGCCGGCGTCGATGCGCCGCTGGCGCACGGGCTGCTGGCGATCGCCGGGGGTTTCCTCGGCCGCGACCTGCGCCGCGCGCCGCGCACGCTCGAAGCGCTCGGCCTGGTCGGCGAGGACGCGACGCTGGCCGCCTTGCAGCAGCGGCTGCGCGATGGAAATTGAACGCATGCGAGTGCCGCCACGATCGCGCATCGTCAACCGCCGCGGCAGGCACGGTCACCACGCCTGCCCGCATTCCAGGCCGCAGCAAGGGCGCCCGCAGTCGCCTGCTTCCGATCATTTCCCATCCCAAAGGAGAGCTCCATGACCATCCGATTCGACAAGCGCGGCTTCATCGGCGCCGCCACGGCCTGCGCCGTCGCGCTGCTGGCGCCGGTTGCCGCGCAAGCGCAAGAGATCACGCTGAAAGCAGTGAACGCGTTCCAGGAAGGCACCTACTACGCGCGCAACTTCGAGCGCTTCGTCAAGAAGGTGAACGAAGAAGGCAAGGGCCTGGTGCAGATCAACTACCTGGGCGGCCCGAAAGCCATTCCCACCATGGAGCAGGGCGCGGCGCTGCGCAACGGCGTCGTCGATCTGGCGAACACCACGGCCTCGTTCATCGCGGGCGTCGCCCCCGAAACCCTGGCGATCAACTACGCCAACCTGCGCTGGGCCGAGATGCGCAAGAACGGCGCCGTCGACTACCTGAACAAGGTGCTGCTCGACCGCGGCCTGTACTACTACGCGCGCACCGGCGAAGGCATCCCCTATCACATCTATCTGAACAAGAAGATCGACAAGGCCGACCTGTCGGGGCTGAAGATCCGCATTTCGCCGATCTATCGCGATTTCTTCACCAAGCTCGGCGCCACCGTGATGCAGGTCGCGCCGGGCGAGGTCTACACGGCGCTGGATCGCGGCGTGGTCGACGGCTACGGCTGGCCGCTGGTCGGCATCTTCGACCTGGGCTGGCATGAGCGCACCAAGTATCGCGTCGACCCCGGTTTCTACGACATCGAGCTGGGCATCGTGTTCAGCGCCCGCACCTGGAACAAGCTGTCGCCGGCGCAGCGCGAGTTCCTCAACAAGCAGGTCGCCTGGGTCGAAGGGCTGAACGTCGAGATGGCCACCAAAGACGGCCCGGCCGATGCCAAGCGCCAGGCCGACGCGGGCATCCAGATCATCAAGCTGCCCGACGCCGAGGCGAAGAAACTGCTGCAGACCTCGCTGGAGGCCGGCTGGGCCGCCGTGTTGTCGGCCAGCCCGCAGCACGGGCCGAAGCTGCGCGAGATGATGGTCCGGAAGTAAACCGGGCCAGGGCCGGATGAGTGCTCAGCGAGGATTTCGATGAAATGGCATGAAGGCTTGATGCGCGTGTGCGGCGGTATCGCCGCCGCCGTGATCGGCGTGATCACGGTGCTGGTCTGTATCGACGTGATCGGCCGCAATCTCGGCCTCGGCAGTCTGCCGTGGATCATCGACCTGACCGAGTACGCGCTGCCGCTGGCCACGCTGGCGGCGGCGCCCTGGCTGATGTGGGGCAACCAGCACGTGCGGCTCGACGTGCTCAACATGGTGCTGGGGGCCAAGGGCCAGCGGCGCATGGACCGCACTTCGGCCGCCGTCGGCCTGGTGGTCAGCCTGACGATGGCCTGGTACGGCTGGCTGCTGGTACTCGACAGCAAACGCGCCGGCGACATGGTGCTCAAGGCGCTGGTGTTTCCCGAGTGGTGGCTGTTCGCGCCGGTGCCGTTCTTCTTCGCCTTGCTCGCGTTCGAATGCGCGCGCCGGGTGCTCTGGCCCGCCACCGCGCACAGCGGCCACGCCACGCCGGGGGATTCGGCATGATCTGGTGGCAGAGCCTGCTCCTGCTGTTCAGCCTGCTCACCGCGCTGCTGCTGGTCGGCGTGCCGGCCGGCTTCGCGTTCCTGGCGATCAATCTGGTCGGCGCGCTGATCTGGCTGGGCGGCGAACCCGGCCTGCTGCAAGTGGTGCGCAACGGCGTCGCGTCGGTCACCAACTTCGCGCTCACCCCGATCCCGTTCTTCGTGCTGATGGGAGAGGTGCTGTTCCACACCGGCATCGCGATGAAGGCGATCGATGCCTTCGATCGTGCGATTCCGCGCGTGCCCGGCCGCCTGGCCGTGGTGGCGGTGGTAGCCGGCACCGTGTTCTCGGCGATCTCGGGTTCGACCATCGCCACCACGGCGCTGCTGGGCAGCCTGCTGCTGCCGCAGATGCTGCGCCGCGGCTACCACCCGCGCATGGCGATGGGCCCGATCATGGCGATCGGCGGCGTCGACATGCTGATTCCGCCGTCGGCGCTGACCGTGCTGCTGGGCAGCCTGGCCGGCATCTCAATCTCGGGGCTGCTGATCGCCGGCGTGGTGCCCGGCTTCGTGATGGCGGTGATGTTCATCGGCTACATCGTCATCAAGACGCTGCGCAATCCCGATTGGGCGCCGGCGTTCGCGCGCGAGGAAAGCAGTGGCTGGCAACGCTGGCAGCCGCTGATCGTGCACGTCACGCCGCTGGTATTGATCTTCGTGCTGGTCATCGTCGCGATGACGGCCGGCTGGGCCACGCCCACCGAGTCGGCGGCGATCGGCGCGCTGGCCACCGTCGCCGTGTGCGTGCTGTATCGCAGCCTGAGCTGGCAGGCGCTGAAGGCCGCGCTGACCGGCACCGCGGCGATCTCGGGGGTGATCCTGTTCATCATCGTCGGCGCCACCACGTTCTCGCAGATCCTGGCGTTCTCGGGTGCCACCAACGGGCTGGTCGCGCTGATCCAGGATTCGGGCATGCCGGGCTGGGCGATCCTGGCCGGCATGATCCTGATGCTGCTGTTTCTGGGCTGCTTCGTCGACCAGGTCAGCATGATGCTGATCACGCTGCCGTTCTTCATGCCGCTGGTGCAGCACTTCGGCTGGGATCCGCTGTGGTATGGCGTGGTCTACCTGATCTGCATGCAGCTTGGGCTGCTCACGCCGCCGTTCGGCATGCTGCTGTTCACGATGCGCAGTGTGGCGCCCACGTCGATTCCCACCAAGGAGATCTTTGCTGCCGTCATGCCTTACGTGTTGATGGGCGTACTGATGATCGCGATGGTGCTGGCCATGCCGTCGCTGGCCACCTGGCTGCCGTCGGTGCTGATCGGGCGCTGATCGCCTGGAGCGTGTTGCGCCCTAGTCGCGCACCGCGGGCTGGTGCAGGTCGATGATGCGCTGCAAGGTCGACTTCAGCTGCTCGGCGCGCTGCAGGCCGAAGGGCGCGAGCACGCGCTGTTCGTGTTCGCGCGCCAGCGCGATCAGGCGGGCCGCCGTCTTGCGCCCGGTCGGCGTCACGCGCACCAGCGTGACACGGCGGTCGCTGTCGTGCGGCAGCCGCTCGACATAGCCCTTGTTTTCCATGCGGTCGAGCAGCCGCGTCACGGTCGGCTGCTTGATCAGCACGATCTGCGCGAGACGGCCGATGCTCAGCGCCTGGTCGCCGTCCAGCGTCGCCAGCACGCGCCATTCCGACACCGAAAAACCGTTGCGCCGCACCACGGCGTGAAATTCCGACGAGATCAGCTGGCTGGCCTGCGCCAGCAGCGCCGCCAGGTAGTTGTCGACGAAACGAGGTTCACCGGGCAGTTCGACGGCGCTCATCGGCGGCTCCGCAGGCTGAGGGGCAAGAGGCGATCATATTGCGGGTAATTCATGATTGTGGATATGTTTAGTTGTCAAATATACTGGCATCATGAACGGATCGGGGCGGCGCGTCGAGCATAACGCCGACGTCAATACGAGTCGCCCGCCGCACCCGGATCCGCTTGCAAGCCGTTCGGCAGCTCACTGCGCATCGCCGCTGCCGGCGACTGGTACTCGATGTCCGACCACGCCTCATCGCGGAGAAACGCCATGACCGTCTATCGAGGAAATCCCGACGCCGTCCGCGCGCTGGTCCAGCCCGACCGCGTGCATCGCGATCTGTACATCAACCAGGAACTGTTCGAACTGGAGCAGGAACACTTCTTCGCGAACACCTGGAACTACGCCGGCCACGACAGCCAGATTCCCAACACTGGCGATTACCTGACGGTCGACATCGCCGGCCAGCCGCTGATCGTCGTGCGCCACAGCGACGGTTCGGTGCGCGTGATGATGAACCGCTGCTCGCACAAGGGTTCGCGCCTGGTCAGCGAACCCTGTGGCAACACGGGCAAGTTCTTCCGCTGCCCGTATCACGCGTGGACCTTCAAGACCGATGGCTCGATGCTCGGCATTCCGCTGCGCGCCGGCTACGAAGGCACGGCGCTGCGCGAGACCGAGGCCTGGCAAGGGCTGGTCACGGTGCCCAACGTGCGGCTGCATCGCGGCTTCATCTTCGTGCGGCTGTCGGCCGAGGGCCCGGGCTTCGAAGAGTATTTCGGCGACTCGTTATCGTCGATCGACAACATGGCCGACCGCTCGCCCGAAGGCCAGCTCGAGATCGCCGGCGGCTGTCTGCGCTTCGTGCACCAGTGCAACTGGAAAATGTTCGTCGAGAACCTGAACGACACGATGCACCCGATGGTGGCGCACGAGTCGTCGGCCGGCACGGCCAAGGCGATGTGGGCCGGCCAGCCGGCCGATGCGCCCAAGCCGATGGCCATCGAGCAGTTCGTGCCGTTCGCTTCCGACTATCGCTTCTTCGACGACATGGGCGTGCGTGTGTTCGCGAACGGCCACAGCTTCTCGGGCGTGCACTTCAGCATCCACAGCAAGTACTCGGCGCTGCCCGACTACGACGCCGCGATGCAGGCGGCCTACGGCCCCGAGCGCGCCGCGCAGATCCTGGGCCTGACGCGGCACAATACCGTCTACTACCCGAACCTGACGATCAAGGGCGCGATCCAGGCGATCCGCGTCGTCAGGCCGATCGCCGCCGACCGCACCATCATCGAGAGCTGGACCTTCCGCCTGAAAGGCGCGCCGCCCGAGCTGCTGCAACGCACGACGACGTACAGCCGCCTGATCAACTCGCCGTTCTCGGTGGTCGGCCACGATGACTTGCACGCCTATCGCGGCATCCAGATCGGCCTGAAGGCCAGCGGCAACGACTGGATCAGTCTGCACCGCAACTACGATCCGTCGGAAATCGGCCAACGCGATCTCACCGTCAACGGCACCAGCGAAATCTCGATGCGCAACCAGTACCAAGCCTGGCTGCGCTACATGACTGCCACCCTGTGAGGAGCGCGACCATGGCATCCGTCACCCGGCAAGACCTGATCGATTTCGTGGTGCGCGAAGCGCAGTTGCTCGACGCCAAGCGCTTCGACGAATGGAACGCGCTGTTCACCGACGACGCCATCTATTGGATTCCGCTGGTGCCGGAACAGGCCAGCGGCCTGGACCACACCTCGCACATGTACGAAGACAAGCTGTTGCGCGACCTGCGCGTCGAGCGCTTGAAAAGCCCGCGCGCGTTCTCGCAGCTGCCGCCCAGCCGCTGCCATCATTTGCTGCAAATGCCCATCGTCGAGCAATTCGACGAGGCCGCCAACCGCTACCTGATGCGCACCGAGCTGCACTACACCGAAACGCAGGGCGACGAAATGGTGATGCTGGTCGGCACCGCCTATCATCATCTGAGCCAGATCGACGGCAGCTTGCGCATCACGCACAAGCGTGTGAATCTGATCAACTGCGACGCCGCGCTGCCGGCGGTGCAGCTGTTCATCTAGGCGCCGCGAAGGAACCCGCATGCTCAGCGTTCACCAGGCATTCGCCGCCAGCGCCGCGCGCACGCCGGCCGCCGAGTTCCTGCACATCGACGCGGTCACCGCGCAGGCCTACGGCATTGCGGCGCGGCCCTGGCATTGGGGCGAAGCCGCCGCCGAAGTCGAGCGGCTGCGCGCCGCCTACGCGCGCGCCGGCTGGGGCCACGGCCACCGCGTCGGCCTGCTGCTGGAAAACCGCCCGGCGTTCTTGCTGCACTGGCTGGCCTTGAACGCGCTGGGGGCAAGCGTCGTGCCCATCAACGCCGACATGCGCTCGGCCGAGCTCACCTACCTGATCGGCCACAGCGAGATCGGCCTGGCGGTGACGCTGCCCGAGCGCGTCGCCGACCTGCTCGCCGCCGCGCAGCAGGCCGGCCGGCCGCTGGCCACCCTGGATGCCGACGCCACCGGCGAGATCCCGCCGCCGCCGACCGCCGCACCGCATGCCGACCAACCGGTGGGCTTGCAGACCGAATGCGCGCTGCTCTACACGTCGGGCACCACCGGGCGGCCCAAGGGCTGCATGCTCAGCAACGAATACTTCGTGCGCGCCGGCCAGTGGTACGCCGAGCTGGGCGAACTATTCTCGGTCAAGCGCGACGCCGAACGCGTGCTCACGCCGCTGCCGCTGACGCACGTCAACGCAATGGCCTTCTCGACGATGGTGGTGCTGGTGGCCGGCGGCTGCCTGATCCAGCTCGACCGCTTCCATCCGAAAACCTGGTGGCAAAGCGTGCGCGACAGCCGCGCCACGGTCGTGCACTACCTGGGCGTGATGCCGGCGATGCTGCTGTCGGCACCAGCTTCGCCGGCCGATCGCGAGCACCACGTGCGCTTCGGCTTCGGCGCCGGCGTCGATCGCAAGAACCACGCTCCGTTCGAAGCGCGCTTCGGCTTTCCGCTGATCGAAGGCTGGGCGATGACCGAAACCGGCGCGGCCGCCTGCGTGATGGCCAATCGCGAGCCGCGCCACGTCGGCACCAACTGCTTCGGCCGCGCCGAGCCGTTCATGCAGTATCGGCTGGCCGATGACGAGGGTCACGACGTACCGGTCGGCACCCCCGGCGAGCTGCTGGTGCGCTCGGCCGGCCCCGAGCCGCGCCGCTATTTCTTCTCGGGCTACCTGAAAGACGCGCAAGCCACGCAGGAGGCCTGGGCCGGCGGCTGGTTCCACACCGGCGACATCGTCAAGGGCGACGCCGACGGCAACCTGTATTTCGTCGATCGCAAAAAGAACGTGATCCGCCGCAGCGGCGAAAACATCTCGGCGGTGGAAGTCGAAAGCGTGCTCAACCAGCACCCGGCGGTGAAAGCCTCCGCGGTGGCAGCCACGCCCGACGCCGTACGCGGCGACGAGGTGCTGGCTTGCATCATCACGCACGAGCCGATCACCGCCGACGCGCACGCGGCGCTCGCGGCCAGCGTCGTCGAACACGCACTGGCGCAACTGGCCTACTACAAGGCACCGGGTTACGTGGCCTTCGTCGACGCCTTGCCGCTCACGCCCTCGCAGAAGATCCAGCGCGGCGAGTTGCGGCAGATGGCGCATGCGTTGCCGGGGCAGGCGAACTGCATCGACACGCGGTCGATGAAGCGGCGGGGTTGAGATGGTGGGCGGTTTTTCTCGGTTGGGGCGGCGCTGGAGACAATGGGTGGTCTTCTTCGGTTGCGAGCATGCGTGGAGTCGGCGCGGCGCGGCGGGCGGTGAGGGGTATGCGGCGCTGACCGCGGCGGTCGGCCCTTGCAGGGCCGACTACCCTGCGCTGCTCGCCTTGGGGCTGCGCGGCATAACTCGCTGCGCTCCCTGCGGGAGCTCCGCTCAAACAAAATGCCGCGAGTCAGAAGTACGAAGCGCGCTGCGCGCGCCAGCCCCAAGGCTGCGCTGCTCGGCGCCACAGACAGCGCCGCATACCCCTCACCGCCCACCGCGCAAGATGCATGGTTTGTGCTCGACGAAGCACATTGCACACAGCAGGTCTGGGCCATTTTCGGCGAAGCCGAAATTGATTGACTTGGTCAAGTACCGAATCACAGCATCACGCACGCAAACAGCTCATACCGTCACTCCAGTAATGGTGTATTCGTCGCAGTCCACTGGTGTATCGGCAAAGGCGTGGGCCCAGTGGGGTGGCGGGGAATTTGCGCAGCCGAGAAGCGCAGGCCTGGTGGCCCGCGCGCGCAGCGCGCTTCGTGCTTCTGACTCGCGGCATCTGTTTGAGCGCAGCGCCCGCAGGGCGCGGAGCGAGTCATGCCGCGGGGCCATCAGGCCGAGCATCGCAGGGAACCCCCTGCGAAGCAGGGGGCAAGCGGTTTCCCCGCCACCCCACTGGGCCCACGCCTTTGCCCGCCCGATCTGCGCCCGCTCCACCGCCGCCCGCGAAGGAGCCTACGCATGACAACCACCCATCGCCCGCGCCGCCTCCCCTACGAAGGCATCGCCGTCACCGTCCCCATCACCGTCCGCTACGTCCGCTACTCCACCCACGGCGCCCACTGGTTCCTGGGCCGCGCACTCAACGACCTGGTCACGCAAAGCGGCCTCGCCAAGCAAGACATCGACGGCTTGTGCCTGTCCAGCTTCTCGCTGGTGCCCGACACCGCCGTCGGCGTCACGCAGCACCTCGGCCTGTCGCCGCGCTGGCTCGATCATGTGCCCACCGGCGGTGCCTCCGGCGTCATGTCGCTGCGCCGCGCCGCGCGCGCCGTGCAGATGGGCGATGCCGAAGTCGTTGCCTGCGTCGGCGCCGACACCAATCACGTCGACTCGTTCCGGCAGACGCTGGGCGGCTTCAGCACCTTCGCGCGCGATGCCACCTATCCGTATGGTTCGGGCGGGCCGAACTCGATTTTCGCGTTCATCACCGGCAACTACATGCGCCAGTTCGGCGCACGCCGCGAAGACTTCGGCCGCATCGCCGTCGACCAGCGCAGCAATGCGCTGCGCAACCCCAATGCGCTGTTCAAGAAGCCGCTGACGCTCGACGAATACATGGCCGCGCGGCCGATCGCCGATCCGATTCATCTGTTCGATTGCGTCATGCCCTGTGCCGGCGCCGATGCCTTCCTGGTGATGCGCGAAGAACGCGCCCGCGACCTGGGGTTGCCGTACGTGCTGCTGCGCGGCGCCATCGAGCGCCACAACGCCTATTCCGAAGATCCGATCATGGTGCGCGGCGGCTGGCTCGCCGATCGTGATGACCTGTATGCGCAGGCCGGTGCCAAGCCGGCCGACATCGATTTCGTGCAGACCTACGACGACTACCCGGTCATCGTGATGATGCAGTTCGAAGACCTGGGCTTCTGCGACAAAGGCGAAGGCCCCGAGTTCGTGCGCGCACACAGCATGACGCACGACGGCAGTTTTCCGAACAACACCAGCGGCGGCCAGTTGTCGGTGGGCCAGGCGGGCGCCGCCGGCGGCTTTCTCGGCATGGTCGAAGCGATCCGCCAGCTCACAGGCAGCGCCGGCGAACGTACGGTGCCCGATGCCAGGCTCGGCCTGGTCGCCGGCTTCGGCATGGTCACCTACGACCGCTGCCTGTGCACCGGCGCCGTCATCCTCGGGAGCGCCGCATGACGATGCCGCTGATGCGCCCCAAGCGCAAGAACCCGGTCCTGCGCACGCCGCAGATGAACCTGCCGCCGTGGGCGCGCGGCCGCGTCGCGCTCGGCATGACGGCCGCGGCCGCACGCGGCGCGTTCGCCCTGCAGGTGTGCCAGGACTGCTCGGCCGTGCAATACCCGCCGCGCGAAGCCTGCCACCGCTGCCTGTCGGCACGCCTGAAATGGCGCGAACAATCAGGTGAAGGCAAGCTGCTGGGCACCACCACCTTGCATCACAGCAACGACCTGTTCTTTCGCGAACGGCTGCCGTGGCGGCTGGGCTTCGTGCAACTCGACGCCGGCCCGACGCTGATGGTGCATCTGCACGGCGACGTACCCGATCTGGACTACAGCCGGCACGGCACCGATGCGCCGGCCGCACGCGTGCGCGTCGGCGCGCGGCTCGATCGGGCCGGCATGGCCGTGCTGATCGGCTTTCCCGACAAGGAGACCCCTCATATGGCCGACGACAAGATGCTGCGCGAAATGACCAGCGATCCGAAGTTCCGCAAGGTGCTGGTCACCGACGGCAAGACCGAGGTGGGCCAGGCACTGGTACGCGAGCTGGTCAAGGCCGGCGCCGACCTGATCTGGGTCGGCCACGCCGAGCCGTGGAAGAAGACCGGCGGCATCGACGACATCGCCGCGCTGCCGCAGGTCGCGCTGGTGCCATTGGATCTGACCAATGGCCGTTCGGTCAGCGAGATGGCCGGCGAGATCGGCGGCAAGGTCGACATCGTCATCAACACCGCCGAAGTGCATCGCAGCTTCGGCATCAGTGCGCGCCGCGGCACCGACGCCGCGCGCGCCGAAATGGACATCAACTACTTCGGCCTGCTGCGGCTGGCGCAGGAATTCGGCCCGGCGCTGAAAGGCCGTTCGGCCGACGGCGCCACGCACGCCACCGCCTGGGTCAACCTGCTGTCGATCTACGCGCTGTCGAATTTTCCGCCGCACGGCACGTTCTCGGCGTCGAAGGCCGCCGCCTATTCGCTGGCGCAATGCCTGCGCGCCGAGATGCGGCCGGCCGGCATCCGCGTGATCAACGTGTTTCCGGGACCGATCGACGATGAATGGAACCAGCACGTGCCGCCGCCCAAGGTGAGCCCGCAGGCGCTGGCCGTCAGCATCGTGCGCGCGCTGCGCGACGGCGTCGAAGACGTCTATCCGGGCGACGTCGCGCAGGAATGGCTGGAACGCTGGCGCGACGACCCGAAGATTCTGGAACGCGAGCTGGCCGCAGGCGGGAGCTGATACGCAAATGACGCAAGCCACATCCACCGAACTGTTGAGCGGCCTGGTCGCCGCGCTGGCCGGCGGCCGCATCCGCGTCGTCGACCTGACGCAGACCTTGACGCCCGAGTTTCCGCAGATCGCATTGCCGCCCGAAATGGGCCAGTGCTGGCCGTTTCGCATCGAAGAAGTGTCGCGCTACGACGAACGCGGCCCCGGCTGGTACTGGAACAATTTCTCGTGCGGCGAGCACACCGGCACGCACTTCGACGCACCGATCCACTGGATCTCGGGGCGCGAGCTGCCGAACAATGCGGTCGACACGATCCCGGTTGCGCACTTCGTCGCGCCGGCCTGCGTCATCGACTGCTCGGCGCAGACGCAGCGCGATCCCGACTACCTGATGACGGTCGCCGACGTCGAAGCCTTCGAAGCCGCGCACGGCCGCATCCCGGCGGGTGCCTGGGTGCTGATGCGCACCGACTGGTCCAAGCGCGCCGCCGACCCCGAGGCCTATCAGAACTTCGACGAAACCGGCCAGCACACGCCCGGCCCCAGCGCCGAGGCGGTGCAGTTCCTGGTCACGCAGCGCGACGTGCTCGGCTTCGGCTCGGAAGCGATCGGCACCGATGCCGGCCAGGGCTATCACCTGCGTCCGCCGTATCCGTGCCATTACTTCATGCACGGTGCCGGCCGCTACGGGCTGCAATGCCTGACCAATCTCGACCAGCTGCCGCCCACCGGCAGCGTGCTGATCTGCCCGCCACTGAAGATCCAGCAGGGCAGCGGCAGTCCGCTGCGCGTGCTGGCGCTGGTGGCCTCGTAAACGCATCGAAAGGCGCACACGATGAACACGGATCGAGGAACCGCCGTCGTCACCGGCGGCAGCGTCGGCATCGGCAAGGCGATCTGCCAGCGGCTACTGGCCGACGGCTATCAGGTCGTGTCGCTGGCGCGGCGCGGCAGCGGCATCGAGCACGCGGCACTGCACGAAGTGGCGGTCGATCTCACCGACCGGCAGGCCACCGCGCAGGCGGTGCATGAGATCACGCAACGCTTTGCCATCACCACCGTCGTCCACAACGCCGGCGTGATCCGCGCGGCCTTGCTGCCCGACGTGAAACTCGACGATCTCGACGCGCTGGTCAACCTGCACCTGGGCACGGCCATCCAGCTCGTGCAGGCGGCGCTGCCGGCGATGCGCGAACGCCGCTTCGGCCGCGTCGTGCTGCTGTCATCGCGCGCTGCGCTGGGCCTGGCCACGCGCACCAGCTATTCAGCGACCAAGGCCGGCATGCTCGGCATGGCGCGCACCTGGGCACTGGAACTGGCGCGCGACGGCATCACCGTCAACGTCGTGGCGCCAGGCCCGATCCGCACCGACATGTTCTACGACGTCGTGCAGGCCGGCAGCGACAAGGAACGCGAGCTGGCCCGAGCCGTGCCGGTCGGCCGGCTCGGCGAAGCCGACGACGTGGCGCGCGCCGTGTCCTTCTTCGCCGATCCGGAAGCGAGCTTCGTGACCGGACAGGTTCTGTACGTGTGCGGCGGCACCAGCGTGGGCAGCCTTGTGCTGTAACGCCGCATCGCTTCGTCGGGCGCCCGCGGCCCGTTTCATTTCGCTTCGCCTTACTGCTTACTTCTTATTACTTAGATTCGCGCCACCCAAGGAGGTTCGATCATGAAACGCTTCACTCTCGCTGCCGCCGCGGCTGCTCTGACCGCGGGCATGGCGGCGCAAGCCACGGCCGCCGATCTGAAAGTCGGCTTCATCTCATCGCTGTCGGGCCCGGTGTCCTCGCTCGGCATTCCGTACCAGAAGGGCATCCAGGCCGCGGCTGCGTTCAAGCCCGACGTGAATGGCCGCAAGATCCAGATGGTGCAGCTCGACGATTCTTCCGATCCATCGACCGCCGCCCGCAACGCGCGCAAGCTGATCGAGGAAGACAAGGTCGACGTCATCATCGGCACCGCCGGCTCGCCGGGCGCGCTGGCGATCGCGGGTGTCGCACGTGAAACGCGCACGCCGCTGATCTCGATCGCCAATGCCAACCTGCCGGGCGAAGAAGGTGCATGGATGGTGACGCTGCCGCAGCCGGCGCCGCTGATGGTCAGCGCGGTCGTCGAGCGCATGAAGAAGTCGGGCGTCAAGACGATCGGCTACATCGGCTTTTCCGATGCCTGGGGCGATCTGGTCTATGACTCGCTGCGCCAGGCCGCCGAGCCGGCCGGCTTGAAGGTGGTGACCAACGAGCGCTATGCGCGCGGCGATTCCTCCGTCACCGGCCAGGTGCTGAAGATCGTGGCGGCCCGGCCCGATGCGGTGATCACCGGCACCTCGGGCACGCCCGGCGCGCTGCCGTATCTGGCGCTGACCGAACGCGGCTATCGCGGCCAGATCTACGGCATGCATGCGCTGATCAATCCCGATTTCGTGCGCGTCGCCGGCCCGTCGGCCGAAGGCCTGCTGGCGCCGACCGGCCCGGTGGTGGTCGCCGAACAATTGCCGGCCAGCAATCCGATCCGCAAGGTATCGCTGGATTTCCGCAATGCCTATCAGAAAGTGCATGGCGCGCCGCCCACCGACGCGTTCTCGGCCTATTCGTTCGACGCCTGGCTGGTGTTCGCCGATGCCGCCGCGCGCGCGATGAGCAAGGCCGAACCGGGCACGCCGCAGTTCCGCGTGGCGCTGCGCGACGCCATCGTCAACACCAAGGAACTGGTCGGCACGCACAGCGTCTACAACTTCAAGCCGAACGATCGCTACGGGTCGGATGAGCGCTCGCGCGTGGTCGTGAAGCTCGAGAAGGGCCAATGGAAGCTGGTGCCCTGATCCGGTTGCGGCGGCCCGTGCGCCGGGTCTAGACATGGATGAGCCACGATGACTGAGACACCGGCTTTCGAGTCCTCCGACAAGGGCACGGCACCGGCTGCGACTACGACTGCATCGCTGCCTATCGTCGCGCCCGCCGAACGCACGCTGCCGCGTATGTTGCAACGGCAGGCCGCCGAATTCGGCGCACGGCCGCTGGTCACGATCGACGGTGCGCACTGGCGCCATACCGATGCCGCCGCGGCCGCCGCGCGCCGTGGCGGCGCCTTGCAGCGCCAGGGCATCGGCCGCGGCGACCGGGTCGCGATCCTGTGCGGTAACCGCATCGAGTTTCTCGACAGCTTCCTGGGCTGCGGCTGGATCGGCGCCGTCTCGGTGCCGATCAACAGCGCGGCGATGGGCCCGCAGATCGAGTACTACCTGGTCAACAGCGGCGCGCGCCTGCTGATCATCGAAGACCGTTTCGTCGAGCGCCTGGCCACCGCCGATCTGGCGGCGACCAGGCTGGAAGCAATCTGGGTCATCGGTAACGCAGACGCCCCGGGCAGCGCGGGCGCGGGCGGCAATGCCGATGCCCAGCCCGGCCTCGGCCGCGATGGCGCTGTGCCGGCATCTAACGCCGGCGCTCGTGCAGGCAGCGATGCCAGCCATGGCCCCGTGACGCTGCTGTCCTTTCCACCGCCGGCCGAACCCGCCGAAGCGGCCGCCGTGCTACCCGGCGACACGCTCGCCATCATGTACACCTCGGGCACCACCGGTCCGGCCAAGGGCGTGGTCTGCCCGCACGCGCAGTATTACTGGTGGGGCGCCAACAGCGCGCACATTCTCGGCTTGTCGGCCGACGACGTGCTGTGCACGACGCTGCCGCTGTTCCACATCAACGCCTTGAACACCTATGCGCAGGCTGCCGTCACCGGCGCGCATGCCGTGTTCGAGCCACGCTTCTCGGCATCGGGCTTCTGGCCCACGATGCATGAACGCGGCGCCACTGTCGTGTATCTGCTGGGCGCGATGGTGCCGATTCTGCTGGCGCAACCCGAAAGCGCCGCCGAGCGCGAGCACCGCGTGCGCTGCGGCCTCGGCCCCGGCGTGCCGGCCGCTGCCGCGCAGACTTTCGAGCGGCGCACCAGCGTGCAACTGCTGGAAGGCTACGGTTCCACCGAAACCAATTTCGTCATCGCCACCACGGCGGCCACGCCGCGCCACGGCACCATGGGCTGGGTGCAGCCGGGCTTCGATGCGCGCGTCGTCGATGAACACGACGTCGAGCTGCCGGCCGGCGAAGCGGGCGAACTGGTGCTGCGCGCCGACGAACCCTTCGCGTTCGCCAGCGGCTATTTCGGCATGCCCGAGAAAACCGTCGAGGCCTGGCGCAACCTGTGGTTCCACACCGGCGACCGCGTCGTGCGCGAAGCCGACGGTGCCTTGCGCTTCGTCGATCGCATCAAGGACGCGATCCGCCGCCGCGGCGAAAACATCTCGTCGTATGAAGTCGAACAGATCCTGCTCAGCCACCCCGCGGTAGCCGAGGCCGCCGTCTATCCGGTGCGCTCGGAGCTGGCCGAAGATGAAGTGATGGCTTCACTGATGGCACGCCCCGGCCACGCGCTCGACGCCGCCGAGCTGGCCCGCTATTGCGAAACGCGGCTGCCGTATTTCGCGATTCCGCGCTACATCGATGTCGTGACCGAGTTGCCGCGCACCGAGAACGGCAAGGTGCAGAAATACAAGCTACGCGAGCGCGGCGTGACGGCCGGTGCCTGGGATCGCCAACCGGGCGGCAGTCGCCGGCCAGCCGGATCATGAACGCGCCGCTGGCCGGCCGCACGGCCTTCATCACCGGCGCCGCGCAGGGGCTGGGCCAGGCCATCGCCGCCGGCCTGGCGCAGGCCGGCGCACGCGTCGCGCTAGCCGACCTCGATACGCGCGTAGCCGACGCCGCAGCGGCCCTGAACGCCGCCGGCCACACCGCGATCGGCCTGCCGCTCGACGTGCGCGCCGAAGCCGCCTTCGAGCGTGCCTACGATGATGCGGTTGGCCAACTCGGCGAGATCGGCATCCTGGTCAACAACGCCGCGCTGTCGCCGGCACGTTCGTTCTGGGACATCAGCGCCGCCGAATGGGACGACGTGCTCGCGGTCAACCTGCGCGGCACGTTCTTCGGTTGCCGCATCGCCGCGCGCCGCATGCGCGCGGCCGGCTGGGGCCGCATCATCAACCTGTCGTCGCTGGCCGGCCAGCAGGCGAGCAGCGCCAGCGGCCTGCACTACGCCGCTTCCAAGGCCGCCATCCTGGCGTTGACGCGCTCGCTCGCGCTGGAGCTGGCCGGCACCGGCATCACCGTCAACGCGATCGCGCCGTCGGCGATCGAAGGCCCGGCGCTCGACCGGCTCGACGCTGCGCGGCGTGATGCACTGTGCACGCAGATTCCGGTCGGCCGCTTCGGCCTGGGGCGGGAAGTGGCGGCGGCGGCGGTGTATCTGGCCGCAGACGATTCGGGCTACACCACCGGCGCGACGCTGGACATCAATGGTGGGCGATTGATGCGCTGAGCGCTGGCCGTTCAGAAGAGCGGGCGCTGGGCGGCGGCATAGATCACCGTCTCGTCGGCTCGAACGACCGCCCCTGGCGTGAGATACGCCGGCTCAAGCCGCCCCGGGCCCATGATGTGCACGACCGATTCGCCATGGGCGATCAGATAGTCGGTAACGATGCGCCGGTGGCACTGCCACCAGACGGCTTCCGCGCACATGATCACGCTGCGCTGCTTGCGGCCTTCTTCGAGCAGATGCTCGAGCCCGTCGTGAAACGGTGCCGACAATGCATAGTCGGCATAGTTGTGAAAACTGTCGTTGGTCCAGAAATCGTTGAGCTGCGCAGGCACGTCGCGCGCCTTGCCGCGGCGGCCGCCGAGCGCCGCCAGATGTTCATACGAGATCTGCGCGGCCGCCAACGCCTCCGTCAGCGAGTCTTTATTGAACTGCGGATTGGTTCTGGACATCGGGAACTTTCTGATGTCCACCAGAAGCTCGATACCCACCTCTTGCAACAATTCGATGAACGCTTCAAGGCTTCGATTCGAATGGCCAATCGTGAAGAACTCCGTCGCCACGACGCGCTTCACTTTCGCCGCAGGTGCAAGGCACTGCCCTTATGGGCTGCGATGTGCTCGGTCTTGTCGCTCTTGATCTCGTACTGGGGCTCGTCTTGCGAAGCATGGTGCCGATGGCCCTTGTAGTCGAAATCCCGGGTATGGATGGCGATGATGACGCCCGACACATGCCCTGCCTCGGAGTTCCAGCTCACGTGGTCGCCGATCTTGAACTTGCTGGTCATTGCGAACTCTCTGCTCTGCGTGGCGCCGCAGGCTGATTCGCTACCGCGGCCGGCTCATTATGCGCGCCGACCGCGGCATGAAAGGCCAAAGAGACCGCTCACGTCATAGCCAATTCGCGCAGCGGCCTTCGGCATTTGCGACGCGTAACTGATTGCAGTCTAGCCGAAAAATGCTATCATTATTCAGGTGAACAGCAAGCAGCGTCGGACGCTCGAGGCCGTGTGGTCGGATCCGGTCAACGGCAACATCGAATGGGCACGAATCGAGTCATTGCTCATCGCCCTTGGCTGCCGCGTGGTTGAAGGAGCCGGGTCTTCGGTGACGTTCGAATGGCATGGCCAGCGAGCGACCTTTCATCGTCCGCATCCTGGCAAGGAGGCCCTGCGCTACAGAGTCAGGGCAACGCGCGAGTTGCTGCAACGAATGGGGGTGAAACCATGATCAATACGATGGCCTATCGTGGCTATGTCGCCAGCATGACTTTCGATGCCGAAGACAAGATCATTGTTGGTCGTGTTCTGGATGTGGAAGACATCATTACGTTCCACGGCGAATCGGTCTCGGAATTCGAGGCAAACTTCCACACAGCCGTGGACGACTACATCGCGGCTTGCGAGAGCCTCGGCGGTACGCCGGAGAAGCCCGCAAGTGGCAAGCTCATGCTGCGGGTGTCTCCCAGCGTCCATGCTGCCGCTATCAAGGCTGCCGCCCAAAGCGGCACTAGCCTCAACAAATGGGCTGAGAACGCGTTGAGCACTGCGAGCAGTCGAAGTGCGGCTGCGCAAGCATCGCGGTCAAAACCTGACGCTTCGCCGAAGCGGCCGCGCTCCGGCCTTCGGCCTCCTCGGGCCGCTTAGCTCGAACGATACCGTCCCCAAGCGTCCGGCAATCCCATCCGGCGCCGCTACGAAACCGCTGTGACCACTCCTCCGGCCCTGACGCCCCCTTACCGCCCGAGCGGCGCCAACTTCGCCAAGAACCCCTCCACCACCCCCGCAAACGCCTCCGGCAACTGATCCGGCAAGGGCACCATGCCGCAGGGCAAGTCGACCAGACTCGCCTGCGGCAAATGCCGCGCCAGCGCCGCGGCATGCGGCGATGCGAACGGATCATCGGGGGCGCGCACCAGCAGCACCGGCTGCGTGAGCGCACCGATACGCTGTTCCATCCGATAGGCGGCCACGGCGCGGTGGCCTTCTTCCAGATCACCGCTCAGCTTCAAGGCATCGAGCACGAAAGCCTGCAGCAGCTCGGGCCGCCCACGCGGATAGAAAGCCTGCCGCCGGCGCCACAGCTCGGCCAGATGCGCGCCGTCGTCACTCATCTGCACCGCATCGATCGGCGGGCTGTCCTGCCGCGCGCGGCGCAGCTCGTCATCGACGAACGGCGTCGATGACAGCACCAGCCCGGCCACGCGCGCCGGCTGCTGCGCCGCCATCTCCACCGCGATGACGCCGCCGGTGTGGTGCCCCACCACGCACACGCGCTCGATCGACAAGGCATCGAGAAATTGCAGCGCCGCCTGCGCCAGCCGCTCGATGCTGATCGGCCCAGGCAGCGCCGCCGAATCGCCGAAGCCGGCCGTATCCATCGCGATCGCATGATGCCGCCGCCCCAGCAGCGGCAGCACCTGCCGGTATTCGAGCCAGCTGCGCGGCGTCTGGTGCAGCAGCAGCACCGCGTCGGCGCGCGCATCGCCGCAGCTCGCGTAGTGCATCTGGCCGTGGGGCAGGTCGACGAAAGCGCGTCGCACGCTCAGGTTTCCGGGTATCTTCGAAGCCCCGCCATCGATCGCCTGATTCATCATCTACCCCGCTACCCGATCCCATTGAAGCGCCGCAAACGCCACCCGGTCGCCGCTATGCACGACCGGATCGCGGCGCACGCCGACCAGCAGCGCCGGCTGCTCGAAGCTCAGCGTTTCGACGACCTTGCCGTACAGGTCGGTGATGTGGCCATAGGCCTGGCCGGCGGCAAGCATCGTATCGGGCTCGGCCGCGCGCCGGAACAGGCCGCCGCGCGCACAGGTGGCATGCCGATAACGCGTCACGCGCAATGGCGGACTGTCGGCCTCGGCCGCGCCCCGTACGATGCCCAGCTTGCGCGCCACGCCGGTCAAGCCGCGCACGCCTTGTTTGACGTGCTCGGCATCGACGCGCCCGCCGGCCCCCAGTTCGATCATGAACGCCGGCTTGCCCGCTTCGAGCATCCAGTAATCGATCGCCCCCGCCAGATGGCCGGGCAGCTCGCCTTCGCGCAGCTCGATCGGCATCCAGCAGGCGCAACTGGGCGCGAACTGCGCCATCAGCACCAGCAAGCCCGCCTCGTCGGGCGCGCCGGGCGCCGACGATTGCTTGTACACCGCGAACGGCCGGCAATCGAAAGCCGAGCCCATAGTGTGAAAACTCACCAGCAGATCCGCACAGCCGGCCATCGCTTCGGTCATCGCGTAAGCGAGGCGCTCGCTGGCCAGCCCCTGCGCATGCCCGGGAAAGCACTGATCGAGATCGAGATCGTCATGCGGCGTGCGCTTGCGCCGCGCATCGAAGGCATAGGGATTGGCCGTGGTCGTGAGCACGACGCTGCCCGCCATCGACGACGGCACCAGCCCGCCGACGAAATCGAGCGCCGCCACCAGGCCGTTGATCTCGTCGCCATGCACCTGGCCATTGATCCACAGGCACGGGCCTGCGCGCGCACCCTTCACCAGCACGACCGGGATGCCGAGCGGCGCCCCGCTGGCCAGATTGCCGGTTTCGATCAGGCAATCGCCGCGCGCGCCAGCCGGCATCGACGCCAGCCTCTGCGCAACGGCGCCGCGCGCCCGAGGCAATACATCGATCTGAGCCATGTCTTACTTGCCCTCGGGCTTGGCGCCGACCAGCTTGATGATGCGGCGATACTTGTCGATGTCCTTGCGCACCATGGCTTCGAGTTCGGCCGGCGAGCCGGTGCTCGCCTGCACGCCGACCTTGGTGAAGATCTCGGTCACGGTCGGGTCTTTCAGGATCGCGCGAATCTCGTTGTTGAGCCGTTGCACGATCGCCTCGGGCGTCTTGGCCGGCGCCAGGATGGCATACCAGTTCATCACCACCAATTCCGGAAAGCCGCTGGTGGCAAAACTCGGCACCGTGCGCCCGATCGTCCAGGGTTCCGCGCTGGTCACCGCCAGCGGCACCAGTTTGCCGTCGTTGGCCTGGCGCACGCCGTTGCCGGCGACGATCAGCGACAGGCCGACGTGCCCGGCCAGATTGTCGGCCAGCACCTGGCCGCCGCCCTTGTAGGGCACATCGACGATGCGAACTCCGGCCATCGACTTCCACCATTCGAAGGCCAGATAGTGCGGACTGCTGCTGCCCAGCGAGCCGAAGGAAAGCTTGTCGGGATTCTTCTTGGCCGCCGCCACCAGGTCGGCCAGCGAAGACACGCCCAATGAAGGATGCGCCACCAGCATCAAGGGCGAAGTGGTCAACTGGACGACGAAGCTGAAATCGCGCAGCGAGTCATAAGGCAGATTGGAGTCGAACGCCGCGTTGATGGCATGGATGTCGGTGGTCAGCAACAGCGTGTGCCCATCGGGCTGCGCCGCGGCCACCGCACGCGAGGCGATCACCGAGTTGCCGCCGGGCATGTTCTCGACGGTAACGGTCTGCCCCAATACCGGCGTCAGCCGCGCGGCCAGCGTCCGCGCCACCACGTCGGTGCCGCCGCCGGCGCCGAACGGCACCACGATGCGCAGCCCTTGCGTCGGGAACTGCGCCGCCTGCGCGGCCGCCTGCGCCGTCGGCAGCAGCGCCAGCATGGCGAGCGCCGTGCAACGTCCGATCAATCGATTCAATGAAGCTTTCATGTCTCCTCCCTTGTATTGGGTTCGTTTATATGAACAACTGAATTGCCGGCAAGGCCTGGCCCGGCCCCAGCAGATCGACGCGCTTTTCAACGATCTTCAGAACCTGCCCACGCCGCGCCAACGTGTGCCGATACGTGCCGGCCAGCCAGAACCGGCGTTCGCCCTGCGCTTCGGCATAGAAGAATGGCGTCGCGGTCACGCATGCATCGGCCGCCGGATCGGCGCTCACCCATTGCGGCGCCTGCAGCACGTGCTGGCACTGGCTGGGCGGATGCTGGGAATGCGCGCGCGGATCGCGCAGGCGGCTGACCCGGATCTTCAGCATCAGCTTGTCTTCCAGCGCAATGGACTGGGTGCTGGTCGCATCGGCCTGCGCCGCGCCGCCCAGCGGCACCCAGTAGCGCCCGTCATCCGCATACAGATCGAGCCATTCCTCGAAGCGGCCCGCATCGAGCAGCCGCGCTTCGCCGAGCACGACGTCGATGGCCTCCTGAACCTGGATCATGGCTGGTCCTCCATGTTCATCGTCATCAGATGCAGCCATGCGCGATACTGGTTGCGCATCAGCAGTTCGCTGCGCCCGCCGGCATCGATCGGCGACTGTTCGAGCTCGTTCGGATCGAAGCCGCGGTGCAGGCTGATCCAGGGATTGCCTTCGGCGGCCAGCCCCTGCTGGATGCTGCGGAAGATGTGCACGTCGTCGTGCGCCACCACCGACATCGGCGAGAACGCCAGCCGGTTGTAGGTAAGAGTGCGTTCGAGCAGCAGTTCAGGCGCGCCCTCGGCGCGAAAGCTCCAGGCTTCGATCAGCGTGCGGTCGACCGCCAGCGGCCGGATCACACGAATGGCCTGCGGCGAAGTCTTGATCGACAGCGACGGATAGAACACCACGTTCTGCGGCGCATAAGCGAGCACCTCGGCGGCGCGCTGCTCACCGTGCGCGGCGCGCAGCGCCTGTTCGTATTCGGGCACGGCGCCGTAACCCGAATGAATGCTGACCTCGCCGCCGAGCATGCTGTGCCCGCCGGGCAGCGCCCGCTGCCGCATGCCGTCGTAGAAGTCATAGGGCGCAGCGAACGGCGCAAGCTGCTCGATCGACATCGGCGGCGCGTCTTCATCACGAACCTCGGTCTGCCGGCCTTTGCTGACCGCGCGCCCCACCGACTCGTGCGTGGTCACCACGTGCACCGTATCGTTGATGTTCTCGAGGTAGATCTTCCAGTTGCAATCGACGATGGTGCGCAGGCGGCCGCCGGCCACGCTGAGCCGGCCGGCCGGTGAACGATCGGCCATCTTGTCCAGCGCCGCCAGCATCTCGCCGAAACAGTCCTCGAAGCTGACGCCGCGCTCGGCCAGGCGCACGAAGACGAAGCCGCGGTAGACGACGACGTTGCGCACCTCGGTCAGGCCGTGCCCTGCCTTGAACGCTTCGAAATCCAGATGCCCGTACTCGGCCGACAGCGGCAGCCCCAGCATGGTGCCGTCGGGTTTGAAGCTCCATGCGTGATACGGACATCGGATGACGCGCCCGAGGTTGGCACAGTCATCGCTGACCAGCTTGGCCCCCTTGTGCGGGCAGCGGTTCATGAATACGCGGATGCCCTGGCCATCGGGCTGCCTGACCGCCAGCAAGGGCTGGCCGGCAATGTCCTGCGTGAAGCAATCGCCGGGCTGCGGCGCCTGGCTTTCGTGACCCAGGAACTGCCAGACGTTGCGAAACAGCTGCTGCTGTTCGAGCGCGAACAAGGCGGGGTCGACGTACAGATCGCGATGCACGCGATCGGCCTCGACCAGGCGCTGGATCGCCTGCTTGCCGACAAAGAATTGGTTCATAAGAGATCGCCCGAAGTCCAATCGGTGGTTTTATGATGATGCAAACGGCCGCCGGCCGGCGTCAATGAAGCAGCTGAAGAACTGTTTTTCACTGGATGGAGAAATCATCGATGGACCGCTTCGCGCAGATGGCGCTGTTCGTGCTGATCGCGGAACGATCGAGCCTGTCGAAAGCCGCCGATGAACTCGGCCTGTCGAGCGCTACCGCCAGCCGTTATCTGTCGGCGCTCGAAGAGCGTCTGGGCACGCGGCTGGTCGAACGCACCACGCGCCGGCTGTGGCTGACCGATGCCGGTCGCGAATACCATCGCCGCTGCGCGAAGATTCTGGCCGAGCTGAACGAAGCCGACGCCGGCGCGGCGGCGGTCTCGGCGCATCCGCGCGGCGTGCTGCGCATCACCTGTTCAGTGTCGTTCGCGATGCTGCACGTCGCGCCGGCGCTGCCCGAGTTCCATGAGCTGTACCCCGAGCTGGCAATCCAGATCATCGCCGCCAACCGTTATCCGAACTTCATCGAGGCCGGCATCGACGTAGCCATCCGCACCAGCCAGCATCAACGCGATTCGGGCATCACGATGCGACGGCTCACGCAGACGCCGCTGGTGCTGGCCGCGGCACCGGCCTATCTGGCTCGCCATGGCGAGCCGCGCACGCCCGATGATCTGCACAAGCATCGCACGCTAGCCTACAACCTGTCGGATGAGCCGCGTCTGCTGCGCCTGGCGCGCGGCCGCGAACACCGCGCCATACCGATCCAACCGATACTGGAATCGAACGAAGGGCAGGTGATCGACATCGCGGCCGTGGCCGGCCTGGGCATCATCTGCCAGCCGCGCTACATGATCGAGGCCGACCTGGCTGCCGGGCGGCTGGTGCTGCTGCTGAAGGATTGGACGCTGCCGCCGCTGGCCATCTCGCTGGCCTACCAGAGCCGGCGCTTGCAGCCGGCCAAGGTGCGGGTGTTCACGAAGTTCTTGCTGGATCGATTTCAGAAGACAGCGAAGGGCTCTGCGCCCTATGCTACCCTCGGCCGGGTTCCAGCGAATCCAGCAGCATGAGCAGCGCAGACACTCGACGTCCGACAGCGTCCCCCGGGCGCAAGGCCGAAGCGACTCGGCAGTCGCTGCTCGATGCCGCGCGCGTCGTGATCGCCCGCGACGGGTTCATGAACGCGCGCATCGCCGACATCGCCAAGCAGGCCGGCAAGTCGGTCGGCGTGTTCTACACCTACTTCGCCGACAAGCCCGCGCTGTTCGCAGCGCTGCTGGAGTCCTTCCATCAGGACATGATCCGGCTGACCCCGCCGCCGCCGGCCTACGAAGAGAACACCACCGCCGCCGTGCGTGCCGCGCTGGCCGGCTTCTGGATGACGTACCGCCAGTACCATCCCGAGATGCTGGGTCTGCTCGAAACCGGGCTCGCCGACGCGGCGGTGCTCGAAGTCTGGCGCAAGATGCGCGCACGCGGCATGCGCCGCTTCGCGTTCCGGATTCGCAAACAGCAGGAAAAGGGCAAATGCCGCGGGCTGGACCCGAACCTCGGAGCGTCTGCCTTGCATGGCATGCTCGAATTCACCTGCTTCAACTGGCACTCCAGGAAGCTGGACTATCCCAACGGCGCCGTCGGCGACGAGCAGGCCGTCGACACGCTGTACCAAATCGTTGCACAGGTGCTCGAACTCGAGGATGCGTCCGACGCTGCGCCCGCTGCGGGCGGCACCGCGAAGGCCAAGGGCAGGAAGGCGTCGGCGCGCGCCTGAGCCGGCCGCGCCTGAGCCGGCCGCGCGACCGCCTACAGCGGCTTGATACCCAGCGACCGGATCAGCTCGTTCGTCTCGACATACTCGGCTGCGAGTTCGCGCTGGAAGTCGGCGCCCGTCGTCCCCAGCAGCGACTGGCCGGCCCCCTTCAGGTAGTTCTCGAACTCGGGCGTGCGCACCGACTCGCTGAGCACCTCGGTCCAGCGCTTGGCCAAAGGCGCAGGCAGGCCCTTCGGTGCGACCAGCGCGATCCACAGCGTCGAATTGGTCGTCGACGTGTCGATGCCCTGTTCCTTCATCGTCGCCACCTGCGGCAGGAACGGGGAACGCTCGGTGCCGCATACGGCCAGCGCGGTCACCGAGCCTTTGTCCTGCAGTTGCAGCGCCAGACTCGGCGGCACGATCGTCAACTGCACGGCGTTGGCCAGTGTGTCCTGCATGGCCGGCGCCAGACCGCGGTACGGTACGTCCAAGAAGCGGGTGCCGGTCGCCTTCTCGATCGACTTCATCGTCAGATGCGGGAACGTTCCCGGCCCCCAGGTGCCGCATGCGATCGTTCCCGGCGCCTTGCGCGCCGCGGCGAGCAGATCCGCGATGTTCTTCAGTCCGAGCTTGGCATTCGCGATCAGCACGGGCTGCGCGTGGCAGATCTTCATGATCGGCGTGAGGTCGGTTCGTGCGTCATAGCTGACGGTCTGCACGAGCGACGCGACGCTCACCAGCGAATCGGGGATCGCCACGGCGAAGGTATAGCCGTCGGGCGCAGCACGCACGACTTCGCCGGTGCCGATCGAGCCGTTGGCGCCGGGCTTGTTGTCGACCACGATCGGCTGGCCGATGCGCGGGCCCGCGATTTCCGCCAGCTTGCGGGCGATCACGTCGGTCGGGCCACCGGCCGGAAACGGCATCACCCAACGGATCGGGCGGCTCGGATAAGTCTGTCCGAATGCCTTGCCGGCCGTCAGTGCAGCGGCTCCGGACAGGGCGGACACGATCAGGTCTCGACGTTTCATTGCTTTGCCTCCTTTGTTGTTGATTTGGGGCCACCGCGGGCTTAGCGCCGCGCGTCTTGCCACTCGCGCAGCAGGTCGACCTTGCGGACCTTGCCGACGCCGCTCATGGGCAGCGCGCCGCTGCGCAACGCGACGCTGCGCGGGCACTTGTAGTGAGCGATGCGCTCGCGGCAATGCGCGATCAGCTCGGCCTCGCTGACCTGGCGCGCCGGCTTGAGCACCACCACCGCATGCACGGCTTCGCCCCACTTGTCGTCCGGCACGCCGATGACCGCGGCCGCCTGGACTGCGTCATGGCCCATCAGCGCGCTTTCCACTTCGCCGGCGAAGACGTTTTCGCCGCCGCTGATGATCATGTCCTTCGATCGGCCGACGATGGTGACGAACCCGTCGTCGTCCATGACGCCAAGATCGCCGGTTCGCAACCAGCCGTCGCGCAAGGTCTCGGCGGTGAGCCGTGAATCGTTCCAGTACGACGACATCAGCCCGGGCCCCGACACGCGCAGCTCGCCGATCGTGCCGCGCGGCAGCTCGCTGCCGAACTCGTCGGCGATGCGCAGCGAGAACGCCGCAATGACCTGGCCCGCCGAACCGATCCGGCCGGCAAACGGCCCGTCGAGCACGTGGTAGCGCGCGGGCAGCACCGAGCAGGCGCCGCCGACTTCGGTCTGGCCATAGACCTGAATCAGGCCGACGCCAGGTGCCTCGCGTATCAGCCGACGCAGCAGCGGCTCCTGGATCGGCGCCGCGCCGTACAGGATCGTGCGCAAGCGCTGCAAGGAGCCGGGGCGATCGCGCGCGGCATCGAGCGTCGCGGCAATCATCGTCGGTACCAGGATCGCAACGTTGACGCCTTCCTTGTCGATGGCGTCGAGCAGCGCCGACGGCGAGAACTCCGGCAGAAAGCCATGCCGTGCCGTCGCCGCCGTCACGCCCAGGCCGGCGGTCAGATCGGCGACGTGGAACATCGGAGCGGTGTGCATGAACACCGTCGTATCGTTCAGCCCGAAGTTGTCCTTTGCGGCGAGCGCCTGCAGCAGCAGCGCTTCGTGCGACAGCTCCACGCCCTTCGGCGCGCCGGTGGTGCCACCGGTATAGACGATGGCCGCAGCGGCTCGCGGCCGCGCCGGCACGAAAGGCAGCTCAGATCGCCCGCGTAGTGTGTCTGCTTCGCCGTCCCATTCGTCGACCGGCTCGAACCGACGCAGCGCCAGGCCATCCAGCTCGCTTGCAAGCTCCTGGGCCCGGCCGTTATTGCGCTCGTCGTGCCAGAGCAGGCGGCAGCCGCAATGCACGAGGATGTCACGCTGCTCGGAACGGCTCAGCCGCGTGTTGAGCGGAACCAGCACCCTGCCTGCCCACGGCACCGCGAACAGTGCCTCGAGATGTTCAGGCACGTTCGCCATCAACACCGCAACCCGTTCGCCGGCCGCCGCAGCAGGCGTCTCGAACAGTCCCGCCCGGCGCGCCACGCGGCCGCGCAGCGAGCGCCAGTCGGCCGAGCGGCCTTGGTAATGGAAGGCCGGCGCGCCCGGAGCGATTTGTGCGGCGTTGGCCAATAGCTGATGAAGGGACATGATGCGGCGGCGGGTACTTGACCGAATCTGAATTCAGATTCGTTTCTGGCTTGGAGTATCGAATGGCTCGCTGACGGTGTCAATACGAGCCCGACGTGATCGCGGCACGGCAGTGCCGCGGTCGATGCGTCGGACGCGTTGCGCCTGACTCGTGTTCACGTTGCGCTCGTCGACGCGCCAGGACCTGCCCGGCGGCCGTACGAGGCAAGGCGCCGCTTTACGCCGCGGCCTTCCGCGCTGCGCTCAGCGGCTTGCGCAGCGCCGTTACTGCGGCACTACCGCCGTTACTTCGATCTCGACTTTGGCGCGGTCTTCGATCAAGGCCTTCACTTCCACCGCCGTCATCGCGGCGTTATAGGAGCCGACCAGCTCGCGGAAGATCGCGCCCACCTCGCGGCCGGCGGCCAGATACTCGCGCTTGTCGGTGACGTACCAGGTCATGCGCACGATGTGCTCCGGCTTGCCGCCGGATTCCTTCAGCACGTCCATCACGTTCTGCAGCGCCTGGCGCACCTGCCCGGCGAAATCGTCGGTGTGGAACACGCCGTGCGCATCCCAGCCGATCATGCCGGCGATGAACACCATGCGGCCGCTGGCGGCCACGCCATTCGAATAGCCCTTTGGGCGGGGCCAGCCGGGGGGAAGAAGCACTTGCATCGGATTTCCTCGGGATTCAGGGTGATTCGTTAAAGCGCTCGATGGCGGCGCGCAGATCGTCGGGGATGTCGATCGATTGATGGGTTTGCTGCGAGGTCGTCACCAGCACCTGCTTGATGCTGACGCGCCGCTGCCCGGCGTCGCTGCCGGTGCCGTCGCAGGTGACCCGCAGCGTGATCGAGCGGCTGCCCAGCCGCTCGACGCCCAG
>JAFKGG010000398.1 GCA_017307915.1 Burkholderiales bacterium | reverse complement strand
GACGACGAGCCGCTGCGGCCGGCGGGCGCCTATCTGCTGAAGCAGACGACGCGCACGGTTCGTGCGCGCATCGAGGCGGTGGCCGACCGGCTCGACGTGAATACGCTGGACAGGATTGCGGCCGACACGGTATCGACCAACGATATCGTGGGTCTGACGCTGCGAACGGCGCAGCCGCTGATTCACGACGAGTATTCGCGCATCCGCGCCACCGGCGCGTTCATTCTGATCGACGAACTGACGCACCGGACGGTGGGCGCGGGCATGATCGAAGCCTGAGGCCGGCGAGGGCCGCCGGCCTCGGGGGCGGCCTTTGCCTCAGACGTAGTCTTTGTACTTGTCGAGGAAGCGCACCGGCTTGGACAGGGCATCGCGCCGGAACGGATCGCCCAGCTCGCGCGTGCACATGATCTCGATGACGCAGGTCTTGCCCTGGTTCATCTGCATGTCGATGGCGCGCTTCAATGCCGGGCCGACGTCTTCGAGGCGATCGACCACGATGCCTTCGGCACCCATCGATCTGGCGATGCCGGCGAAGCTGGGGCTGTCCAGCTCGCCCGCGACGAAGCGGCGATTGTAGAAATCGACCTGGTTCTTCTTCTCGGCGCCCCACTGGCGGTTGTGGAACACCACGGCGGTGACCGGGATGTCATGGCGCACGCAGGTCATGATCTCGGACATGCTCATCGCCCACGCGCCGTCGCCGGCATAGGCGATGGCCGGCCGGTCGGGAGCGGCGGCTTTGGCGCCCACGATCGTCGGCAAGGCATAGCCGCAGTTGCCGAAGCTCATCGGTGCGAAGAAGCTGCGCGTGCGCTCGAAGCGCAGATAGCTGTTGGCCACCGAGTTGATGTTGCCGATGTCGGTCGACACCATCACGTCGCGCGGCATGGCCTTTTCCAGTTCACGCAGCACCTGGCGCGGATGCAGCCAGCCGCCGCTTTCGTGCTTGGCCTCTTCGATCATTTCCAGGCTGAACGGATCGCGCTCGTGCGTCCATTCATCGAGTTCCTTTTCCCAGGCGGCCTTTTCCGATGCGATGGCGGCGGCGCGCTGCTCGCGCGTAGCGTCGCCCGCCAGCTTGCGCTCGGACAGGCGCTGCAACAAGGCGTTGGCGGCGGCCTTGGCGTCGCCGCAGATGCCGACCGAGATCTTTTTCACCAGCCCCAGCATCTTGTGGTCGGCGTCGATCTGGATGATCTTGGCGTTCTTCGGCCAGTAGTCCATGCCGTGCTGCGGCAGCGTGCCGAACGGCCCCAGGCGCGAGCCCAGCGCCAGCACCACGTCGGCCTGCGCGATCAGCTTCATGGCCGCCTTCGAGCCCTGGTAGCCCAGCGGACCGCACCACAGCGGGTGGCTGGCCGGGAACGAGTCGTTGTGCAGGTAGCTGTTGACCACCGGCGCGCCCAGCCGCTCGGCCAGCGCCTTGCATTCCTGTACCGCGTCGCCCATCACCACGCCGCCGCCCGAGATGATGACCGGGAACTTCGCCGTGGCCAGCAGGTCGGCCGCCTGATTCAGGCTCTGCTCGCCGCCTGCGCCGCGCTCGAGCCGCTGCGGCTGCGGAATCTCGCAGCTGATTTCGCCGTAGAAATAATCGCGCGGGATGTTCAGTTGCGTGGGCCCCATCTCGGACAAGGCGCGGTCGAAGCAGCGCGCCGTGTATTCGGCCATCCGCTTCGGATTGTTCACATGGCCCTGGTACTTGGTGAACTCTTCGAACATCGGCAACTGATTGGCTTCCTGGAAGCCGCCCAGGCCCATCGACATCGTGCCGGTTTCAGGCGTGACGATGACCACCGGCGAATGCGCCCAATAAGCGGCGGCGATGGCGGTGACGCAGTTGCTGATGCCGGGGCCGTTCTGGCCGATCACCACGCCATGACGGCCGCTGACGCGCGCGTAGCCGTCGGCCATGTGCGCGGCGCCCTGTTCGTGCACCACGGGAATCAGGCGGATGCCGGCCGGCGCGAAGATGTCCATCGCGTCCATGAAGGCCGATCCCATGATGCCGAACATGTCGGTGACGCCTTGCGCCACCAGCGTTTCGACGAAGGCCTCCGACGGAGTCATCTTCTGCACGCCGGCAACGGGCCGGCGATCGGTATTGGGGGTGTTGCTCACGGCTGTCTCCTGAGAGGATCCGGATTTCGAGACTGAAAATTCCAAAAAGCGGGACGCGAGGGCAATATAGGCGGGTGAAAACCCTGGGTCAAATAAAAATCTCTAAATTCGGAACGATACGTTCCGATTAGATACAGAAATGGAATATGCTTGGCAGATGGAACTTGTATCGTCTGCTCTTGCGCGCGTGCCCGAGGTCAACGGCGACACGCCCACGCTGCGGCTGTTCGCCCTGCTGGAGGTAATCGCCTCCAAAGACCAGTTGTTTTCGTTGCAGCGCCTGGTTGAAGAAACCGGCGTGCCGAAACCGACGCTGCACCGCATGTTGCAGCAGCTCGAATCGGCAGGCTTGCTCGAACGCAGCGGCGACGGCCGCCACTACGCCACCGGCGCGCGGCTGCGCCGGCTGGCCGAAAACCTGCTGCTCAACGGCATCCACCACGGTGCGCGGCACGCCGTGTTGCGCGAGCTGGTCAACGAGGTCGGCGAAAGCTGCAACCTCACCGCCTTGTCGGGCAACGAGGTGGTCTATCTCGATCGCGTGGAAACGGCCGCGCCCTTGCGTTTTTATCTGCAACCCGGCTCGCGCGTGCCGGTGCATTGCTCGGCCAGCGGCAAGCTGCTGCTGGCGCAGTTCACGCCCGCGCAGCGCCGGCGCCTGCTGGAACACGCGTCGCTGGAGGCCTACACGCCGAAGACGATCACCGAGCTGGCGGCGCTCGAAGAAGAGATCGTACGTACCCGGCGCCAGGGCTTTGCCATCGACAACGAAGAATTCCTGCCCGGGCTGCTGTGCGTGGCGGTGCTGGTGCCGGCGCCGCAGGGGCGCTCGAACCTGTGTATCGCGGTGCAGGCGCCGATCATGCGGCTCACGCTTGAAAAGGCGCTGGGCCTGTTGCCGCCGCTGCAGCGCGCTGCAGCGGCATTGAGTCGCATCGAGGCGCAGGCGCTGCCGTCGGCGGCCGGCGCCGAACCCATTTGAACCGAGGCGGCTTGGCCGATTGCGCTTGAAGGACGTTTCATGAGCACGCAGATGCATCCCCGCTATCCCGGGCGCCTGCTCGAGGTGCGCAGCTTGTTCGGCATCGACAGCGAGCTGCGCGTGCCGGCCTTCGACGAAGCCGACGAGTACGTGCCCGAGATCGACCCGGCCTATCGCTTCAACCCCGACGTGACGCTGGCGCTGCTGGCCGGCTTCATGCATGACCGGCGCGTGCTGGTGCAGGGCCTGCACGGCACCGGCAAGTCGAGCCACATCGAGCAAGTGGCGGCGCGGCTGAACTGGCCGTGCATGCGCGTGAACCTGGACGGCCACATCGGCCGGCTCGACCTGGTCGGGCGCGATGCGGTGGTGGTGCGCGATGGCCGCCAGATCACCGAATTCCAGGAAGGTATCGTGCCCTGGGCCTTGCAGCGGCCGATGGCGCTGATCTTCGACGAGTACGACGCCGGGCGGCCCGACGTGATGTTCGTGATCCAGCGGCTGCTGGAACAGGACGGCAAGTTCACGCTGCTCGACCAGAACCGTGTGCTGCATCCGCATCCGGCGTTCCGGCTGTTCGCTACCGCCAACACGCTGGGGCTGGGCAATACCAGCGGCCTGTATCACGGTGCGCAGCGGCTGAACCATGCGCAGATCGACCGGTGGAACATCGTGGCGACGCTGAACTATCTGCCGGCGGATGAAGAAATCGCGATCGTGCAGGCGCGCGTGCCGGCGCTGGTGGGCGAGGCCGGTCGCGAGCTGGTCGCGTCGATGGTGGCGGTGGCCGACCTGACGCGCAAGGGTTTCGCCGCCGGCGATCTGTCGACGCTGATGTCGCCGCGCACCGTCATCTCGTGGGCCGAGAACGTCGAGATTTTCCGCGACCCGGCGCTGGCGTTTCGCCTCTCTTTCCTCAACAAGTGCGACGAGGCCGAGCGGCCGCTGGTGGCGGAGTTCTATCAGCGCTGCTTCGATCGCGAACTCGACGAATCGGCGGCCCTGTCGGGGATGGCGTGAACGCCGCGCGGCGCCAGGAGAGAATCGACGAGCTGTGCGCCGCGTCGGTCCGGGCGCTGGCCGGCGATGCCGCGCTGCGCCTGCACGGCTGGGCGCTGTATCGCGGCGCCGATCCCTTGCCCGCGGCGGCGCCGCACTTGCAGCCCGAGCCCGGTGCCGACGATCTTGCCTCGCTGCGCGGCGTGGCCGACGGCCTGGGCTTGCGCAGCCTGCATACCGATCTGGCCTTGCATGAAGGCCTGGCGCCGGTCGACGAGATGGCGCGACGCCTGTTCGACCTGCTCGAGCAATACCGGGTGGAGTCGTTGACGCCGCAGATCATGCGCGGCGTTCAGGCGAACCTGGCGCATCGGCACCATGCCTGGTGTCGCGCTTTCGTCGAAGCGGGCCTGACCGAAACCGAGCAGGGGCTGGCCGTGTTTGCGGTGGCGCAGATCGCCCGTGCGCGCGTGACCGCGCAGCCGATGGACGAACAGACCGAGGATCTGGTCGAAGCCACGCGCATCGCGCTGGCGCCGCACATCGGCGAGACGATGACGCGGCTGCGCCCGGCGCGGCATGATCAGGCGGCCTATGCGCAGGTAGCTCGCGAGCTGGCCGAGCGCGTCGCCGCGCTGCTGCGCGATGGCGACGCCAACGATGCGCGCGGCCCACGCAACGAAGCACGCGAGCAGCGCCGCCAGCAACTGGGCCTGTGGTTGCAGTCGCGCTCGGTCGGCGACCGGCCGCCGCCGGTGGCGGGCTTCGGCGCCAGCCGGATACTGGAGCCGACCGGGCAGGGCTACCGCGTCTTCACGACTGCTTACGATCAGCAAGCGCACGCCGATTCGCTGGTGCGCGCCGAAGAGCTGCAAGCGCTGCGTGAACAGCTCGATCGATACGTTGCCGAACGCGGCATCAACGTCGCGCGGCTGGCTCACGAATTGCGGCAGCGGCTGGCCGTGCCCGCCGTCGATGACTGGATTGCCGGGCAGGAGGAGGGGCGCATCGACGGTCGCCGGCTGGCGCAGATGGTGGCTTCGCCCGCCGAGCGGCGCATCTTCAAGCAGGAGCGCAGCCAGCCGCTGGCCGACGCCGTCGTCACGTTTCTGCTCGACTGCTCGGGATCGATGAAGCAGCATGCGCAGCGAGTGGCCCTGCTGGTCGACGTATTGGCACGTGCGCTGGAACAGGCCGGTGCGGCTTCGGAAGTGCTGGGCTACACCACGCGCGCGTGGAACGGCGGCCGGGCGCTGCATGATTGGATGCGCGCCGGCCGTCCGACGCATCCCGGCCGGCTCAATGAAGTCCGGCATCTGGTGTTCAAGGAGGCCGAGCGTTCATGGCGCCGTTCGCGGCGCGGCATCGCGGCGCTGCTCAAACCCGATCTGTATCGTGAAGGCATCGACGGCGAGGCGATCGACTGGGCGTGCGCGCGACTGCGGGCACGGCCCGAAGCGCGCAAGATCCTGGTGACCGTGTCGGATGGTTCGCCGATGGATTCGGCCACCGCGCGTGCCAACGATGCGCATTATCTCGACGTGCATCTGCGGGCTGCGGTTGCGCGCCAGTACGCCGCCGGCGGCATCGAGATCATGGCGGTGGGCGTGGGGCTGAGCCTGTCGCCATACTATCCGCGGCATCGCGTGCTGGATGTCTCGCAGCCGGCCGGGCAGGCGATGTGTGCCGAAGTGGCGCGCTTGTTGTCGGCGCGGGGGCGGCCGTTGCGCGCTTAGCGGGCCGCGCCGCGCCGGCCGCGATTCGGTCCGCTGCGGGGCAGATCGTCGCGTTTGCCGTAGGCAACGATCTGCAGCCCCTCGCGGGTGGCCGTGAAGCGTTCGGCGCCGATCAGCGCTTCATATTCGCGTTCGATCTCATCGATCTGCCGGTGCATGCGCACCATGTAGCGCAGCCCGGCGCTGGTGAAACGCACCCGCGTCGCGCGGCCGTCGAGCGGATCGGGCTCCTGCGTCAGCAGCCCGAGCGACTCGAGGTCGCGAACCATGCGGCCGACGGCCTGCTTGGTGATCCCCATGCGCTTTGCGATCTCGCCGCTGCGCGTGCCATCGCTGTCGACGTAGGACGAGATCATCATCGATGGATGCCACGGTTCGCCGGCCGCGAGCAGTCGCGCTTGCAGGCGTGCAACGAAATCGCGCCTGGCCATCAATAGCAGGCGGCCAATGCCTAGCCGGCGGGTATCGTCGAAGGAGGGTTTGTTTGGTTTCTTTGACATGGCTGCGGCGGTCAATGGTAGCGCATCTGCACGGCGCGCTTTCGGCGGCAAATAGACAACAGTGTTGACTAAATGAGCGCGGGCCGATTACACTGGATCGGCCAGATGATTACACTGGATCGGCAAAATCGTCGCAGCGTGAAATCGTGTGCCGGCGCATGCGGCGCAGCGACGCAAATAGGAACGGGAGGAAACATGAACCGCAGAAGAGACGTAGTGGTGGGTGCCGCCGCGGCGGTCGCGCTGGGGTGGAGCGGCGGTGCCCGGTCGCAGGGCGCCTATCCGACGCGCGCGGTGAAGCTGATCGTTCCCTATCCGCCGGGTGGCAGCACCGACATTCTGGCCCGCGCCTTCAGCGAGCAGCTTGCCAAGCAGCTCGGCCAGCCGGTGGTGATCGACAACCGGCCTGGCGCGCAGACCAATATCGGCACCGAGGCCGCCGCGCGCAGCACGCCCGACGGCTACACGGTCTATTTCGGCACCAGCGGCTTGGCGTCGAACCCGCATTTCGGGCCGGCGCCTTCGATCGACGTGCTCAAGGATCTGGCGCCGATCGGCATGATTGCGAGCATGTCGTTCGTGGTGGCCGCCAACCCCGCGTTGCCGGCCACCGACGGCGCGTCGCTGATTGCGCTGGCGCGTTCGCGTCCCGGCAAAGTGACGATCGCGTCGGCCTCGCTCGAAACCCAGGTGCTGACGCTGAACAAGCGCGCCAGGGTCGAGCTGATGCACGTTCCCTACAAGGGCGGCGCGCAGGCGGCCGCCGACACGATGGCCGGCCACACCGATACCGTGATCGCTCTGGTGCCGGTGCTGCTGCCGCACATCCAGACCGGCCGGCTCAAGGCGCTGGCCCTGTGCTCGCCGAAGCGCTCGGCTTCGCTGCCGAAGGTGCCCACTTTCAAGGAAGCCGGCGTGGCGGATGCACCGGCACCGAGCTGGTTCGCGATGTTTGCGCCGGCCGGCGTGCCCGAGCCGATCCTCGCGCGGCTGGCCGCCGCCACGCAGGCGGCTGCGGCTACCCCCGAACTGGTTGCGAAGATGACCGCGCAGGGCATCGACATGCAGACCAGCACGCCGGCCGAGCTGGGCGAGACGCTCAAGCGCGAGTATGCCGAGCAGGCTGCGCTGTTCAAGGAGTTGAAATGACGATCGCGAATGCCGGCGGCGACGCCGCTGCGCAATGGGCTGCCATCGATCGCGAGCACGCAGCGCACACCGATGCCGCCCTTGCGATGGGCGGCCCGGCCAAGCTGGCGAAGCTGCGCGAGCGCGGACTGTTGAACGCGCGCGAACGCATCGAGCGCTTGGCCGATCCGGGCAGCTTCCTCGAGTTCGGCCTGTTCGCGCAGTCGGCGCGTCCTGAAAACCGCGAGCGCTCGCCGGCCGACGGCAAGCTGTCGGGCCTGGCGCGGGTCGACGGCCGCGAGATCGCGATCGTCTCCAACGACTTCACGGTGATGGGCGCGTCGAGCTCGACCGTCAATGGCCGCAAGATCGGCCACGTGAAGGATCTGGCGACGCGCCGCGGCCTGCCGATGGTGTTTCTGGGCGAATCCACCGGCGCGCGCATGCCCGACGTGATGGGCGCGCGCGGCATCGGCGCCGGCGACCGGCCGACGCAGTATCGGCGCATGCGCGAGACGCCGTGGGTGTCGGCGGTGCTGGGTCATTGCTACGGCTCGTCGTCGTGGTATGCGGCGCTGTCGGATTACGTCGTGATGCGCAAGGGCGCGGTGATGGCCGTCTCCAGCGTCAAGCTGACGTCGATGGCGATCAGCGAGGCGATGGAGCCGGAAGACCTCGGTGGCTGGCGCATGCATGCCGACGTCACCGGCATGGTCGACGCGGTGGTCGATAGCGACGAGGAAGCGATGGACGCGGTGCGCCGCTTCCTGTCGTACCTGCCGTCGCATCATCGGCAGACGCCGCCGGCCGGCCCGAAGCCGGCGCAGGCGCCCGACGGCATGCGCATTCGCGACCTGCTCAAGCTCGAGCGCACCAAGGTCTATGACATGCGGCGCGTGATCGAAGCTTTCATCGATCCGGGCTCGATGCTGGAGCTCAAGCAGCGCTTCGCCAAGAACATGATTACCGCGCTGGCCCGTATCGACGGCCGCGTGGTCGGCCTGATCGCGAACAATCCGCTGCACAAGGGCGGTGCGATCGACGTGCCCGCCTGCGAAAAGGCGACGTCGTTCATGGTGCTGTGCGATTCGTTCAACGTGCCGCTGGTGTTCCTGGTCGACCAGCCCGGTTTCCTGATCGGCATCGAAGGCGAGCGCCAGGGGGCGATCGGCCGCGTGATGAACTGGATGAACGCGCTGTCGCTGGTCACCGTGCCGAAGATCTCGCTGATCGTGCGCAAGACCTACGGCCAGGCCGTATTGAACATGGGCGGCGGCGGCAACGCCGACGTCGTGCTGATGTGGCCGAGCGCCGAGATCAATTTCATGGACCCGCGCCACGCCGTCACGATCGTGCATGGCGTGAAGCAGGAGGATGATCCGCAGCGCTACGCCGAATTGCTGGCGCAGATGTCGCACGACACTTCGGCCTATGAAATGGCCTCGGCCTATAACGGGCACATGGTGATCCTGCCCGAGCAGACGCGCGACACGCTCGGCCGCCTGCTCGACGGGCTGGCGTTGGGGCTGACCGACGGCGTCGGTGAACACCTGATGCGAACCTGGCCCACCAGCTACTGACGAGAGGCATGCACGTGAGCGAGGGCAAGGCCCGTAGCGGTCCGCTGCGTGGGCTCAAGGTGGTGGAGCTGACCACCACGATCGCTGGGCCGGTGTGCGCGCGGCTGATGGCCGACTTCGGCGCCGACGTGATCAAGGTGGAGCCGGCCGACGGCGACCCCGGCCGGCACTTCGGCGCGCGGGTCGACGGCGTGTCGCTGTATGCGGCGTCGATGTACCGCAACAAGCGGACGATCGCCGTCGACCTGAAGCAGGCAGCGGGCCGCGACGTGGTGCTGCGCCTGCTGGACCGTGCCGATATCCTGGTCGAGAGCTTCCGGCCCGGCGTGCTCGACCGGCTCGGGCTGGGCGAAGAAGTGCTGCGGGCGCGTAATCCGAAACTGATCACCGTGCGCATCAGCGGCTATGGCCAGACCGGTCCGAAACGCGATCTGCCCGGCTATGGCGCGATCTGCGAAGCGACGGCGGGCGTGCGCCACCTGACCGGCGACCCGGATCGTCCGCCGGCCCGCTGCGCGCTGGCGGTGACCGATTACCTGACTGCCGTCTACGGCGCGTTCGGCGCGATGATGGCGCTGTACGCGCGCACGCAGGACGGGCTCGGCCAGATGGTCGACACCGCGCTGTGCGAGACGGCGTTCTCGATGATGGAGAGCGCCGTGCCCGCCTACGAGCGCACCGGCGACGTTCCGATGCGGCAGGGTCCGCGCCTGATGAATTCCGCGCCCAACAGCCTGTATCCGTCGCGCGACGGAAACTGGGTGCTGATAGGCGCCAACAACGATGCGATTTTCAGTCGGCTGGCGCAGGCGATGGGCCGCGCGGAGCTGGCCAACGATCCGCGCTATGCAACTGCGCGTTCGCGCGGCGAGCGGGTTGAAGAGATCGATGGCATCGTCACCGACTGGACGACGACGCTAGACGCCGACTCACTGGTGCAGATGCTGCTGGCGGCAGGCGTACCGAATGCGCGCGTGAACACCATTGCCGACATTTTCGAAGACCAGTATTTTCGTGCGCGCGAAATGCTGATCAAGGTGCCGCATCGCACGCTGGGCGATCTGACGGTGACCGGCATCGTGCCCAAGCTGTCGCGCACGCCGGGCGTCGTGGTCGAAGCCGGTCACGAGCTCGGCGAGGACACGATCGACGTGCTGATGCGCGAGCTGGGCATGGACCGCGCTGCCGCCGATCGGCTGATCGCCGAGGGCGCGGTGTTTGGTGCCAACGCCGCGGCATGAAATCGATTTCGACGGAGAACGAGATGGCCGATCATAAAGTGCAGTCCGAGGTCACCGGCAAGGTGTGGAAGATCCTGCGGCCGGTGGGCTCGCAAGTGGCCGAGGGAGACGAGGTGATGCTCGTCGAATCGATGAAGATGGAGATTCCGGTGCTCGCGCCGGCCAGCGGCGAATTGGTGACGCTGAACGTGGCCGAAGGCGACGAGGTTGCCGAGAACCAGGTCGTCGCGGTGGTTCGCGGTTGACGCAGGCACACGGCCTTCAACTGGCCGACGGCCGCTGCGGCGGCGGCGACGCCGCTTCGCGCGGCTGCGCGAACACGCGCGCGTTGCGTGGCCGCACGATCAGCGGTTCGCCGGGCTTCAGGCCGAGCAGGTCGAAGCGTTCGACCGGCAGCTCGGCTTCGATCGACGCATTTTCGTCGTCGTCGCGTTCCAGTTCGAGCCGAACCATCGGGCCGAAGCGCAGCGCGCGCACCAGCCGCGCCACCACGCCGGGCGCGCCGGGGCTGTAGCGTTCCACGTCGATCTCGTGCGGCCGGGCATAGGCGATGGCCGGCAGGTCTTCGGCCGCGGCATGCTCGGGGGCGGCCAGCGTGATGTTGCCGACCTGAACGATGCCGCCATGGGCGCGGCCGTGAAACAGGTTGACGTTGCCCAGAAAGCCGTACACGAACGGGCTGGCCGGGTGTTCGTAGACCCATGATGGTTCACCGATCTGCTCGACCTTGCCGCGGTTCATCAGCACGACGCGGTCGGAGACTTCCAGCGCTTCTTCCTGGTCGTGCGTGACGAAGATGCTGGTGACATGGATCTCGTCGTGCAGCCGGCGCAGCCAGCGGCGCAGTTCCTTGCGCACCTTGGCATCGAGCGCGCCGAACGGTTCGTCGAGCAGCAGCACCTTGGGTTCGACCGCCAGCGCGCGGGCCAGCGCGATGCGCTGGCGCTGGCCGCCCGACAGCTGCGACGGATAGCGGTCGGCCAACCAGTCGAGTTGCACCAGGTTCAGCAGCGCGTTCACCTTGTCGCGGATCTCGGCACGCGACGGGCGCTGCGCGCGCGGCTTCACGCGCAGGCCGAAGGCGACGTTCTCGAACACTGTCATGTGGCGAAACAGCGCATAGTGCTGGAACACGAAGCCGACCTGGCGTTCGCGCACGTGGCGCTCGGTGGCGTCTTCGCCGTGAAAGCCGATGCTGCCGCTGTCGGCGGTTTCCAGGCCGGCGATGATCCGCAGCAGCGTCGTCTTGCCGCAGCCCGAGGGGCCCAGCAGCGCCACCAGCTCGCCGGAGGGAAACTCGAGCGAGACGTCGTCCAGCGCGGTGAAATTGCCGAAGCGCTTGGTGATTCCGGTGACTTCGATCGACATGGTTGAATAGGCTTTCGGAAACTGGATTACGGGCGGCCCGCGTTGCGGCAAGCCGCGTGATTCATGCCGCGGCCGCGGCCCTGATGTCGTGCGCGGGTTGCCGAGCCTTGCCCTGCGGCGGATTGCCCGGCGCGTTGCCGAGCGGCTCCATGGCACCGTGCTGATCGGCCGCCGCGTGGCGTGCGCGCCATTCGACCAGTGTCTTCAATGCCAGCGTGACCAGCGCCAGCAGCGCGAGCAGCGACGCGACGGCGAATGCCGCGGCGAACTGGTATTCATTGTAGAGAATCTCGACGTGCAGCGGCAGCGTATTGGTTTCGCCGCGGATGTGGCCCGACACCACCGAGACGGCGCCGAACTCGCCCATCGCGCGTGCATTGCACAGGATCACACCGTACAGCAGTCCCCAGCGGATGTTGGGTACGGTAATGCGCCAGAACGTCTGCCAGCCGCTGGCGCCCAGCACGATGGCGGCTTGTTCCTCGTCGGTGCCCTGGCTTTGCATCAGCGGGATCAGCTCGCGCGCCACGAAGGGCACGGTGACGAAGACCGTGGCCAGCACGATGCCGGGCAAGGCGAAGATGATGCGGATGTCGTGTGCCTTCAACCACTCGCCGAACCAGCCCTGCGCGCCGAAAATCAGTACATAGATCAGGCCGGAGATCACCGGCGATACGGAGAATGGCAGGTCGATCAGCGTCGTCAGCAGGTTCTTGCCGCGGAACTCGAACTTGGCGATGGCCCATGCGGCCGCCACGCCGAACACGAGGTTGGCGGGTACCGCGATCGCGGCCGCCAGCAGCGTCAGCCGGATGGCCGACAGCGTGTCGGGCTCGACCAGGGCCGCCAGATAGGCCTGCCAACCTTTGCGCAAGGCTTCGGTGAACACGGCGGCCAGCGGCACGAACAAAAACAGCGCGAGAAAGGCCAGCGCCAGCGCGATCAATGAACCGCGTACCCAGGGCGCTTCCTCGGTCGGAGCGCGGCGTGGCGGAGCCGGCTGCGCGGGCGGCGGCACATTCGACGGCAGCGGCAGCAGCAGCGGCCGCGCTACTTCGATCGTTCGTTCCCAGCTCATCGATGGCTCACTTCGGTGCTGTTCGCTGATTGGTCATCGGGTGGTCGTCGTTCGCCGCTGCGCTTGTGGTTGCAGTTGCGGCTCAGCGGCGGCCATGCCGCGTGCGCGCCCACCACTGCAGCAGGTTGATCAGCAGCAGCAGCAGGAAGGACAGCACCAGCATCACGACGGCCACCGCGGTGGCGCCGGCATAGTCGTATTGCTCGAGCTTGGTGATGATGATCAGCGGCGCGATCTCGGACACCAGCGGCAGATTGCCGGCGATGAACACCACCGAGCCGTATTCGCCGACGGCGCGCGCGAAGGCCAGCGCGAAGCCGGTCAGCAGCGCCGGCAGCAGCGCGGGCATGATCACGCGCACGAAGGTCTGGCCGCGGTGGGCACCCAGGCTCGCGGCGGCTTCTTCGGCCTCGCGTTCCAGATCTTCGAGCACCGGTTGCACCGTGCGCACGACGAACGGCAGGCCGATGAAGGTCAGCGCCACCACGATGCCCAGCGGCGTGAACGCAACCTTGATGCCGCCGTCGTCCAGCAGCGAACCGATCCAGCCCTTGGGCGCGTACAGCGTCGTCAGCGCGATGCCGGCCACCGCCGTGGGCAGTGCGAACGGCAGATCGACCAAAGCGTCGATCAGCCGCTTGGCCGGGAAGCGGTAGCGCACCAGCACCCAGGCCACCAGGAGGCCGAACACGGCGTTGATCAGCGCCGCGATCAGCGACGCGCCGAACGACAAGCGCAACGACGCCAATACGCGCGGCTGCGTCACCGCCGACCAGAAACCTTCCCAGCTCATCGTCGCGGTCTTGATGAACGCGGCCGACAAGGGGATCAGCACGATCAACGACAGATAGACCAGCGTGAAGCCCAGCGCCAAGCCGAACCCCGGCAGCACGGTGGGGCGGCGGCGCGGCAATGGCAGAGTCAGGCTCATTGCAGGGGCTCAACGAGGGCGGGCGGGCACCGGCGGATCAACGCCGGTTCGGTACGTAGATCTGGTCGAAAGTGCCGCCGTCCTGGAAGTGCGTCTTCGAGGCTTTCTGCCAGCCGCCGAAGGCATCATCGATGCGGAACAGCGTGACCTTGGGGAACTGCGCTGCGAATTTGGCCGCGACCTTGGCGTCGGTGGGGCGATAGAAGTTGCGCGCTGCGATCTCCTGGCCTTCTTCGGAGTACAGATAGCGCAGGTAGGCTTCGGCGGCCTTGCGCGTGCCTTTCTTGTCGGCATTGGCGTCGACCACGGCTACCGGCGGCTCGGCCAGGATGCTGATCGACGGCACGACGATGTCGAATTTTCCGGGGCCCAGTTCCTTCAAGGCCAGCAATGCTTCGTTTTCCCAAGAGATGAACACGTCGCCGATGCCGCGCTCGACGAAGGTGGTGGTCGAGCCGCGCGCGCCGGAATCGAGCACCGGCACGTTCTTGTAGATGCTGGCGACGAATTCCTTGGCCTTGTCGTCGCCGCCATGTTTACGCTTGGCGAACTCCCACGCGGCCAGGTAGTTCCATTGCGCGCCGCCCGAGGTCTTGGGGTTGGGCGTGATGACGCCTACACCCGGCTTGGCCAGGTCGTCCCAATCCTTGATGTTCTTGGGATTGCCCTTGCGCACCAGGAACACGATCGTCGAGGTGTAGGGCGTGCTGTTCAGCGGCAGGCGCTTTTGCCAATCGGCGGGTAGCAGCCGGCCCTTGCTGGCAATTTCGTCGATGTCGTAGGCCAGCGCCAGCGTCACGACGTCGGCGTCGAGCCCGTCGATGACCGAGCGCGCCTGCTTGCCCGAGCCGCCGTGCGATTGCCGTATCGTCAGCGTTTGGCCGGTGCTGGCTTTCCAGTGCTTGATGAACGCCTGGTTGAAATCCTGATACAGCTCGCGCGTCGGGTCGTACGAAACGTTGAGCAGAGTGGTCTGCGCCGTGACAGGCAGCGGCGCGGCGAAGGCAAGCGTGGCGACCAGCAGCGCGGCGCCTGAAAGCGGTCGGAACATCGATATCCCCATGATCTGATCTGCAACAGGGGATACGCTAGCAGCGGCCTCGGCCGCGACGAACGACCGATTTATTGGCTGCTAATGGCGAAAATCTATCTTCGATGCCCGGCGCGCTTGCGCCTTCAGTCTTCGATCGGCTCGTGTGCCCCTGCGGCGCCCTGGCGCCAGTAACCGGCTGCCTTGACCCAGGCCTTCGGTGCGCCGCGGGCCACGAAAGCGAGCCGCACCTGCCGCATCGCCAGCGTTTCGCCGGCGGCCCAGTAATGCGCATCGCCTGCGGGCAGCGACAAGCTTGCGACGGCGCTTGCGAGTCGCTCGCCCGAGTCGGCGGCGTCGCCGTGCAGCCATTGCACGTGCACCTCTGCGCGCGACGTGAAGGACTGCTCGTCGGCGGCATCGGCCACGTCGACGATCACATAAGCGTGCGCGCCGACCGGCAGTTCTTCGAGACGACGCGCGATCGCAGGCCAGGCGCTGATGTCGCCCACCAGCACGTTCACGTCGAAGTCGGTTGGTATGACGATCGACCCGCGCGGCCCGCCGATGCGCAGCGTCTGGCCGGCAGCGGCCTGTGCCGCCCAAGCGGCCGCCGGGCCGTGGCCGTGCAGCACGAACTCGATGTCGAGTTCCTGTCGCTGTGCATCGTAGCGGCGCGGCGTGTAGTCGCGGCCGACCGGATCGCCGTGCGGATCAGCAGGGTTGGGAAAGAACAGTTTGACGTGGTCATCGAAACCCAGGCTGATGAAGCCTGCCAGTTCCGGGCCGCCCAGCGTCACGCGCAGCAGTTGCGGCGACAGGCGCTGCGTGCGCAGCACCTGCAGCGTGCGCCGGACCAGTTCGTGGCGCACGCGGCGGATCTCGTGCTGGCCGTTCATGCTTGATCACCTTCGGTGGGCTGCGCGGCCGGGCCGCCGGCGATCGCATCGGCGGTGGACTGGATCAGCTTGGCCACGCGCGCAGCCTCGGCGTCCGTCCAGCGGCCGCGTCGCAGCGCGAGCGCGTGCTTGAGCGTATGCACGGCCTGGATGACCTGCTCGGGCGGGGCGTCGCCGGCCATCGCGCGGGCCGCCATCTGCATGCGGGTGACGACACCGTCGACGGTGGCGCGGTTCTGGTCGAGCCAGGCCTGGCCTGCGGCGGTGATGCAGTAGCGCTTCTTGCCGTCCGGCGAATCGGTGACCGGCGCGATCAGGTCTTGTTCTTCGAGCAGCGTCAGCGTCGGGTAGATCGCGCCGGGGCTGGGGGCGTATTGCCCGCCGAAGCTGTCTTCGATGGCCTTGATCAGTTCATAGCCGTGCCGCGGTGCTTCGGCGATCAGCCGCAGGACGACCAAGCGCAGGTCGCCCTGGCCGAAGATGCGGCCGCCGCCACGGCCGCCGCCGCGACCGCCGGGATGGCGGCCGGGGAAGCGAGAGCCCGGGCCTTCGTCGAAGAAGCCGGGGGACAGCCAGGCGTGGCGGCCGTGGGCAAAGCCATGGCGACCTTGGCCGTGGCTTTGGTCGTAGCCATGGCCGAAGGCGTGAGGGCCGTTGTTGTAATGGCCATGCCCAAAGCCGCCGCGGGCGAAGCCACGGCGGTGCCAGGGGGCATGCCCGAATGGATTGTGGAACATCTGCATCCTTCAAAAAGTGATCGGATGCAGTGAAAGATATATCTTTAGATAGTGTCTGTCAATCCTCGAACGGCAGCCCCACGTAGTTCTCGGCCAGCGACGTGGATGCCGCCCGCGAGCCGATGATGTAGGACAGCTCCGCCTCCTGGATCTTGCGGCCGATCTCGCCGTTGTCGGGAAAGCGGTGCAGCAGCGAGGTCATCCACCAGGAGAAACGCACCGCCTTCCAGACGCGGCGCAGGCATTTGTCGGAATAGGCGTCGATCTCGGTGCTGGTGCCGGTGCGGTAGTGGTCGATCAATGCGCGCGACAGGTAGCGCACGTCGCTGGCCGCCAGGTTCAGGCCTTTGGCACCGGTCGGCGGCACGATGTGCGCGGCGTCGCCGGCCAGGAACAGGCGGCCGAAGCGCATCGGCTCGGCAACGAAGCTGCGCAGCGGCGCGATGCTTTTTTCGATCGACGGGCCGGTGATCAGGCGTTCGGCGGCCTCGCTATCGACCCGGCTGCGCAGTTCCTGCCAGAAGCGTTCGTCGGACCATTGATCGACGTGGTCGTCGAGCGAGCACTGCACGTAGTAGCGGCTGCGCGTATGCGAACGCATGCTGCACAGCGCGAAGCCGCGTTCGTGATTGGCGTAGATCAGCTCGTCGGACACCGGCGGCACGTCGGCCAGCACGCCGAGCCAGCCGAACGGGTAGACGCGCTCGTATTGGCGCAGTGCCTGCGCCGGCACGCTGTCGCGGCTGACGCCATGGAAGCCGTCGCAGCCGGCGATGAAATCGCAGGACACTTCGTGCACGCGGCCCTGGTGCAGATACCGTACCGTGGGCGTGTTGCCGTCGAAGCCGGCGAGCGCCACGTCGTCGACCTCGTATAGCGATTTGGCGCCCGATGCCGTGCGCGCGTCCATCAGGTCGCGCGTGACCTCGGTCTGGCCATAGACGGTGACGTGCTTGCCGGTGAGGGCCTGCAAGTCGACGCGGTGGCGTTCACCGCTGAAGCACAGTTCGATGCCCTCGTGGGCCAGCCCCTCGGCGTGCAGCCGCGCACCGACGCCGGCTTCGTCGAGCAGGTCGACGGCGCCCTGTTCGAGCACGCCGGCGCGGATGCGGCCCAGCACGTACTCCTGGCTCTTGCGTTCGAGGATCAGCGTGTCGATGCCGGCGCGATGCAGCAGCTGACCCAGCAGCAGGCCCGCCGGGCCCGCTCCGATGATGACGACCTGGACTCGCACGGCGTCTTCCTCCACGGTTGTTGGTTTCGATGTGGCTTCACAGCCTAGCGCCGAACGGGCTGCGAAGAAATGGACAGAAGCAACCTGGGGTTGGACAATTCGAACATCTTTTCGCTGTGCCGCCCGGCTTGTCGCCCATGTCGCCGTCGTCCGTTCCGACTTACGCACTGTATGGAGAGCGGCCGAAATCCGCGCTGGCCGAGGCCTTCCATTGCGAATCGATCGCCTCGCGCAGCCGCCTGTACGACTGGCGCATCAGGCCGCATCGGCACGAGGCCTTCTTTCAAATTCTGTACCTGCGCAGCGGCAGCGGCGAAGCCGTGTTCGGTACGCAGCGGCTGGCCATCGAGCCGCCCTGCGTGATCACCGTGCCGGCGCGCGCCGCGCACGGCTTTGCCTTTTCACGCGACATCGACGGCGTCGTGATCACGGTGATCAACCGGCACCTGGAAGCGATGCTGGGCGGTGCGCCTGACCTGCTGCCGAGTCTGGCGCAGCCGCGGCTGCATCGGCTCGACGCCGATTCGGCGCGGCAGGCGCGGCTGGATCGATGGCTGAGTGCCTTTGCCGAAGAGTTCGCCGGCGGCGCTGCATGGCGCGCGCTGGCCATGCAGGCGGCGCTGGTGCGCACGCTGATCGAGCTGGCGCGCGGGCTGGCTGACGTGGAACGTGCGCAACCGGGGCCGGCGTATCGCAAGCAGCGGCATCTGCGGCGCTTCAACGCGCTGGTCGATCGCGATTATCGGCAGCGCCGGCCGATCGCCGACTATGCGGCCGAGCTAGGCATCACCGCCACGCAGCTCAACCGCATCTGTCGCGAGCTGCGCGCTTGCTCGGCGCTGGGCGTCGTCAACGCGCGCATCCTGCTGGAAGCCGAGCGCGACCTGGTCTACACCACGCTGGGCGTGAAGGAAGTAGCCTTGGGACTGGGCTTTGCCGACGCAGCGTATTTCACGCGCTTTTTCGTGCGCCAGACCGGCCGCACGCCGAGCGCGTTTCGCGAGCATGCACGCCGGCAGTTGGCGGCGCAGCGGCGGCGGCGGTAGAGAGGGGCGGGCCGCCTGGCGATGCACGCGGGCGTTACGGCCGTCGCGTCGACGGCCGCAGCCTGGCCCCCCGAGGCTCACACGTCGAAGAACACCGTCTCTTGCGGCCCCTGCATATGGAAGTCGAACGAATAGACGATGCCACCCGGCGTTTTCTGGCGCCGTGCCAGCAGCGTCATGCGGCGTTCGGCCGGCACCGACGACAGCACCGGATCGGCCGTGTTGGCCACCGCCTCGTCTTCGAAATAGATGCGGGTGAACGCATGCACCAGCATGCCGCGCATCGTGACGATGACGTTGATGAACGGCGCCTGGCCGGGAGCGATCGCGCCAGGCTTGACGGTGCGGAACTCATAGCGGTTGCCGGGCAGCGTGCCGGTGCCGCAGCGGCCGAAACCGCGAAAGCCGCTGGCCGCGACGTCGGCCGGCGATTCGACGAAGCGGCCGCTGGCGTCGGGCTGCAGGATCTCGATCATCGCGTCGTTGACCGGTGCGCCGGCACCGTCGAGCACCCGGCCGGTGATCACGATGTGCTCGCCGGGTGTGCGCGGCTCGGCCAGTTCGGCGCCGAACAGCGAGCGATGCTCGTAGTTGTATTGCTGCGGCGTCAGGCCGTAGGCGAAATAGGGGCCGACGGTTTGCGACGGCGTCTGGCCGAGTTTGGTGGATGGGTTCTGGCTCATGATCAGCGCTCCATCGGCGTGGCTTTGGCGCCGCGCAAAACGATGTCGAATTCGAAGCCGAGCGCAAAGTCGGCCTCGGTGATCTCGGGAACGAAGCGCGAGATCAGCCGTTCGCGGGCGCCGGCTTCCGTGCCCTGATAGATCGGGTCATAGGCCAGCAGCGGGTCGCCAGGGAAATACATCTGCGTGACCAGGCGGCTGGCGAAGTATTGCCCGAACAGCGAGAAATGGATGTGGTTCGGCCGCCAGGCATTGGGATGGTTGCCCCAAGGGTAGGCACCCGGCTTGATCGTCAGAAAGCGGTAGCGGCCTTCGTTGTCGGTGAGCGTGCGGCCGGCGCCCAGGAAGTTGGGGTCCAGCGGCGCGTCGTGCTGATCGACGCGGTGGATGTAGCGGCCGGCGGCATTGCATTGCCAGATCTCGACCAGCGTGTTGCGCACCGGTCGGCCGTCTTCGTCGAGCACGCGGCCGGTGACGATGATGCGCTCGCCCAGCGGCGCACCGTTCTTGGCGGCGTTGCGCGTCAGATCGTGATCGAGCGGGCTGATGTCGTCATGTCCGTAGACCGGCGCTTTCAGCTCGGCCATCGAGGCGCGCAGCGGAATCAGCGGGCGCGTGGGCCCACGCAGCACGGTCGATTTATAGGCGGGGTAGACGTACGGCGGCTGGCTGCTCCAGTCGCGCGGCGCGATACAGGTCTCCGTTGTCATCGGGGCACTCCGTTTGATGGTCGGCGTACTTTAGTTTCGATGAATGGTTATGTAAATTGAAGGTTTATCGATTATTCGATGAAAAACCGTAATATATCGGGCTACGCTGACCCTCTTTCCCGCCCCATGATCGACGGCCGCATCAAGCTGCGCCATCTGCTGTGCTTTCTGGCGGTCGCCCGCCACCGCAGCGTTTTGAAGGCTGCCGAATCGCTGTCGATCACGCAGCCGGCGGTGTCGAAGACGCTGAAGGAGCTGGAACAGATCCTGAACGTACGTCTGGTCGAGCGTGGCCGCCGCGGCGCCGTGCTGACGCGCCACGGCGAGCTGTTCGTGCGGCACGCCAGCGCCAGCGTCGGGTCCTTGCGTGAAGGCATCGACAGCCTGGCCAATCCCGCCGACGCCGGCCATCCGCCGCTGCGGCTGGCGGCGCTGCCCACCGTGGCGCCCGGCTTCGTGGCGCGCGCCGTGCTCGAGCTGCGTGCGCTGCTGCCCGGCATCGCGCTGCGCATCGCCACCGGCCCGAACCATCTGCTGCTGCGCCAGTTGATCGACGGCGAAGTGGAGCTGGTCATCGGCCGGCTGTCGGAGCCGGCGCAGATGGTCGGGCTGGTGTTTGAGCATCTGTATGGCGAGCCGCTGGTGCTGGCCGTGCGTCCCGGCCACCCGCTGCTGACGCATGATGCGCCGATCGAGCAACTGGCCGAGCAGACGCTGGTGCTGCCGATGCCGGGCACGGTGATCCGGCAGGCCGCCGACAGCTTCATGAGCACGCACGGCCTGGCGCCGCGCGGCGACGCCATCGAGACCTTGTCGGTGTCGCTGGGCCGGGCGCTGGTGCGCGACAGCGATGCCGTGTGGTTCGTGCCGCTGGATGCGGTCGAGGCCGATCTGCAGGCCGGCATCCTGGCGCGCCTGCCGATCGCCACCGCCGGCAGCGAAGAACCGGTGGGGCTGATGCTGCGCAGTGACCAGCCGCGTTTGTCTGGGCTGGATGCGCTGGTGGCGATCATGCGGCGGCTGGCGGCGGCGCGGCGGGGGGCCGTGGCGACGGGCGGGGCAACGTCGGGCGAAGCAAGGTCAGGCGGGGTGGCGCAGGGCGGAGCGGCGATGGGAGCGGGAACGGTGGCCTGATCAAATCGTGTATCCGATGCGGCGCGTTCGGTCGTCGCCGCGCTGTTCCTGCTTTCGCGGATTGCGGCAAGAGTCTCTTCACGTATGGCATTTCCCGACAAGATCTATTACGGCTGGCGCGTCGTCGCTGCCTGTTTCGTCATCGCTACATTTTCATGGGGCCTGGGCCTGTATGGCGTGAGCGTCTATCTGCACGGCATCACCGTCGAGCGCGGTTGGTCGGTGTCGGCGGTATCGGCGGCGATCACGCTGTTCTTTCTGTGCAGCGCCTTGTTGCAGGCGATGGTCGGTGCGCTGATCCAGCGTCATGGGCCGCGGCCGGTGATCACCGGCGGCGCGCTGGTGCTGGCTACCGGCGTGGCGCTGGTCGGTTTCGTGCAGGCCTACTGGCAGCTGTACTTCGTCTTTCTGCTGATGGGCGTGTCCTGGGCGTCGCTGTCGGTGACCAGCATGTCGTCGACGGTGGCGCCGTGGTTCGAGCGCCGGCAAGGCTTGTCGATCACCATCGCGATGATGGGCGCCAGCATCGGTGCCATCGTGGTGGCGCCGCTGCTGCTGGCTGGTGTCACCCGTTTCGGCTTGGCACATAGCGGCCTGGTCGCGAGCGCACTGGTGCTGCTGGTAATACTGCCCTTGGCCGTGTCGGTGCTGCGCCATGCGCGGCCGCAGGCGCTCGGGCTGGCGCCGGACGGCGCGGCAGCGGTGATGCCGCCGGCCGGCGCAGCGCACGTGCACGCGCCGCAGCGGACATGGACGCGTAGCCAGGCGTTGCGCTCGCCTGCCTGGCGTTCGGTGACGCTGGCTTTTGCACTGGCCTTCACGGTGCAGATCGGCGTCATCACGCATCACGTGAAGCTGCTCGAAGGCCCGCTTGGGGCGGCTGGCGCCGGCTGGGTCGTCAGCGCGACCGGCTTGACGGCGCTGTGCGGGCGCTTGCTGCTGGCGCGCATCGTCGATCGCGTCGACGGGCGCAAGCTGGCCGCCGCGATTTTGTCCTTGCAGACGCTGGCGCTGTTCGCGATGTCATTGTGGCTGGTGGCGCCGGTGCTGGTGGCGGCCAGCATCCTCTATGGATTCGGCATCGGCATCACCACCACGATGGGGCCGGTGATCGTGCGGCGCGAATTCGGTGCGGCCTCGTTCGGCCTGGTCTACGGCATGGCGGCGACGCTGATCCAGCTGATCTCGGCCGCCGGCCCGGCCATATTCGGCACGCTGCGCGATGCCTTCGGCAGTTACGGCCCGGCGCTGGCGCTGGCCGGTGTGCTCAATATCGTGGCGCTGTTGGCGGTGCTGCATGGGCGCGGGCGGCGCGATGGATAATCGCGCATCCTGATTTCGCAGACTCAGACCAACAAGGCGCTCAAGAATGTCGCTGCTTTTCCTCGTGCGCCACGCGCAAGCCTCGTTCGGCACCGATGACTACGATCGCTTGTCGGAATTGGGCCTGCAACAGTCGCGCTGGCTCGGCGAATACTTCGCCGAGCGCGGCGTAAGCTTCACGCGCATCGTTGCCGGCACGCTGCGCCGGCAACGGCAGACGGCGCAGGAGATCGCCGCGGCGCTGGGCATCGGCGAGCACGCGATCGGCATCGACGCGGGGCTCGATGAGTATCCCGGCGATGCCTTGTATGCGGCGCATACCGGCGGTGCCGATGCGCTGGCGCAGCAGCGCGCCGATCATCGCGATTATTGGCGCACGTTTCGCGCCGCCATGACGGCCTGGTCGGGCGGCCAACTGGCCGGCGTGCCCGAAGACTGGGACGGCTTCGGTAGTCGCATCGGCGAAGCGCTGACACGCGCCGCCGAGGGCACGCGGCGTGACGATGCGGTGCTGCTGGTGAGTTCGGGCGGCGCGATCGGCCGTGCGGTGGCGGACATCACCGGCGCGCCGGCGAGCACGGCGATCGAATTGAATCTGCAGTTTCGCAATACCGGCGTGTGTGAGCTGATCGCCGGCGGCGGCGCGCTGCGGCTATTGAGCTACAACAATGTGCCGCATCTGGATCGGCCGCAGCGGCGGCACGCCATCACCTTTGCATGATCGGTGCCTGATGGCTGCTCAGTAACTGGAACGGTGAACCGACCCGGCACGTGCGCCAGGCGGGTTCACCGTTTCATCGCATGGCCGTGAAGGCGATCGATCGCCGATCGCCGTGCCTGCTCAGCCGGCTTTGCCGACGGCGTCGTTGACGCACTTCTTCACGAAGCTGTTCTTGGCGGCGCCGGCCAGTTTCTTCTCAGCGGCGGCGGCTTCGCAGCTTGTCTTCGAATCTCTCTCGCACTTTTTCATGAAGCTGTTCTTGGCGGCGCCGGCCAGTTTTTTCTCGGTGGCGCGCAGGGTGCAGCTCGGTTCTGCTGCGAAGGCATTGAGCGTGAACAGGGCCGCCGCTGCGGCAACGATGATTTTCACCATGGCTTCTCCTTGGCCGAACGATGCGTCAAGATCGATGACGCCAGCTCACTATACTGCACTGTCAGGCTCTTGCACACGCCGGCGGCGCTGCACGCCGTCGATCCAGTTGCGCGCTGTGGCGAGATCGCCATAGCAGGCCACCTGCGCAGTGGCTACGCGCGCGGCGCGTTCGAGCAACTGGATGTCAGCTTCGTGCTGACGCGCCACGTGCGGATCTTCGAGAAACAGCACGCGCTGGCAGCGGCCATCAAGCAAAAGCTCGGCGATCTGCGCATCGCCGCCCAGCGGGCCGCTCTTGACCGAATGTACCCACACCTGCGTGTGCTCGGGCCTGCGCCGCTGCGCCAGCTCGTTCAAGCGGCCGCCGGTGGTGCCGGTGGCCACCCGCCGGCCGAAGCGATCGAAGAAATCGAAGTGTTCGTCGATCAGCGCGACCATGTCGTCCTTGCGCGCATCGTGCGCCACCAGCGCGATTGCCTGGTCTTCGAAGGCGAACAGCGTATCGAGGGCCGCATTCGGCGCGCCGCCGGCGGCCACCGCTTGCAGTTCGAACCATTCGCGCGCGCCGTAGAGCGTGGACAGGAACGGCCGGCCATGGATGACGCACTGGCGCTTCAAGGCCACTGCCTCGGGAAAGGTCGACGAAGGGTCGACCGGATCGATCAGGTAGATGGCGGCATCGGTCGGGGGGCGCCGGCGGTTTCGAGGCGGATCAGCATGGCGCAAGCATACTGCGCCGGCGCCTGACGCCACGCCGGCGACGCGCACCAGACGGCGCCGACTCATGTAGAATGCGCGGCGTCATTGGGGAGTAGCCTCCCTCCATCGAGAGGGCCTTGCGTCAACAGACTTGCCTTGCGGCATGGCGCACGGGGTTCCAGGATCTGGCGAGACCTTTGACTGCATTGCCTCCGTCTTTTTCGGCCCGGGGAGCGTGCAGTCAATGGTTATTGCCCGGGCCGATGGAACTCTGATGGAAGCTTTCCTCGTCTCCACCGGTATCGTCGCCCTGGCTGAAATGGGCGACAAGACGCAGTTGCTGTCGCTGGTGCTGGCCGCGCGCTTTCGCCGGCCCTTGCCGATCATTCTCGGCATCCTGGTGGCCACGCTGGCCAATCATGCCTTTGCCGGCGCGGTCGGCACCTGGGTCACCGACCTGATCGGCGCGCAGGCCATGCGCTGGATTCTCGGCCTGTCGTTCATCGCCATGGCGGTGTGGATGCTGATCCCCGACAAGCTCGACGAAGAGGAGGTTGCCACGGCCGGCCGCCTGGGTGTGTTCGGCACGACGCTGCTGGCTTTCTTCTTCGCTGAAATGGGCGACAAGACGCAGATCGCGACGGTCGCGCTGGCCGCCCAGTATTCGGCCTTCTACATGGTGGTGGCCGGCACGACGCTGGGCATGATGATCGCCAACGTGCCGGCGGTGCTGCTCGGTGAGCGCGTGACGCGGCGGGTGCCGATCCGCGCGATTCATGCGGTCGCAGCGGTGATCTTCGCGCTGCTCGGCGTGGCGGCATTGTTCGGGGTCGGTGATCTGATCTGAGCGCCGATCCGGGCGAGAGGGTTTCGCCGGGCGCGCAACGGGGGCGATCCGATGCGCGCCGGATGCACCGGCGGGCGCAGACCCGCCGCCGCTCAGTACGCCGGCAAGCGCAGCAGCCTGTACAGCAACAGCAGGGCCAGGCCGCCGGCCACGACGAAGCCCGCGGCAAAGCTGTGCGTCAGATGCAGGATCGCGGTGAACGCGGCCGGGCCGGCCATCACGCCACCGCATACGAAGAACATCGCGCCGCCGGTGGCTTCGGCGGCGCGTCCGGCCGGCGCGCAGCGCGCGATCTCGGCGAAGGCCACGCCGTTCCAGCCGAGCACGGTGGCGCCCAGCACGGCACTGGCGGCGCATAGCATCAGGAACGGCCAGCCGGTCGACACCTGGGTGAGCGTCAGCGTGGCCACGGCAATGCCGGCGCAGATCGTGATCAGCACCGGCCTGGCGCGGCCGATGCGGTCGGCCGCCATGCCCCACAGCAGGCGGCCGGCGATGCCGCTGACGTTGGTCACCGCCAGCACCAGTCCGGCGCGCGGCAGGCTCAACCCCGCCGCCTGCGTCAGAAAGGTGACGAACAGCCCCGCCACGCAACCCTGGATCGCCGAAACCGAGGTGGTGGCCAGCGTGATCAGCCGCAGCGCCGGCGTGCGCCAGACCAGCCCCAGCGCCGCGAAGGCACTGACCGGGTCGGCCGCTGCCCGCGGGTTGCGCGCGCCATCGAAGCGCGACCGCCATGGCTGCAACAGTGCCGCCAGCAGCAGACACGCAGCAGCAAGCAGGCACAGCGCGCCGCGCCAGCCGATCGTTTGTGCCAGTAGCGGCAGGATCAGACCGGCCGCGGCGGCACCCAGCGGCACGCCGGTCTGTTTCAGTGCGAACACCAGATTGACCAGCCGCGGCGGCGTGGCCTCGAGCATCACGTGCGAGCTGGCCGGTGTCGGCGGCCCGTTGGCCATGCCCATCACCAGCGCGGCTGCGGCGATCAGGACGACGAAGCCCGAGGCGCCCAGCAGGTGCGCGCCGGCGGCGATCACCAGGCAGGCCTGGCATACGCGCAGCGCGCCGTGGCGCAGCACCATCACGCCGCCGAACAGCGCCGAGAACGCAGCGGCCAGGAACAGCAGCGCGGTGAACAGTCCGACGTTGACGGCCGCGATCTCCAGGTCGGCTGCCATGCTGGGCGCCAGCACCGGCACGGCGGCGGTCGACATCGAGATCAGGCTTTGCACGAGCAGCATGGCGCCGACCTGCGGTACGAAGTCGCGCGGCATGGCGGCGGGCTTGGGCGGCGGCACGGCCGGGTCAATGTGGCGGGAAGGGCATCCACCATTGAACCAGAAGGGCGGGCGCCGTGCTGGGCGTCCAGGCGCTACCATGCCGTCAACCGCTGCGCAGGAGAGGCAACGCGATGAAGATCGGAGACTTGGCCAAGGCCACCGGTACGCAGGTGGAGACGGTGCGCTACTACGAGCGCGAAGGCCTGCTGCCGCCGCCGGCGCGCAGCAGCGGCAACTACCGCATCTACGGCGCCGCGCACGTCGAGCGGCTGTCGTTCATCCGCCATTGCCGCTCGCTGGACATGACCTTGGACGAGATTCGCGTGCTGCTGCGCTTCAAGGACGCCCCGGCCGAGAACTGCGCCGAGGTCAATGCCCTGCTCGACGATCACATCGGCCACGTGGCGGCGCGCATCCGCGAACTGAAGACGCTGCAGCGACAGTTGCGCTCGCTGCGCGAACAATGCCAGGTGGCCACCGATGCCGGCCACTGCGGTATTCTGGGCGAGTTGACCAGCGGCGCGGCGCGCCAGCCGGCGGTGGAGCAGGGCGGCGAACACGGTGTCGCCGGCCACGTCGGCGGCGCGCACGACCGGCGCGGCGGCGCCCGCAAGCCGGCTGCCGCGGCGCCGCGGCAGCGCTGAGCCCACCCCGGCCGGCGGCCGATTCGAAGGAGCCTGTGATGGAAATGCGTGCATTGGGACGTTCCAGCCTGCGCGTGGCGCCGCTGTGCTTCGGCGGCAACGTGTTCGGTTGGACGGCCGACGAAGCCACCTCGTTCTCGCTGCTCGATGCCTTCGTCGACGGCGGCTTCAATTTCATCGACACCGCCGACGTGTATTCGCGCTGGGTGCCCGGCCACCAGGGCGGCGAATCGGAAACGATCATCGGCAAGTGGTTGCAGCGCGGCGGCCGGCGCGACCGCGTCGTCATCGCCACCAAGGTCGGCATGGAGATGGGCAAGAACCGCAAGGGCTTGTCGGCCGGCCGCATCCGCATCGCGGTGGAAGAGTCGCTCAAGCGGCTGCAAACCGATCACATCGACCTGTATTTCTCGCACACCGACGATGCCGACACGCCGTTGGAAGAAACGCTGCAGCTCTACGGCGAGCTGATCAAGGAAGGCAAGGTGCGCACCATCGGCGCGTCGAACTACGGCGAAGTGCGCCTGCGGCAGGCGCTGGGCACCAGCGAACGGCTGGGCCTGCCGCGCTACGAGGCGCTGCAACCGGAATACAACCTGTATGCGCGCGCCGGTTTTGAACACGGCTTGCAGGCGGCATGCCGCGATGCGGGGCTGGGCGTGGTGCCGTATTACGCGCTGGCCAGCGGCTTTCTGACCGGCAAATACCGTTCCGAGAACGATTTCGACAAGAGCCCGCGCGGCGCGCGGATGACCCGCTATCTGAACGAGCGCGGGCTGCGCATTCTGGCCGCGCTCGACGCGGCCGCGCAGCGCTTGAACGCCACGCCGGCGCAAGTGTCGTTGGCCTGGTTGATGCGGCGGCCTTGCATCACCGCGCCGATCGCCAGCGCCACTTCGTTGGCGCAGCTCGACGAGCTGATGGCCGCGGCGCGGCTGGTGCTGGACGAATCGACGATGGCCGCGCTCGATGCGGCCAGTGCCGGAGACTGAGCCCGGGTTGACTGTGGCGTGGCGACCCGATGCGGTCGTCGCGCGACAGCGCATGGGCGCGCGCCGCGGGCGCCCACTGCTGCCGACGTTGTAGGCTCGATCAGCCCGCTTCTGCGACCGCCGACTCGTGCACTGCGGCGCCGGCTTCGCTGGTGCGCCACGCGATGTGCGCCAGCGCCTCCTCGATCTGATCGACCAGGATCAGGCATAGATCGCCGGGTTCGAGCCGCGCCAGCGCACGATCGATGGCGACGAATTCGCCGTGGATCTCTTCGACGTGCCCGACGCGGCGCGCATCGACCAAGCCTTCGCGCAGCAGCGCCAGCACTTCGCCGTCGGCGCGGCCGCGCTGGCATTGGTCCTGGTACAGCAGCACCTCGTCGAACGCGGCGCCCAGGATTCGCGTCTGCTGGCGGATGTCTTCGTCGCGCCGATCGCCGGCACCGCTGATGACGACCATGCGGCGGCGCGCCGGCATCGTCTCGACGGCCTGTACCAGCGCCGCGATCGCGTCGGGGTTGTGGCCGTAGTCGGCGATCAGCGTTGCGCCGCGATAGTCGATCAGATTGAAGCGCCCCGGTGCGGTCGCCACGTCGCTGACGAAATCGGTGAGTGCCGCGCCGATCACCGACCAGCCGATGCCCAGCGCCCAGGCGGCGCCGATGGCAGCCATCGCGTTGTCGACCTGGAAACCGATGGTGCCGTTGCGCGTCAGCGGAATGCCTGCCAGCGCGATGCGATGCTCGAATTCGCCTTCAGCGACGACGATCGCATCGTGATCGACGAACACCACGCGGCGGCCCAGCGCGCGCTGCATCGACATCACCGGATGGTGCGCGTCGCGCGCGAAGAAGATGATCGCTCCCGGGCAGCTGTCGGCCATGGCCGCCACGGTGGGGTCGGCGGCATTCAGCACCGCATATCCATCAGGTGCCACGTTCTGCACCACGACGCGCTTGAGCACCGCCAGGTCATCGACGGTGGTGATGAAGTTCAGGCCCAGGTGATCGCCGCTGCCGATGTTGGTGCACACGGCTACTTTGCAGCGATCGAACGCCAGCCCTTCGCGCAGGATGCCGCCGCGCGCCGTTTCGAACACGGCGGCGTCGACGTCGGGATGCATCAGCACGTTGCGCGCGCTGATCGGACCGCTGCAATCGCCGGTATCGATGCGTTCGCGGCCGACGTAGACGCCGTCGGTATTGGTCATGCCGACGTTGGCACCGTTGCGCGCCAGGATGTGCGAGATCAGCCGCACGGTGGTGGTCTTGCCGTTGGTGCCGGTCACGGCCACCACCGGAATGCGGCCGTCGTCGCCGTCGGGGTACATGGTCGAGATGACGGCTTCGCCGACGTTGCGCGGCTTGCCGAACGACGGGTTCAGATGCATGCGCAGCCCGGGCGCGGCATTGACCTCGACGATGCCGCCGCCTTGTTCTTCCAGCGGCACCAGCACCGATTCGCACACCACGTCGACGCCGCAGATGTCCAGGCCGATCGTCTGCGCCGCCTCGACGGCGCGCGCGGCGATCTCGGGGTGCACGTCGTCGGTCACGTCGGTGGCGGTGCCGCCGGTGCTCAGGTTGGCATTGTTGCGCAGCACGACGCGCATGCCGGCCGGCGGCACTGAATCAGCATCGAGCCCCTGCATGGCCAGGCGGCCCAGCGCGATGTCATCGAAGCGGATCTTGGTGAGCGAGGTGGCGTGCCCGTCGCCGCGGCGCGGGTCGGCGTTGACCTGCTCGACCAGTTGGCGCACCGTGTGCTCGCCGTCGCCGATCACCTGCGGCGGTTCGCGGCGCGCGCCGGCCACCAACTGCTTGCCCACCACCAGCAGGCGAAAATCATGGCCCGGGATGAAGCGCTCGAGCGGCACGTCGGAGCTGCGCTCGGCGGCTGCGGCATAGGCCGCTTCCAG
>JAFKGG010000397.1 GCA_017307915.1 Burkholderiales bacterium | reverse complement strand
GCCCTGGGTCATCGGCCCTTTTACGAGCTGATCGAGCAACTCCTTCGGAACCGCCGGTTCAACAACCTCCGCTGCGGGCTTGCGTTTGCTTGGCATACTGACTCCTCGTCGTCATGGTATGCCTCAAACACAAAAGTTCTGACAGGCTCGCTTTCTCGCTCGTGCGTAGTCCAAAGAATCTCACGCATCGCGTTACGAGGCCCCGAATCTGCAATCGGGACCGTTGACTGGCGCAGTTGCCGTACTTCGGCTTCGCTCAGGTCCGCGAGCCGCGCAAGCCGCACAGGTGGTGCCTCTGCATCTCCATACCATACAGCGAGCCCGTGGCATCGCGCGCCAGCATGTCCATCACGATGAACTTGCCGGCGAGCTCCACGCGAGCACTCCACCGCCTCTCCTGGCCTCCGACCCCCAAGAGACTGTCGGCCTGACAACAATCAGGTCTTTGCTCAGTGAGTAAGATCACAGCAACCGACATTTCTGGCTCGTCGTGTCAGTCGTTTCGGGTACAAAAGCCATGGAGCGAGGACTTCAATGACCGGCTGCGGCCCCATGCCGCATTGCCGTCCCGTAGGCGGCGCAGCCAGACAGCGGAAGGAGGCAAAGATGGTGGATCGCCCCCCTGCTTGTCTTCAGGTCACACTGGACGCCATTCGCGCCTGCGCCACGCCGATGGCGCTGATTTCCACCGCGACGGGTGCGCTGTATTGCAACGTGGCGCTACGCGACGGCTTTGGGTTGCCGGCCGAGCTGGCGGTCGATTGCAGCGATCCGCAGTTGCCCGGCGTTTTGCACGACACCATCGTGCAGTGGCTGAAAGCGCCCGGCGAATTCGACAACGTCTGTCGGCGCGACGTGCTGGTCGACGTCGCCAGGGGCGAGGCGCGTGCGCCGCGCTGGTTCGACATCGAATGCAGCCCGGTACGAATCCCCGCCGAGGACGGCCGGGCCTTGATGCTGCTGGCGCATGACGTGACGGCGCGCCGCGTCGCCTTGCTCAGCAACGAAGCATTGGAAGAGCGGCGCCGCATCGCGTCCGACACGAATGGCATCGTGGGCATGTGGGATCTCAGTCCCGCGACCATGCACGTGGCCCTCGATCCAGCGCTGGCGCGGCTGTTCGACGTCGATGCCGCGCAGGCGCGTGCCGGCATGCCGCTCGATCGTCTTCTATCGTCCATTCATGACGATGATCGTGAGCGCCTGATATCTCACATCCACCAGACGGTGAAGAACGAGATCGCATTCAAATCACGCTATCGGTTGCGCTTGTCGGCGGACTCGGTGTTGTGGGTTTCCCTGGCTGGCTGGCCGGTGCACGACTATGCAGGAAGACTCATTCGCTACACCGGCGTCGCGGTGGACGTCACCGAAGGCGCCCTGGTCATCGAGGCCTTGCAGGCGAATGAGGCGCGCTTTCGCACGCTGGCCGAATCGCTACCGCAAATCGTCTGGACGAGCGGGGCCGACGGTGTCCAGAACTACGTGAACCAGCGCTGGATCGAATACACAGGCCTGGGCCGCGATGCAATGGGGCTGATGCGTGTGCCCGGCGTGGTGAATCCGGATGACATCGCGGCATCGCACGAACGCTGGTTGCGATGCATGGCTACGGGCGAGCGCTACGATACCGAATACCGGATCCGCCACCGCTCGGGCCACTATCGATGGTTCCGCGTGATGGCGGTTCCGGTGAGAGATGAAAGCGGCCGCATCGTTCAATGGTTTGGCACGGCGACCGACGTGCACGGCGAGCGCATGCTGCAACGCCAGCGCGAATTGATCGCTGGCGAACTCGAGCACCGGATCAGGAATCTGTTCTCGCTCATCCAGGCCGTCGTGGTCCGCGCCATGATGGCGCAGCCGGCTTGCCGGCAGCATGTGCGAACCATCGCCAACCGCATCGTTGAACTCAGTCGCGTCTACGATCTGGGCCCACCATCAACGGCGCCGGGTGCGAAGTCGTTGCGGCGCCTGATCCTGGACATGTTCGCCGCCTACGATGAACCATCGATGCCACGCTTGTCGTTCGAGGGCGAGGACATCGAGGTGACTGAATCGGCGGCGATGGCGATCTCGCTGATCATTCATGAGCTGACCACCAATGCCATCAAGTACGGTGCGCTGTGCGAAGCCGATGGAACGATAAAGGTATCGTTGCGCCGGTCCGCAGGCAGGTGCCAGTTCACGTGGAAGGAGTATGGCTGTCGCCAGCTTGCTTCAGGCGGCTACAAGCCCGGATTTGGCAGCCGATTGCTGTCGACGACGGTCGAAGAGCAACTGCATGGCATCACGACTCGCCACTGGGAGTCCGATGGCCTGCGGCTGACCATCGATATGCCGATGGAGGGGTTGATGCCGGTTTTGCGGCACGGGTAGGGGGCGACATCGCCGACGATCATGTCTAGGCCGCTTGCAGTTCGATGCGCCGCACCTCGCGCTCGAGCTTGCCGGCTTCTTCGCGCAGTGCCGCCACCACCTCGGGCACGCGTTCGGCCGGAAACTCCTCGGCATGACCGGACACCACGATCGATGCGAACACGCGCTGGCCTGCGTCGCGAATCGGCACGCCGAACGAATGCACGCCGGCGGTGGTTTCACTGCGGTTGTATGCATAGCCCAAGCCCTCGGAACGACGCAGGAAGCTTTCCAGCCGGCGCGTCACCGCCGGGCCCATGACGCTCAGCTGCTTCAGGTTCTGTGCGGCGAGCTGCCGCGATTCCTCGGGCGGCATCGCGATCAGGATCGCCACGCCGCCGGCAGTGGTGATCAGTGGCCGCCGTGTACCCACTTCGAGCACGGTGCCTACGTAGACGGATTGGCCGGCCCGGCCAGCGCAGACGAATTCGGCGCCGCTGCGCAGAAACGCTGCCGACAACGAAGCGAAACGTTTGGATAGACGCGTCAGCGGCGCGCGGCAGGCGGCTTGGAACTCGCTGTGGTCGGGCACGCTCAGGCCCAGTTCGAACAGCAGCGGCCCAGGCAGATAGTGGCGATCGCTGTCGCGCTGGCGGATCAGCCGTTCGCGCACCAGGCCTTGCAGCAAGCGATAGGTGGTGGCGCGATCGAGCTGGCAGCGTTCGGCAAGGTCTTTCAGCCGCCAGCCGAAGCGGCCACGCGTGGCGATTTCGCGCAGCAGCAGCGCGGCGCGTTCGAGGCTTTGCGTGCCGGTACGCCGGGTTTCGCTCATGGTGGAATAATGATCGATCGAAAGTTCACATTGTAAAATCAGACGCGATCACCATGGCCCCGCGATATTGAATCGCCGCGCCGCCGCCGCGAAGATTGAGCATCGCCGGTATGCAGCTTCATCCCCGGCAGGCACGGCGCGATGACCGCTCAGAAGACATCAGAGGAGATTTCCATGCAGAGCTTCTTCTCCAGCCGCCTGACGCTGGCGGCGCTCGCCATGGCGGCGGCGGTGGCTACGTTGTCGCCGGCGGCGGTGCGGGCCGATTCGTATCCCAGTAAGCCGATCCGCTTCATATCGTGCTGCACCGGCTTCCCCGAAGCCACGGCGCGCATCATCGCGGCCGAGATCACCGAGCAGACCGGGCATCAGGTGGTGGTCGAAGCCAAGCCCGGCGCCAACGGCATCATCGCCACCGAGTTCGTGGCCAAGGCGCCGGTCGATGGCTATACGGTGCTGATCGGCTCGAATTCCACGCACGCGGCCAACCAGAGCTTGTACCGCAAGCTGTCGTATGACAGCGTCAAGGATTTCGCGCCGTTATCTGGCATTAGCCAGGGCACGCTGTTGCTGGCGGTGCGCCCGTCGCTGGCGGCCGGTAACGTAGCTGAACTGACTGCGCTGGCCAAGGCCGCGCCGGGCAAGCTCAACTATGGCTGGGGCTCGTCATCGACACGCGCGGCGGTCGAGCTGTACAAGCTCAAGGCCGGCATCCGGATCACCGACGTGCCGTACAAGACCAACCCGCAGGCCGCCACCGACCTGGTTGGCGGGCGTATCGACCTGGTGATCAGCGACCTGGTGTCCTTGAAGCAGCACGTCGATGCAGGTTCATTGCGTGCGCTGGCGGTGTCGGGCGGACAGCGAGCGGCGGCCATGCCGAACGTACCCACGATGCACGAAGCCGGCGTTACCGGCTATGAACTCACGTTCTGGCTCGGCGCTTGGCTGCCGGCCGGTACGCCGGCAGACGTGACGGCCAAGTTGAACCGGATCTTCGTCGATGCATTGAACAGCCCACGGGTGAAGGAATTCCTCACGCGTGCGGGCAGCGTATCGTTTCCGACCACGCCGGAACAGCTCGCCTCGTTTCAGCAGGCTGAGCAGAAGAAGTGGAAGGAGATCGTTACTGCGGCCGGCATCCAGCCGGAATGATCGTTGCGGCGCCGGGGCATCAAAAACCTGTTGCCGCGGCCTGACGATCCGTACTTTGCCTTGTCAGCGCTTCGCCTTGCCTGAGTATTCCGAAATACAGGAACCCGACCATGTCCATCGACATTCGCTTCGCCGATGCCCCGCTCGGCCATGAGATTCGCGGCGTCGATCTGTCGCAATCGATCGAAGACGCCACCTTTGCCGAGATCGAGGCCGCCTACGATCGCTATGGCGTGATCGTGTTTCGCGATCAGACGCTGACACCCGATCAGCAGATCGCGTTCAGCAAGCGCTTCGGGCCGCTCGACCGCTACGTGCTGGAACGCTACAACCTGGTCACGCATCCCGACATCTTCGTGGTGTCGAACGTCATCGAAAACGGCAAACCGATCGGGCTGGCCGATGCCGGCCGCTACTGGCATACCGACATGTGGGTCAAGCCGATACCCCCGCGCGGCTCGATGCTGTACGCGCTGGAAGTGCCGGTGCGCGATGATGGCGAGCCGCTGGGTGACACTTATTTCTCCAGCATGTCAGCGGCCTATGATGCGCTGCCTGACTGGCTGCGTGAGCGCATCGAAGGGCGCAAGGCGGTGTACAGCGCGCGCAAGAACGTCGAGTATCGCATCGCCAACGCGCCGGTCGACCCTGCCACCGGCGAGCTGTCGGAAGAGGCGAAAGAGGGCATGCGCGAGCGTCTGGCCAACATGACGCCCGAGATCACGCATGCCCTGGTCAAGCATCATCCGCGCACCGGGCGCAAGTGCATCTATTACAGCGAAGGCGCGATCAGCCACATCATCGGCCTGGATGAGAAGACCTCCGACGAAACGCTGGAAGCATTGCGCCAGCACGTGCTGCAGCCGCGCTTCATCTATCGGCATCGCTGGCGCATCGGCGATCTGGTGATGTGGGACAACTGCTCGTGCATCCACAAGGCCACCGGCGACTTCGACCTGCCGCTGCGCCGGCGCATGCACCGTACGACGCTATCGGCGAGCGTGGCCGTATGAGCGCGCTGATCGAACGCATCACCACGCGGCTGGTGGCGCTGCCGCTGGCCGAGCCGATCCTGCATCCGTTCATGGGCGCGCGCACGCAGTTCGCGACGCTGCTGGTCGAGGTGCACTCCAGCGACGGCTGCACGGGCCTGGGCTACGCATCGATCGAGAGCGTGGAAATGGTGCGCGCCATCGAGTGCATCATCCGTGGGCTCGAGCCCAGGCTGAAGGGTCTCGACGCTGGCCGGCGCGCGTTCATCTATGAACGCATGCACAACCTGACCGTCGATCTGCTGCACGACGGCGCGTCGAACCTGGCGATGGCGGCGATCGACGTCGCGCTGTGGGACATCTGCGGCAAGCAGGCTGGTTTGCCGCTGTGGCGGCTGCTGGGCGGCTATCGCGACACGGTGCCGGTCTATGCGAGCTGGACGCTGTGGCGCCACATGCCGATCGAGCGGCTGGAGTCGGAAGCCGCGATGCTGGTCGAGATGGGCCACACGGCGATGAAGCTGCGCATGGGCGGCGGCCGGCCGCTCGCTGAAGACGTCGAGCGCGCGCGCGCGGTGCGGCACGTGGTGGGGCCGAACGTAAACATCATGGTCGATGCGCTATGGGGCTCGACGGTGGACGAAGGCATCCGCATGGCGCATGCGCTGGCCGAACTGGGCTATGCGTGGCTGGAAGAGCCGGTGCGCGAAAACGACTTCGAAGGACTTGCGCGCGTGCGCGCCGAGCAGGCGCTGCCGATCGCTGCGGGTGAGCGCATCTCACGCGTCGAGCATGTGGCGTCGCTGTTGCCGGCGGTGGATCATCCGATTCTCGATGCCCACCATCTGGGCGGCGTTACGCCGTGGCTGAAGGCAGCCGCCATCCTGGAAACCGCCAACCGGCCGGTGTCGGCGCATTCGCATCCGTTCGTGCACATGCATCTGCTGGCCGCCGTGCGCGCCGGCGCGTGGATCGAGTACATGCCGTGGTGGGATGCGATCTTCGTCGATCCGCCGACGCCGCGTGAAGGCAAGCTGGTGATGAGCGAGAAACCGGGGCTGGGGCTGACGCTGGATGAAGAGGCGGTGCGGCGGTTTGAGGTGAGGTGAGCGCAGGCCGTTCTTCTTTCCTACGCCGTTAATCGAGCTAGTTTAGTTGGACATCCGGGTCCATGCGGTCGTGCAGAATCCGCACTACGTCGATCGCATCAAGAAGGACTCTGTAGTAGATGACGTGGCGGCCAATCTGCAAAGACCGGTAGCCGCGGCGCGCCGCATCGCGCGGTTTGCCTAGATTCGGGGTGCGAGTAAGTTGTTGCATGCCCTGATCGAGATTTTGCAGGTATCGATCGGCTTGTTGCGCACCCCAGGTCTCAAATGAATGCAGCCAGATATCCAGCAAGTCTTGCTCTGCCTCCGGCGTCCTGAGAAGCTTAAGCATCGAGGCCCGCGCGTTTCCGGGCTTTGCTGAGGATTTCTTTCATATCGAGTGGCGTCGATGGTCCGCTGTTCTCTCCCTCGATCAGGGCTTGCCGTAGAGCTTCGACCTTCTGTTCATGTTCTTCCAGGAGACGCAGCGCCTGGCGCACGACCTCGCTGGCCGACCCATAGCGTCCCTTTTCCAGCTGAGCGGCAATAAAGGTCTCGAAGTGCTCGCCGAGCACGATGCTGGTGTTCTTGGCCATCAGGCGCTCCGTCCTAAATTTCCTACCAGATAATATTATATATTGGTATTAATGTGCATATCGAGGCATGACCGGCGCCGGCACCATGCACGCTTTAGCGCATGCCGCTGGACAACAGGCGCATGCTCGGATCCGGGCCGTTCTTCTTTCCTACGCCGTTTCGGCGCTTCGCATGTCGAGCCGCAAACCGAGCGCCGCAATCACTGCCAGCAAGGTCTCCAATCTCGGATTCCCCCTGGAAGAAAGTATCCGATACATGCTTTCCCGGGGAATGCCAGCTCGCTGCGCAACGCTTGCGATGCCCTGGGCCTCCGCAACTTGCCGTAGCGCGGACAATAACGCTTCACGCCCGCCGGGCTGTTCTGATTCGGCCAACGCCGTCGACAAATAGGCCGCGGCGAATTGCGGATCTTCGCGCAGCAACTCGATCACCGCCTCATCGTGGAGGCGAGATGCCTGTTTCATCGTCGATTCCTTGCCTGCCAATCGCGCCAGTAGTCCACTGCGGTCTCGATGTCCGCTCCCAGATTCCGTCCTGCAGCGGTTTGCAGTCACCGAACGCCCCGCCTCGCATCCGCTGAATTCGTACCAACACACGTGCCCGTGAATCGCGGTCAGCAAGATCAGCTAGCCACTGGGCGAATGGGTCGATTGTCCGGCCGTGATCAGGACAGTTGCGAGCTGATGCCCGCGGCCGCTTCGAGTAGCGTCTCGATGATTTCCCGGCGCCGCGAGGCGTCGATTCGGAACTTCGGCCCCACGACAGAAAGCACGAAGCGGCAGCGACCGCCTTCGCCGATCGGTACCGATGCCCCATACGCCTTCGTCGCGCTCTTCATCCGACACGGCGAAGCCTTGTTCGCGGACTTCGTCCAGATGCTTGATCAGGGCTCGCGTCGAAGCGATGGTCTTGCCGGTGTAAGCGGTCGAGCTCAGCATCGCGATCAGGTTGTCGCCGGCGGGTTCAAAGCGAATCGCCCAACGTGGCAGCAGCCTGCCGCAACAGCGGCAGAAACCGGTTCAGGAAGTCATCCTTGCTGGCGCGGCTCATCATCGCGCTCACGTTCAGCGATGCCACCGCTTTGCCTTCGCGGTTGCGCACGGGAACGGCGAGCGAACAGCGTCCTTCGTAGACCTCATGCTCGGCCATCGCATAGCCGTTGCGGCGTGTTTCTTCGATGATCCGGCGCAATCGGACCGGGTCGGTCACGGTCTTCGGCGTCAGTTTCTCGAAGCGGGCGCTTTTCAGGTAATCGTCCACCTGTTTGTCGTCCTGGTCGGCTAGCAGTACGCGGCCCATCGCATTGACATACGGAGGCATGCGCATGCCGACCTGCACCGGGATGGTATAGACGTGCCGGGGCGGCACGCGCGCGAGGTAGACCACATCGTAGCCGTCGAGCACGGCGAGCGAGCACGACTCGTCGATCTCGTCGACGATGTTCTTCATCAAGGGCTGTGCCAGCTCCCACATCGGAATCGAAGACATGTACGCATAGCCCAGGTCGAGCACCTTGGGCAGCAGCCGGAAGGTATTGCCTTCCTGCGCCACGTAGCCGATCGCCTCCAGCGTGAGCAGGAAGCGGCGCACCGAAGCACGTGACAGGCCGGTCTTCGCTGCGACCTCTGACAGCGTCTGCCGCTCCGCGCCGCGCTCGAAGGTCTTGATGACGGACAGCCCGCGTGAGAACGCGGTTACAAAGTCTGGGTGTTCTTCCGTGATGGGCATCGGTGTCTGCACGCCTGCATTGGGCTCCGGCGCATTGTAGACAGCCGCGCGTGGCGGATGGTGCGCGCGGGCCTCGCATCAGAAAACAGCGCTTGACGCAGGGTGGCCGAAGCTCATAGACTTTCGTTCGTATTACGTACGATTGTACGTCAGACGAACCAAATGTAGTGGACCGGCCGTGCCGTGGACGGACAAGGCGCGCTGAGTCGCGCTGTGCGCCGGACAACCGGCTGTAACGGAGATCGAGGACGAACGCATGCTGGAACACAAGCCGGGATTCTTCGAGTGGCAGAAATACCCTTTTCAGCTTCCTCCGGAATTGAGCGGCGCCGAGCCGCGTCGTTTTCAGGTGGCCGTCGTCGGCGCCGGACCCGTGGGCCTGGCCACCGCCCTGGCACTGGCCCAGCAAGGCATTCGAACGGTCTGCCTGGAAGCCAGAGACCAGCTTTCCGACAGCAGCCGTACGTTGGCCGTTTCACGCCGCAGCGTGCAGGTGCTCGACCGCTTGGGCGTGGCCGCGCCCTTCTGCGAGCGCGCCGTTCCCCGCGAGCGCAACTACGTCTACCAGGGCCATCAACTGATCCACAGTGCGCCCTACGAGCAGTCACCCACCGAGAAACATCCCGACATCAGCGTGCTGCAGCAGCCCTGGGTCGAAAAGTTCCTGCTCGATGCCGTGCTGGCGCATCCGAACGTCGAACTGCGCTGGCTGAGCGCGGTGACTGGCGTCGACGTGAACGACCCCGAGCGACCACGTCTGACCGTCGAAACTGCGCAAGGGCGCTACACGCTGGACGTTGACTATGTCGTTGCTGCCGACGGCGCGCGCGGTGCCGTGCGGCGCGAACTCGGCTTGCCGTACCGGGAAATCGGTGACGGCGTGTCGTCGCGCAACTTCGTGATCTGCGATTTCGAGATGAAATCCGCGCTGCCCGTGTCGCGCAGGCTCTGGATTCGTCCGCCGCATCGGCCAAACTCGGCGGTCATCCTTCAGCGTCAGCCCTACGACACCTGGCGGCTCGATTACGCTCTCGATGACGACGAAGATCGCGACCAAGCGCTCAAGCCCGAAAGCGTGGCTCGCGTGGTGCAAGCGCAGGTCGATTTGCTCGGTGACGCCACGGCGGTCAGCGACTGGAGAATCGTCTGGATCTCGTCCTACCGGCCGATGTCACGTTCGCTGGACAGCTATCGGCACGGCCGCATCTTCTTTGCCGGCGATGCGGCCCATCAGACGCCGATCTTCGGCGGTCGCGGCATGAACCAGGGGCTGCTCGACGCGTCTAACCTGGCCTGGCGACTGGGCTTCGTGCTCAACGGGCATGCGCCGCAAGCGCTGCTCGATGTCTACGACCATGAGCGTCGCCCGGTGATCGTGCGTAATCTGCATGCGATCGGCCAGGCCACCTTGTGCATGACCGCGCCGAGTCGCGGCGCAGCGCTGATGCGCAAGGCGGTGTTCGACCTGCTGCCTGGCGAGCGCTTCGTCATCGCGTTGATCGACGCGTTCAACGCCAACAAGGCCGAATCGCTGCTTACGCCGCCGCCGGCGCAGGATCCTGCGATCGGCGCTGCCGTCGGCAGTCCCTTGCCTGATGCGCCGCTGCTGCTGGCCGGGACAAGCGAGCACCGCTTCCTGCACGACGCCTTGCTGCGCAACGGCCTGACCGGCATCTATTTCTGCATTGATGGCGAGGTGCCCGAAGTGTTGCAAGCGGCCTTCGCCGAGCTGGCGGCGGGGGCCGCGCCGTTCAGGCCGATCGTCGTGGCGCGCCGGCCCGGCGGCCATGCCTGGGCCTGCGATCCGACCGGCGCGGGTTTCGCCAAGCTCGCCGCCGAAGCCGGCACGTGGCTGCTGGTGCGTCCCGACGGCTACGTGGGGGCACGGCTGGAACATCCGCATCGCGACGCCGTGTTGCGGGCCTTCAATGGCTTGCTGCATTTCGATGCCGCAACTGTCTGACCTCGGTGGAACGCCTCATGAGCTTGCTCGACATGCACCTGGAGAGATCCTTCCGTTCACTGGTGATCGCGCTCGACGCCCTTCCGGAAGCCGAATCGCGCGATTTCCTCGCTCGCCTGGCGCTGATCCTGGCCGACGAAATCAAGGATGGCGATCGCTTCCAGAATGCGGTCGATCGCGCCGCGGCGTGCGCCCAATCGAGACCGCAGCCGTGAGTGAACCGCTCAACCGCTGGTGCGGCCACGCCATCTCCAGCCTGACTACTGCCCAGGTTCTGGCGGAAAAGGCCAGGCGCAACGGCGACAAGGTGTTTCTGCGCTATCTGCCCGACGGCAGTTGCCTGAGCTATCGCGACCTCGATCTGTTGTCCAACGAGATCGCGCACGGCCTGGCGGCGCTTGGCGTCGGCCACGGCAGCCACGTTGCGATACTGATGGAAAACAGCAAGGAACAACTGCTGACCTGCTTTGCGCTGGGCAAGCTCGGCGCCGTGGCCGTTCCGCTGAACACCGGCAACCGCGGTCAGCCGCTCAGATATCTGTTGACGCATTCGGATGCCGCCACGCTGTTGATCGATGCCGACTTGTGGGAGCGCTACGCCGAAGTCGGCGATCAGGTGCCGGGCATCGCGCAGATCGTGGTGCGAGGCGATCTGCCGCGGGGCGCTGCCGCAAGCGGGCGTAGCGCGCCGGCGGTGCATCGCTTCGAGGCGCTCTACACGGGCCGGCACCATCCGCCGCAGGTCGAGGTTCGCTTCAGCGACCTGGCCTACATCATCTATACGTCGGGAACCACCGGCCCGTCGAAGGGCGTGATGCTGTCGCAGGCCCAGTGCTTCCTGTGGGGCCTGAGTCATGCGCAGGCCTTCGGTCAGCGCGACGACGACGTGGCGTACATCTGCCTGCCGATGTTCCACGTCAACGCCTTGCAAGGGGCGACCTACAACGCGCTGATGGTCGATGCCAGCATCGCGTTGCAGAAGCGTTTCTCGGCTTCGGGTTTCTGGCGCGACGTGCGCGACAGCGGCGCGACGCTGACCAATCTGCTCGGCGCGATGGTCAACATATTGTGGAGTCAGCCGCCTGCGCCGGACGATGCCGACAATCGGTTACGCATGTGCATGTCGGCGCCGATTCCCAGCTTCGGCCGGGATTTCGAGCGACGCTTCGGGCTGCGCTTCATACAAAGCTACAGCCTGACGGATTTCGGTCCGTCGCATGCTTTCAGCCTGGTTGACCCGGTGGCGAAACTGGGCTCATGCGGCCGCTCGCGCGCCGGCATCCAGGCGCGCATCGTTGATGAAAACGATTTCGAGCTGCCACCCGGGGGGCGCGGCGAACTCGTGCTGCGCCACGACATGCCGTGGACCCACTCGATGGGCTACTACAAGATGCCCGAAGCGACGGCCAAGGCGTGGCGCAACGGCTGGTTCCATACCGGCGATCGCGGCTACATCGACGAAGACGGCTACTTCTGGTTTCTCGATCGCGTGAAGGATTCGATTCGCCGGCGCGGCGAGAACATATCGGCCTTCGAGGTCGAACAGGTGCTGCTCGGCCATCCTAAGATCAAGAACGTGGCGGTGTTCGCCGTCAAGTCCGAGATGTCGGAAGACGAAGTGGCCGTGGCGATCGTGCCACAGGCGCCGGGGGCGGTGACGCCCGAAGCGATCATCGAATTCTGCAGCGGCGCGATGGCGCGCTTCATGGTGCCGCGTTTCGTGCTGCTGATCGACGAGCTGCCGGTGAACGCCAGCCAGAAGGTCGAGAAGCGGCGCCTGCAGCAGATGGCCGAGGAAGACTTGTCACGCTTCTGGGATCGCGACAAGGCGGGCATCGTGCTCAAGCGCTGATGCGTCGTTCTTCTGCGCAGTGCTGCCACTCATACGAGGAGACGCGATGACCGTCAACCGCCTTCCCGCGCTGACCCCGGAAACCCGGGCGTTCTGGACCTCCGGCGAGCGCGGCGCCTTGGATATCTGCCGCTGCAAGCAGTGCGCACGCTGGATTCACCCGCCGCAGCCGATCTGCGCGCCCTGCTTGTCCTTCGACGTGCAGCCGCAACCGGTCTCGGGGCGGGGGCGGGTCATGTCTTTCACCATCAACGAACAGGCCTGGGTGCCCGGCCAGCAGGTGCCGTTCGTCTTTGCGGTCATCGAGCTCGAAGAGCAAGTGGGCCTGTGGGTGATGTCGCGCATTGTCGGTTGCAGTCCTGAGCAGGTCGAGATCGGCATGCCGGTGCGCGTTCGCTTCGAGCACGTGGAAGACGTGTGGCTGCCCTTGTTCGAACCGGAGTGCGGCAATGTCTGAATTTCCCGAAAAGCGCGTGGCGATCACCGGCATCGGCCAGTCGCAGGTGACCCGTACGCCGGGTTCCAGCGCGTTGCGGCTGACGCTGGATGCGTGTCTGGCGGCGATCCGCGATGCCGGGCTCGAACTTTCCGAGATCGATGGACTGGTCAGCTATCCGGGCGCGCAGGACAACGCCACCGGCTTCTCGCCGGTCGGCGTTCAGGACGTTCGCTTGGCGCTGGGGCTCAAGCCGGACTGGTATGCGGCTTGCGCGATGGATTCCGCCGCGCAGATGAGTGCGCTGTTCGCCGCCACTCACGCATTGGCTGCCGGCTTCGTGCGGCACGTGCTGGTATTTCGCACGTCCGGCGAGGCTTCGGCGCGCCATCGCGCCAAGGACGCGATGAACTGGGGCAGCGGCGCGCCGCGGGTCGGCGACATGTGGCAATGGACGGTGCCATTCGGCGCCCATTCGCCGGCGCCCTGGTATGCGCTGTATGCGCAACGCTACTTTCATGAATATGGCCTGACCAGCGAGCGGCTCGGCGCGATCGCGGTGAATGGCCGCCGGATGGCGGCTCGCAATCCTGCGGCCATCTATCGCGAGCCGATCACGCTGGACGACTATCTCGCCTCGCGCGTGATCGCCTCGCCGTTACGGCTCTACGACTGCGACGTGCCGGTCGATGGTTCGACGGCATTCGTGCTGTCACGACTGGATGCTGCGCGCGATCTTCGCAATCCGCCGCTGCGGATCGAGGCGATCGGCAGCGCCATGCATGGCGGCGGCAAGCGCGCGCCGTCCGATCTGACCTCGTTCGGCGCCGAATCGGCGGCGGCAATGATGTGGTCGCGTACCGATCTGAAACCGTCCGATGTCGATGTCGCGCAGATCTACGACGGCTTCAGCATCCTGACCGTGCATTGGCTCGAAGCCTTGCGCTTCTTTGGCAAGGGCGAAGCCGGCGATTTCCTGGGCAATGGCGAACGCATCGGATTGCAGGGCGAGCTGCCGATGAACACCGGTGGCGGACAGTTGTCGGCAGGGCGCCTGCACGGTTTCGGTCACATCCATGAAGCCTGCGTGCAATTGTGGCAGCGTGGCGGCCAGCGCCAGGTCGGCGGCGATCCACGGATCAGCGTGGTGTGCAACGGCTCCTATGGCCTGGGCTGCATGCTGCTGCGCAGGGACTGAATCGACGCTTGCCATGACTAGTGCACTGTTCGAACCGATTACCCTGCGCGGGCTCACGCTGCCGAACCGGCTGGTGATTTCGCCCATGTGCCAGTACAGCGCGCGCGAGGGCTGCGCCACCGACTGGCATCTGCTTCACTTCGGCAGCATGCTGACCTCGGGGGCGGGGCTGTTCATCATCGAGGCCACTGCGGTGCAAGCCCAGGGCCGCATCACGCCGGAATGCCTGGGGCTGTGGAACGACGACAACGCTGCTGCCCTGAGCGGTGTGCTGTCCCGTGTGCGCGCCTACAGCCGGATGCCAGTGGGCATTCAGTTATGCCATGCAGGACGCAAGGCCGCTTCGCACCGGCCGTTCGTAGGCAAAGGCCCGCTGCGACCCGAAGAAGGCGCGTGGCCCGTGATCGGACCCAGTGCCGTGCCCTTTGCCGATGGCTGGCAGACGCCCGCGGCGATGAGCCGGGCCGACATGGACGAGCTGGTCGATGCCTTCGTGCAGGCGGCCCGGCGTGCGCACCGGCTGGGCATCGATCTGATCGAGCTGCACGCCGCGCATGGCTACCTGCTCAGCCAGTTCCTCAGTCCCTTGGCCAATCTGCGCGACGACGACTATGGCGGCAGCCTGGAGAACCGCATGCGCCTGCCGCTCGAAGTCTTCGATGCCATTCGCTCTGTCTGGCCCGCCAGCAAGCCGCTGGGCGTGCGCTGCAACGGTAGCGATTGGCATCCGCAGGGCTGGCAGGTCGACGACGCGGTGGTGTTCGCACAGCGGCTCAAGGATCGGGGCTGCGATTACGTCGACATGTCGTCGGGCGGCACCGTATACGCGAAGGTGCCGCTGGGGCCCGGCTACCAGGTGCCGTTTGCCGAAGCAGTACGCCGCGGTACCGGCATCACGACCATCGCGGTGGGGCTGATCACCGATCCCCATCAGGCCGAAGAGATCGTTGCGCAGGGCCGCGCCGACCTGGTCGCGATCGCACGCGCCGTGCTGAACAACCCGCATTGGCCCTGGTATGCCGCCGAAACGCTCGGTGCCACGGTGGAAGTGCCCTGGCAGTACTTTCGTGCCGCCACCCGGGCAGGCGTGCCGCCGCCCTATGTGCGCTGATGCGACCCGGCCCTGGAAAGACTGAAGCGACACGATGGCAGAAACCTTTTTCGAACTACGTCTGTACGAAGTCGAGCCGGGGCGCATGCGCGACATGGTGACGCGCTTCGAAGGGCCCCTGCAGGGCTTGTTCCGGACGCACGGCATTCGGGTGATCGGGGCATGGCACACCACCGCCGGCCCCCGTTCGCCGCTGTTCGTGTATCTGATGCAATGGGATTCGATGCACGCGCGCGATCAGGCCTGGGGCGGCTTCTATGCCGATCCGCAGTGGCATCAGGTACGCACCGACACCAATCGCGGCAGCGAGCTGGTCGAACGCTACGACTTGAACTTCCTCAAGGAAGTGCTGCCTTGGTGCGGCGTTGCGTTGTGCGACGACGGCTGTCTTGAACTCTACATGCCCCGCGTCGCCGTCGGCTGCGGCACGCAAGCCCGTCAGTTGATGGCCGAGCAGGCCGCAGCGCTGCTGCAACCGTACGGCGCAACGGTCGTTGCGGCCTATGAATGCATGACCGGCGATGACCTGCCTCGTGCCTGCCTGCTGCTGAGCTGGCCCAGCCACGATCAGCGGCAGGCCGGGCTGGCCTGCCTCGAACAGCCGCCGCTGGGCCGTGCCGATCGTCATCTGCTGCAGCCACTGCTGCCCGATCGCTGAGCCGGCGTATCCGTTGACCAACCATCAGTGAGGAGACTCGATGAACCCGAAACCCGTTTTTTCGCGCCGGCAGGCTATACAGGCCCTTGCCGGTGCCGGGGCGCTGTGCAGCATGCGCGTCATGGCGCAGGCGGCGTATCCCAGCCGGCCCATCACCTGGGTGGTGCCCTATGCGCCCGGCGCAGCAACCGATGTAATGACCCGGCGTCTTGCGCAGGACATCGCCGCCGATCTGGGGCAACCCATTGCCGTCGAGAACATGCCCGGCGGCGCGACTGTCAGTGCGGCTTCGCAACTGGCGCGGGCCCGGCCCGATGGCTATCGTTTCATGACCGCCGACAGCGCCACGCTGGCGCTGAATCCGGCACTGATGGAAAAGCTGCCGTACGACCCCCGCACGAGCTTCAGCTACCTGGGTATGTTCGCGCGTTTTCCGCTGTTCCTGGTGGTTCACAAGGATCTGCCGGTCAAATCGGTGTCGGAGCTGATCGATTACATCAAGCAGCGCAACGGCGAGGCCACCTATGCGTCAGCCGGCATGGGTAGTCCGCATCACTTGGCCATGGAGCTCCTGCTCGAAGGCATCTCGGCCAGGATGGTTCATGTGCCTTACAACGGGGCTGGTGCAGCACTGACCGATCTGATTGCCGGCCGCACTGGGCTGATGTTTTCGTCGTTGGGCACGATCGTGCCGCATCTGAAGTCCGGTGCGCTCAGGGTCATTGCCGTGTCGGGCTCTGAACGATCTTCGACGCAAGCCGACGTGCCCACCGTCGCCGAAGGCGACGCCCGTCTGAAAGGCTTCGAAGTCTATGCCTGGCAGGGGGTGGTCGCGCCGGCAGGTTTGCCCGATGAGGTGCGCACCCGCTTCAGCGCCAGCCTGCAAAAGGTGGCTGCTTCGGAAGCCGTCAAGAAGCGATTCCTGGAGCTGGGCATCGAGGCCGTGGCGGATTCGCCCGCCGCCTTCGAGCGCTACGCGTCGATCGAAGCGCGCAAATGGGCCGAACTGGTCAAGAGCCGGGGTATCAAACGCGAATGAGGCGCCGAGCCCGCCTCAGCCGTTTTTCGTCGACCCCTGCTGCGCCAACGCCCACGCCGCCTGCGGATACAGCCTGGCCAGCACGTCGATCGCCGCTTCGCTCAGCGTCTGCTGCAATCCGCTGCTGAGCGCCGCTGTGTCTTCGGCTTCGCCGCGCAGCCGCCATAGCCGTGCCAGCGGCTCGCGATGCTGGCGCAGCACGTCGTCGACGATGCCGCGCCAATGCGCCGGATGCTCCGAAGCTGTCCAGTCGCCGCGCCCACGGCCATAGTGCGCCACCGCCAAGTAACCGAGCAGCGCCGAGGCGCATAACTCGTCGAGTACCGCATCGGCCCACATCACCATCGGCGTCTGCGCGCCGCGCACCAGGTTGTAGCCGCGTGCCAGCCCGAATCCGCCGAGCGCGCCGGCGATGCCGCCGGCCAGCAGCCCGGCGCCGAAGCTCAGCCCGCCCGTAGCCAGGTCGGCTTTCAGGCCGGCCAGCGCGCCGGTGAGCGCGCCACCGAGCACGGCCGCGCGGCTCTCGCTCACCGGTTCGTTGACCGCGTAGTGTTCGGCCAGTCGCGTCAAGATCTCGTTCGATGCATGGCCGTCGAGCCCGTGCAGTGCGATCAGGCGATCCGTGCTGGCGCGGATGTCGGTGTCGAGCCGTTCGGCCAGGCTGCGCATCGCCTGCTGCCGCGCCGGGCTGCGTAAGGCGTCGCCGGTCGCGGCGCCGCTGGCCAGCGCCTGCCCCACTTCGCGCAGTCGGCCGAGCATGCCGGATTCGGGCACGGCTTCGCGGTCGAGCGCGGCACGAGCGACGCGTTCGGCCAGCACCGCGATCGATGCATCGAAGGTGGCGCGCCGCGCGTCTTGCCAGGCATCGATCAGCCGCTCGCCGGCGGCGCGCTTGTCCATCGGCAGTTCTTTGGCCACCGCGCGCAGCAGCGTGCCTTCCTGAACCCAGCAGCGCGCGAACGCATCGAGCGGCAGCACCGCGCGCACCTGCGGCGTGCCGGCCAGCGCGGCGCGCCAGCGCTCGATCTCGGCGGCCTCGTCGGCCGGCGGCAGCGGGCGGCCGAGCTGGTTGAGCAGCACCAGCACTGGCTTGCCGATCCATTCGAGCACGCGCATTTCGCTGGCGACGAAGCTGGATTCTTCCGGCGCTTCGGCGGCATTGACCAGATAGAGCACGACGTCGGCGCGTTCGCGTACGTTGCGCACCGCTTGCTGGCTCGACCAGAACGCGCGATCGCGGAAACGATCCCAGACTTCGGCGAGGAACCAGCCGATCGGGTCGCCGCTGCGCGCCAGCCGCCGCGCCAGCCGCGCGCTGTCGCCGAAGCCGGGCGTATCCCACAGTACCAGGCGATCGCCGTCGCTGCTGCGCATCAGTAGGTATTCATCGGTGGTATCGGTGACGTGCGCTTCGTCGCGCACGATGCCGACGTCGCGGCCCAGCAGCGTACGCGCCAGCGTCGTCTTGCCGACGTTGGTGTGCGAGACCAGGCTGAGTGCGATCGTCTGTGCGGTGTCGGGCATCGAGTTGTCGCTCATCGTCGCGGCATCGTGCATGACTACGCTCCGCGTTCGCGCTCGGGCAGGGAGTGAGCCTGCGTCTGCGCCTGAATGATGCCGGCGAGCTCGCGCGAGGCAGTCGCGGTTTCGACGCGTTCCAGATCGATGAACCACGGCTGCAGATCGCGCGCCGCCAGCCATTTCTGCCACGACTGGCGCCGCTCACCGCGGCGGCGCTGTGCCGTGGCGTCGGTGTTGCCGAAGCGTGCCACGAACGCCGATTCATCAACGGTCACCAGCATGGGCGCTGTACCGCCGCTACTTTGCGCCAGCGCGTCGAGGAACGCGCCTTGCGCATCGGCCTCGGGTGTGGCGGTCGACGAGAACAATACGATCAGTAAAGAGGGCGGTGCATCGCCAGCGCCGGCCGTGTCGCGTGCATGCTGCGCGGCTTGTTCGTCGCCGTAGTTCACCGCGGCGGCAACCGTGAGCTGCATGCTCGGCCCATACACGGCGCCTAGCAGATCATGCAGCGCGATGCTGGCCTGCGGGCTGGGCCGATGGTTGTAGGGCACGACCAGAATCGTTGCGCTTTCTCCGCGATGCATGCGCGCCAGCGAAGCGAAATACGGATCACTCGACGGCAACGGAAAACTGCGGGCGAGCCGGCGTTCACAGGCTCCGTCGATCAAGGCCAGCAGCAGCCTCGGCAGCAGGATCGCTGCCGCGACGGTAACCGCATACAGGTGGATCCATGGCGCCGCCGGCTCGCCGCCGCTGCCCGGAAAGCGCATTGCTTCGAGCCGTGCCGCGTCGGGCAGTGCGATGCCGGTCAACTGCGCGGCGGGGCCGAGCACGGCGGCCAGCAGCGCGCTGACGCTGTTGGCGCCAAGGAAAGTGCTTTCCCAGCCGGCGCGGTACTCGAGCACCAGGCCGCGCAGATACAGGCCGGCCAGTGCGCCGGCAGCCAGCGCGAAGGCGGCCAGATGCAGCATGCGCGCCACGCGCAGCGTGTTCAGGCGCGCGGCGGCGTGCGCCCAGTCGAGCGCGAAGCGCGCTGCCGTCGACGGGCCGGGGACGGCGCTCGCCGCTGGCGCCGCGATCGCGTGCGCGGCGCGGGCCAGCAGCCGCGACAGCGGGCGGCCGCGCTGATCGCCAGGCAAGCGCCAGCCGAGCAGCCGTGCCGCCCCATTCAGCGCGATGAACAGATAGACGCACAGATTCCACGCCAGCAGCGCCAGCAGCGGCGGCGCCAGCACGTTGATGCGCTGGCCGGCGCCGATCGCATCGCCGGCGATGCCGGCTGCGAACGCCAGCAGCACCAGCAGCCAGCCGACCCATGGGCGCCAGCGCACGGCACGCAACGCGCGGCGCAGGCTGGCGTCGCGTGCGCCCAGGCGCTCGGCGGCCAATTGGGCGCGGCGCGCGATGAAGGTATCGGCCGAGGCACGCTCGCCGACCACTTCGGCGGCGGCGCGGCTGGCCCAGGCGCGGTCAGCGTCGCTCCCTTGAACCTGGCCGGGCGCTGCGGTTTCGCAGGCGCGCACCAGCAGGGCGCAGCGGGCGTCGTCTTCGGTCATCTACGGCGTGTCAGTGCTCGGCTCGCGTCGCGCCCGGCGCGGCTTGGCGGCCAGCCGAGACGCTGTCGCTGGCCACGCCACGCCCGCTGCGAAATGCTTCGCAGACGCGCCGTGCGCGCGTTTCGCACAAACCGGGATCACCGCGGCCGTCGCCGAACACCGCGCTGATGACGGCGATCGCGTCGGCGCCGGCGGCCGCGACCTGTGCTGCGTTGGTGGCGTCTATGCCGCCGATCGCGACCAGCCGCGGGCCGTCTGATCGCGGGCCGCCCGATGGGGAGGTACTACCGCCGCCGAACCCCTCCCGCCGTGCCCGCTCGAACAGCGCCAGCGGCGCACGCACCGCCCCCGGCTTGACCGACGATACGAACACCGCGCCGAACGCCACATAGTCGGCCACGCCGCGCCAGCGCAGCGCCCGCTCGAATTCGTCGTAACAGGACACGCCGATCAGGTGCTGCGCACCCAGCAAGGCACGCGCCGCTGTCGGATCGCCGTCGTCGCGGCCCAGATGCACGCCGTGCGCCGCCACTTCGAGTGCCACCTCGGCCGAATCGTTGACGATCAGCGGCACGCCGAGCGTCCGGCAGGCCTGCGCCAGCCGCCGCGCCTGCCGCAGCCGCTGGGCCGCGCCGGCCTGCTTGTGCCGATATTGCACCGAGCTGGTGCCGCCGCGCACCGCGGCCATTACCGCGGCCAGCAGCCAGTCGTCGTCGTCGCAATCGGGGGTGACGGCATACAGGCCGCGGGGCATCGTCATGGTATTTGGGTGTGGGTGCGTTCGTCGCAACTGGCAGGCCATTAGTCGGCGATCAAGGACGCCTATCGGCCTGCGAGGTTACCATCGCCCGCACGGCAACTCCGTAGGAGTGGCCGCGTTTATACAAAATGAAGGCGCGCGACCCGACAGGGCGATGCGCCATGCCAGCCTGAGAGGAATTTCGATGAGTGCGCCGAGCGCGGAGTTTCGTACGTGGATGTGTCTGATCTGTGGATGGATCTACGACGAGAAAGACGGTTTGCCGGACGAGGGCATCGCGCCCGGCACCCGCTGGGAAGACGTTCCGATGAACTGGACCTGCCCGGAATGCGGCGCACGCAAGGAAGATTTCGAGATGGTGGAGCTATGAAATGACTGACGCGGCCGGATTATCGGGACTGAAGGTGATGGTGATCGACGACAGCAACACGATTCGTCGCAGCGCCGAGATCTTTCTGAAACAGTCCGGCTGCCAGGTGATCCTTGCCGAGGACGGCTTCGACGCTCTCGCCAAGATCGCCGATCACGATCCCGACCTGGTGTTCTGCGACATCTTGATGCCGCGGCTCGATGGCTATCAGACTTGCGCGCTGATCAAGAAGAGCCCCAAGTTCCGCGACATCCCGGTGGTGATGTTGTCGAGCAAGGACGGCTTGTTCGACCGCGCGCGCGGTCGCATGGTCGGCTCCGACCAGTATCTGACCAAACCTTTCACCAAAGACAGTCTGGTGCGAACCGTCGGCGAGTATGCGCGCCGCCGCGAGCGCGAATGGCCCGAGCAGGCCAGCGCCTGAACGATCCGGCGCGCTGCGCGACCGTCGCCTGACGTTCATCCGATTCCCTGCCAAGGATTACCACCATGCCCGCGCAGAAGATCCTGGTGGTCGACGATTCCCCGACCGAACGCTTCTTCATCGCCGATCTGCTGAAGAAGAAGGGCTATCAGGTCATTACCGCCGAAGACGGCCAGGAAGCGCTGCGCATCGTCAAGGCCGAGCGGCCCAGCCTGGTGGTGCTCGACGTGGTGATGCCGGGGCAGAATGGCTTCCAGGTGACGCGCGCCTTGTCGCGCGATCCTGAAACGCAAGGTATTCCGATCATCCTGTGCACCAGCAAGTCGGCTGAAACCGACCGTATCTGGGGTTTGCGCCAGGGGGCCCGCGAATACCTGATCAAGCCGGTCAAGCCCGAAGAACTGCTGGCGCGTGTCGCCGATCTGGCGCACTGACATGAATACCGAACGACAGAATCTGCGCGACTTCCAGGCCCGGCTGTCGGAACGCCTGAAACAGGCCGCCAGCGGCTCGATGAAGGCGGCGCACCTGGGCGTGCAGGTCGGCGGCCAGCGGTTGCTGATCGAATTGGCCGAAGCCGGCGAGATCGTTAGCCTGCCGGCCACCATCGCGCCGGTGCCGTTGACGCATGACTGGTTCAAGGGGTTGGTCAATCTGCGCGGCTCGCTGTACGGCGTGGCCGATCTGGCGCGTTTTGGCGGTGGAGAATTCACGCCGACCACGAAGGAGACGCGGCTGGTGGCCTTGTCTTCGCGCCTGCACCTGAACAGCGCAATCCTGGTCGATCGCATGTTGGGGCTGCAGAACCCCGATGCGATGACTGAAGCGGCCGACGACGCGGCACAGGTCGCGGATGCCGCAGATGCAACGGCCGCTCCAGCGCCTGCGAGCGGCTTCGCCGCAGGCGCTGCCTCGCCCTGGCTGGGCCGTCGCTGGCGTGACGCCGACGGCCAATGCTGGACCGAACTGAGTCTGGCCCGGCTCGCCAGCGACGAGCGCTTTCTCGCCGTAGCGCGTTGACCAGGGCACGGAGAACCGATGATGAAGATGGCGATCAAGCTGCCGACCTTCCTGACGCCGCGTACCAACCGGCACGAAGATCTCGCGCCCGATACGGCGATTCTCGAAGACCTGCTGCCTGACGACGATTTCGATCGGCCGCCCGCGGCTGCCCGGCCGGCGCCGACGGCGGTGTCGCGGCCGTTGCCCGATGTGCCCGCGGCGACGCCGGAAAAGCCGCCGCGCGGCGCGCGGATGCGCATGCCGCTGGTCGGCGAGCTGCCGTTTCACAAGCAATTGCAGGTGTGGCTGCCCACGCTGCTGCTGTCGGTGCTGCTGGCCTTCGTGTTCTTGTGGAACGATGCGCGCCAGGTGGCCGACGCATCGCGCTGGAGCCAGCAGGCCGGCGATGCATTGGGACATTCGCAGCGCATCGCCAAGGCCGCGCCGCAGGCGCTGCTGGGCGATGCGTCGGCGTTCACGCAGTTGCGCGATAGCCGCAGCCAGTTCAACGCGCTGCTCGGCCAGCTCACCGGTACCGAGGGCGGGCAGCCGGTGCCCGGCGATGCGCAAGCCGCGTTGCAGAAGCTGCAGCAGACTTGGAATCCGTCGAACGCCGCGGCCCAGGCGCTGCTCGAACAGGAAACCGCCCTGCGCGCCTTCGGCACGCTGCGCCGTGAAGTGCTGCGCGCTGCGCCCAAGCTGGGCGAGTCGGCGCAGGCCGTGCTCGCCGCCCGGCAGACCGGCAATGCGGCGGCACGCGACGTAGCCGCCGCCGGCGAGCTGCTGGCGTTGACGCAGCGTATCGCCAAGGACGTGAACGCACTGGCTCTGGCCGACACCGGCGAGGCTGCCAGCGGCGCTGAGCTGGTGCGCTCGATGAGCAGTCTGCGCGAGCTGGCCGATGCGATGTTCACCGGCAGCGACCGGCTGCGGCTGGCCGCAGCCGACGGCGAGGCGCGTCGCGCGCTGGCCGACATCAGAAAGTCACTGCTCGAAATCGAGCCGCTGTATGCCGGCGCGCAGACCGGCCTGGCGCAGCTTGCGCAGGCGCGGCAGGCCGAGCGGCGCATCTTCGCCGATAGTGAAACGGTTCGTGCACAACTCGACTCGCTGCGCACCCAACTGCGTGCCGGCGAGGGCGGCAGCCGCTGGTTCACCTGGGGCGCGGCGCTGTTCTCGGTGCTGGCGCTGATCGCCTTGTATGGATTGTTCCGCGCGTTTCTGTCCGATAGCGAGCAGCGTGCCGAGGGCGCCGAGCGCCAGCGCGAGATCGCCGAGCGGCTCGAACAGGAAGCCAAGCGCACCAACGACCAGAACCAGGCGGCGATCTTGCGCCTGATGAACGAGTTGCAGGAAGTGGCCGACGGCGACCTGACGGTGCAGGCCACCGTGTCGGAAGACATCACCGGCGCGATCGCCGATTCGGTGAACTACACGGTCGAGGAGCTGCGCAATCTGGTGGCGCGCATCAACACCACGGCCGAGCTGGTCAACGATGCGTCGTCGAAGGCGCAGATGACCGCCTCCAGCCTGCAGGCCGCCAGCGAACAGCAGTCGCGCGAAATCCGCGATACCGGCGAAGCGGTGCTGCGCATGGCACGGCAGATTCACGAAGTGTCGGCGCGCGCCGCCGAATCGGTGCAGGTGGCGCGGCAATCGCTGGGGGCTTCCGAAGAGGGCTCGCGCGCGGTGAACAACGCGATCTCGGGCATGAACGGCATTCGCGACCAGATCCAGGATACGGCCAAGCGCATCAAGCGGCTGGGCGAATCCTCGCAGGAAATCGGCGAGATCGTCGAACTGATCTCCGACATCACCGAGCAGACCAACGTGCTGGCGCTGAACGCGGCGATCCAGGCGGCCTCGGCGGGCGAAGCCGGTCGCGGCTTCACGATCGTGGCCGAAGAGGTGCAGCGGCTGGCCGAGCGTTCGGCCGAGGCCACCAAGCAGATCTCGGCGCTGATCCGCACCATCCAGACCGATACGCAGGATGCGGTGTCGGCGATGGAGCGCAGCACGCAAGGCGTGGTCGAAGGCACGCGGCTGTCCGACGAGGCTGGCCGCGCGCTGGGCGAGATCGGCAAGGTGTCGAGCGTACTGGCCGAACTGATCGAGGATTTCTCCAGCTCCACGTCGCGGCAGGCAATGTCGGCCGGTACCGTGGCGCAGTCGATCCAGCGCATCCTGCTGGTGACCGAGCAGACCAGCGAAGGCACGCTGCAAACGGCCGGTTCGATCCGGCAGGTGGCCGAGCTGGCGCAGGAGCTGCGCAACTCGGTGTCGCGCTTCAAGGTGGCATAGCGATCAACGCCCATCGCATCCACAGCGCGCCGCACGCGCCGCGCGATGAAAGGACCGGCAGACGATGAACGAAGCAAACCGGCTGGAAACGATCGACGAGACCGATCTGTCGACCTTGTCATGGTGCCTGGGCGAAATCCGCGAATCGCTCGATGCCAGTCAGGCACGGCTGGGCGAGCAGCTCGCGGCGGGCAGTGACGACTTGTCGGCGCTGCGCGCGGCGCGTGCCGCGCTGCATCAGGCGCATGGCGCGTTGGCGATCGTTGATCTGCCCGGCGTGGCGCAGCTCACCGGCGAAGCCGAGACACTGCTCGATCTGGTCGAACGCGAACAGCTTGCGCTGAGCGACGAGCTGGTAACGAACATCGGCGCTGCCTATGGCGCGTTGTGTGAGTATCTCGACGGCCTGCTGCTCGGCGATGCGTCGCAGCCCTTGCATCTGTATCCCTACTATGCCGCGCTGCTGCAAGCGCGGCAGGCCGAACGCATCCATCCGGCCGATCTGTTCACGCCGCCGGTGTCGGCGCGACTGGTGGTGGCCGACGGGCCGATTCGCGAGCTGAGCGCGGCCGAGCTGGCCGCGGTGCGCGCAAGCTTTGAACGCGGGCTGCTGAAGCTGCTGCGCGATCCGTCCGATGCCGGTGCGGTGCAGTCGCTGCATGCGGCGATCGATGCGGTCGGCAGCTCGCAGATCGGCGCTGCGCATCCGACTTTCTGGCAGGTGGCGCTGGCGTATTTCGAGGCGCTGCATGACGGCAGCGTGACGCTCGACGTCTATGGCAAGCGCCTGCTGGCACGGCTGAACCTGCAATTGCGCCGCTCGATCAGCGACGGTTCGCCGGTGGCCGAACGCCTGATGAAAGACACGCTGTTCGCGCTGGCGCGCGCCGACGGCGGCGCTGACGACGGCTTGGTGGCCGAGGTGCGGCGCGCATTTCGCCTGGAAAGCGCGGTGCCGGCCGATTTCGAGCAGCCGCGTTTTGGCCGCGTCGACCAGCGTGCGGTGACGGCGGGCAAGGAAGCGCTCGGCCGCGCCAAATTGGCCTGGGAGAAGCTGGCGCGCGGCAGCACTGCCGATCTTGCGGTCTATGCACAAGCCATCGCGGCTTTACGCGCCGCGATGTCGGGTCTGCCGTTCGGCGGTTTGCGCGCCGTCGCCGAAGCGTTCGCTGAGGCCGGCCGCGTGCTCGCGCTCGGCCAGCCGGTGCCGTCGGAAGCGCTGGCGCTGGAGACGGCCTCGGCCCTGCTGTTCACCGATCAGTTGTTCGATCGTGCGCTGAAAGATGCCGACGTGCACGATGCACGTGCCTTCGAGATGGCCGAGCGCCTGACGGCTACGCTGGCCGGCACGGCGCCCGATGAAGAGGTGCCCGACTGGCTGCGCGAGCTGGCCAGCGCCGCACAGGAACGGCTGACGATGGCCACCTTCATCGGCGAGGCGCAGGGCAATCTGCGTTCGATCGAACAGGCGCTTGATTCATTTTTCCGCGATCCCGCGCAGCGTGCCGATCTGCCGCAGACGGTGCGTCAGCTTTATCAAGTCTCCGGCGCGCTGCATCTGCTGGGTCATCAGGATGCGGCCAGCGCCGCCAACGTAGTGGCAGAGCAGGTGCAGCGCTTCGTTTCCGACGAAGCGGCGCCATCGGCCGAAGCTTGCGAGGCAGTGGCGGGCAGCCTGGGAGCGCTGGGCTTCTTCGTCGAAGGTTTGCAACAGCAGCCGGGCCGCAGCGGCACGCGTTTCGCGTTCAATGCCGACAGCGGACGCTTTTCGGCCGAGCTGGCCGAGCCGGCGCGCGCGGCGCAGGCGCCGGTGGTGGTGGCGTTGAGCCGGCGGGGCGGGGAGCCCGGTCCGGCCGATGTGAATGGCGTGGCCCCGGATGTGAGTCCGGGGCGCGCAGCCGACGCGCCGGACAAGGCTGGCGCGCAGGGCGCGGCCGGATCGATGGCTGCGCCAAGTTCAGCGAATGCGTCGCTTGAGCAACCGTACGAGCCGTCGACTCAATCACTTGGCGTCGAGCCTGCGCGTGGTGCGCAGGCCGGCGATGACGTGGCATCCGAGGTGCCCATCGGCGCAGCGAGCTTGCCGTTGACCGACGCGCCCTCGATCGATTTGTCGATGGGCGACGCATCCTTGCCTGCGGCCCATGCAGCGGAGCAGCCTCCCGCCGTCACTGTCGAAGCCCGCTTGGCCGAACATACGCAACAGGCCAGCGATTTGTTCGATGCGCTTGCCGCTGCGCCGGCCGATGCCGGACTGCGCGATGCGCTGCGTCATGCGTTGACCCGGATGCGCGATGACGCGCTGCTGGCTGACGACGCACGCATGAAGGATCATGCTGTCGCTGCGTTGGCATTGCTGGATACCCACGAGGGTTCGTCGCTCGCCGGTGCAGCGGGCGCGATGGAAAGCGCCGCAACGCTGCGCAATCCGCTCGCCGACCTGCCGGGCGTTCGTTCGGCGGTACCGGCAGCGCCGGCGCCGGCCGAGCCGCCGCGCGACGAAGCTTCGATCGACAGCGAACTGCTGGAAATCTTCCTCGGTGAAGCGCAAGAGGTGCTGGAAGCGATCGCGCAGGCGGCACAGGAATCGCGTGCGGCGCCGTCGGATCAGGCCTTCCTGACCACCATCCGGCGCGGCTTCCATACGCTGAAGGGCTCCAGCCGCATGGTCGGGCTGACCGAGTTCGGCGAAGCCGGCTGGGCGATGGAGCAGGTGCTGAACCTGTGGCTGGCCGAAGAGCGCAGCGGCACGCCGCCTCTGTATGAATTGATCGATCTGGCCGGCGAGCGTTTCGGACAATGGGTGCAGGCGCTGCAGGCCGGCGACATGCGGCCGGTGGATGCTGCCGCGATGATCGCCGCGGCTGCGGCCTTGCGCGAAGGGCAGCCGCATGAAGCGGCGTTCGCGGCGCTGGCCGGCACTGCGCCGGTGATGGCTGTCGAGGCGCTGTCTGCCGATGCGGGCAACAGCGACGAAATCGGTGATGTGATCGAGATGTCGTTGCCTGAGGAGTCGGGCTTCGAGGTCGTCGATGTGGCCGGCGGGATCGAAGTCGTCGAAAGCCTGGACGCTGCTGATGGCGGCGAGGTGATCGAAGCTGAAGCGATCGAAGCCGAAGCGATCGAGGCTGGTTCGATCGAAACCGGTTCGATCGAGGTCGAATCGATCGAGGCTGAATCGATCGATATCGAGCCTGTCGCACTCGAACCGATCGATGTGGAAACGCTCTTGGTCGTTGAACCCATCGAGGCGATCGAATCTGTCGAGATCGTTGAACCCATCGAGGCGGTTGAACCCATCGATTCAGTGGAATCGCTCGATGTTCAGCCGCTCGACGTGGCGGAATCACTCGATGCCGACGAACCGCTCGACGGCCAAGCGGCTCATCCACCCGCCGCAAAAGACTTCTCGGCTGTCATCGAAGCGATCGAGATGGAAGCCTCGGCCGAGCCGAGCGAGGCAATCGATCTGGTCTCGCTCACGTCGATCGACACCACGCCGATCGATGCGGGCGGCATCATCGCGGCGAACGACGACGCCAGCGCCGCCTTGGTCGGCATGCCCGATCCTTTCGATCTGTCGGCGCCGATCGAAACGGCATCCTCGCTTGAAGTGGGCGAAGCCGCGGCCGAACCGGCCGACGAAATCCAGATCGGCGAACGCACGCTCAGCCGCTCGCTGTACGAGATCTTCCTGTCGGAAGCCGACGAGCTGGTCACGCTGCTCAGCGAAGACAGCCTCGATTGGCGCACCTCGCCGATGCGGGCTGCGAGTGAAGCGGCGCAACGCGCGATGCATTCGCTCAAGGGCAGCGCTGCCTTGGTCGCGCTCGACGGCGTGCGTGCCTTGGCCGAGCAATTGGAAACCTTCCTGCTGCGCCAGCGCGTCGTCGGTCGGCCGATGACCCTGGATGATCTGTCGGACTATGCGGCGGTGATCGAGCGCATGCGCGCGATGCTGCATCAGTTCGCCGCCGGCGCCGAACCGCGCAGCGAGCATGAGGCATCGGCCATCGCTCACGCGCTGGCCGCGCGCTGGGATCCGCGCAGTGCCGCAACGCGGCAGGCGGCCGTGGAAACCGGTGATCTCGACGCCGACCTGTTGCCGGTATTCGTCGAAGAGGCCGCCGATTATCTGCCGCAGATCGGCGAGAACCTGCGCCGCTGGCTGCAGGCACCCGCCGATCGCTCGGTGCAGCAGATGTTGATGCGGCAGCTTCATACGGTCAAAGGCAGCGCGCGGATGGCCGGCGCGATGGACCTGGGCCAGCGCGTGCACGACATGGAAACGCGCATCGAGGCCGCCAGCGTACTGTCGATGGTGCCGGTGCCCTTGATCGAAGAGCTGATCGCCGACCATGACGACGTCGTCGACATGTTCGAATCGATCCGGCAGGTGGCGAACGGCGAAGTGCCGGCACCGGCCGCTGCTGGTACGGCAGCGCCGAGCGGCAGCACCGCTGCGGCTGCAACGGTGGCCGGGGCAGCAGGGACGGCCACGGCGGCGACGGACGAGATCGCGGAAGACGCGGCTGCCGAGGCTGACGCCGTCGCCGTCGCCGAGTCGCAATCGCGCCTGGCCACGCCCTCATCAGCGCCTCTGCCGCTTGCTTCGATGACCCAACCGCCGGGTGCGGCGACGCAAACCCAGCCGACACAAGCACAGCCGCAATCCCAACCCACGCAGCCCGCCCCATCCCCGGCCCAGCCTTCGGCGCAGGCGCTGGTCCGCGTGCGCGCCGACCTGCTCGAACGCGTCGTCAACGAATCCGGCGAAGTGGCGATCAGCCGCTCGCGGCTCGACAACGAGCTGGGCCAACTGCGCCAGTCATTGCAGGATCTGACCGAGAACGTGACGCGGCTGCGCTCGCAGCTGCGCGAGATCGAGATCCAGGCCGAGTCGCAGATCCAGGCGCGCATCGCGCATCAGAAGGAAACCAGCGTCGAATTCGACCCGCTCGAATTCGACCGCTACACGCGCTTCCAGGAACTGACGCGGATGCTGGCCGAGTCGGTCAACGACGTGGCCACCGTGCAGCAGAACTCGATGCGC